>JALYQZ010000029.1 GCA_030855525.1 bacterium
GGCATTGCTCATAAATTGGGGATGATTGCGACAAGTACAGCAACAACAACTGCGACGACTACATCTCATTCACAAGGCGCACCTGTAATTTCATTGATTTCTGCAACAAGCACAACCCCAACTACAGCAACCATTAAATGGACTACTGATGTTCCTACCAAAGGAAAGATCTGGTATGGTACAAGTACTCCCGTAACATCAACGACTAGTTCATCTCATACGGATTCAAGTAAGAAGAATAAGACATCACATAGCTTGAAGGTTTCAAATCTTATGGCATCAACAACATACTACTATGTTATTAGTGCATCAAATAAGGCTGGTGTAACAGCAACAACAAGCCAACAATCATTCATGACAGTTAGTCAATAAGTTACATTCTTATCGAAAAAAGCTCTGTGTCGTGAGATACAGAGCTTTTTTTATTTAAAAATAGGTGAGGTATACTTGAGATATGGTCTATCCCAACAAGAAAGCATTAATACAAAAGTGGTCAGGTTCTAATAATGTAGTACTCGATATTGGATTTTGGGGTCAGGGCAAGAATATCAATGAAACGAATGCGCCGCATGTGCTCTTGAAGCAATACAATAAGACCGTGTATGGCATCGATCCTGTATCAGAAATTGTGGATGAATTGTACTCACGCCAATCAGCAGAAGATTTTACGTTCGATATAACATTTGATTCTATCTGGTCACTCGATCTTATTGAACATCTCTCAAACCAAGGATTGTACTTAGATAATGTTCGAAAATACTTGAAAGAAGATGGTAAGCTAATTATTAGCACTCCAAATTGTTTTAATTTTTTTAATTTTACAGAAAAAATTACAAAATATGAACCAACGACTAATAGGGAACATACGTGTTATTACAACCATAGGACATTGAAGCAACTTTTAGAGCGTCATGGATTTGAGATTATAGAGCAGTCATATGTATATAGTCTTGAGTATTCTCATAAAGAAAGTTTCAAGAAAAAAATTCTCAATAAAATAAATAGATTCCTATCTTTTTTTACAGATAAATACAGCGAAACATTAGCAGTTATTGCGCAGCCAAAAAAATGAATCCTCTATAAAGGAATTAATTTTTTCCTACAACCTTTTTTTCTAGTTTATTCCTAATTGCTTCAAATTCTTGTTGGAGTTTTTTTATTTCTTCATCTGACATGTCTTCAAGATCAATAAGTTCATTACGAGCTGATTTCATATGAAGAATAAGTTCATCAAGTTTAAGGTGCGTTGTTTTTGCATCCCTATTTTGAGTGTTTTGAATGAGAAATACAATGAGGAAAGTCAAAATGGTAGTACCTGTGTTTATAACAAGTTGCCATGTGTCAGAGTAACTAAAAAATTTACCACTGAGTGCCCAGGCTATTATTAATATAAGTGCAATAATAAATGAATAAGGAGTACCTACAATCTCACTGGTTTTATGAGCAATTTTTCTAAAGATATTATTCATGTGCTAAGTGTAAGCTTCTTATAATAATATGCAAGAGGTTCGTAATTGGATATAATTATTCTATGAAGAAGGTTCAAGAAAATGAATATTTGCTAAGAGATTTAGCAATCGTTGTACTCAGCATTATTATTGCTGTTTTGATGGTAAAGATTGGAGTACTCAAGAACCTTTTTACTGCTACTCAAGAATTCGCAATTCTTGGAAGTTTTTTGGCTGGGATATTTTTTACTTCTGCATTCACTATCGCACCAGCATCAATTATCCTTGCAGAACTAGCAGGACACCACTCTCCCTATGTTGTAGCTCTTTGTGGTGCAGCGGGAGCTATGGTAGGGGATTTGATAATTTTTCTATTTATACGTGACCGAGTGTCTCGTGATATTTCTTATATCCTTAAAAAAATAAAATTTGAAAAACTTCTTTCATTGTTTCATTTAGGATTTTTACGTGTACTATCACCATTTATTGGTGCACTTATTATTGCCTCACCATTGCCAGATGAATTGGGGATTGCGATGATGGGGATGTCTAAAATGAAAACGTACGTTCTTATACCTGTTGCATTTTTAATGAACTTTCTAGGAATATTGGGAATTGCAACACTGGCCTCTATATTATAGACGAGCTCACTTTCTTTATTTATCTAAATAAGGTAAAAAGGTTGTCTATGACAATTTCAGACATTATCTGGTCACTTGGTATCGCGATACCTGCAGCAATCAGTTGGACAATTCTCAAACGTCTTGAGAATTAGGTTGTTTTTGAAGAAGAACATGTTACTGTAAAGAAACATGGTTCTTACCAAACATAAAAAAAAGGTACTCCTTATCATGATAAGTATGCTTATTATTGGATTGGGGGTATTTTATTATACTTCTACTAAGCCGACGTTTGTTGCTACGATTGAAGGTTCATTTTTTCCTTTGTATTCAACAATAGATAAAGTACTTGTAACAATTTCAGGTAGGCGTATATCGCTTAACATTGCCACTACGACGCCTTCTCGTTACCCACTCCATAAAAATATTACGGCGACAGTATTTTGGGTTGGAGAACCAGTAGGCAATGGGTCTTCAGAAGATAATGCATTGAGTGCATGGGATGATGAATGGCAGAAAAGTTATGGTGGATATGATGATTATGTAAACCGCAATGGGTATTATCCTGCTGGATTTATTCCTAAAGAAAATCCATTTTATGTAGATGTTCCGTACAACGATTTTGATGATGATGGAAATCGTAAACCTAATGCATATGATGTCGTGCCATGGGCACATGAAAAAGTTTGGGGAGAAGAAGAGTCAATGATGAAAAATCGGTGGGTAAAAATCACAAAAAATAATGTGACATGTTATGGTCAAAATGAAGATGCTGGGCCATATGAATATGATGATTATGCATACGTTTTTGGAACTCAACCCCCAAAGAATAAAGAAGCCAACAATGCGGGTATGGATATATCACCAGCGCTTCGTGATTGTCTTACATTTGAAGGATTAAATACTGATTCCAATAAAGTAGATTGGCAATTTATAGATGAAAAAGATGTTCCTGAGGGACCCTGGAAAACGATTGTAATAACATCACAGATTAATTGGAAATAATATATGGCTTCTATTAATCTTGAACTACAACATTCTCTTACCGAACAAGAAGCATTGAAACGAATTAAAAAACTAAGTACTGAAATTCAAGATCAGTACGGAGATACAATGAGTGATGTACATGAATTCTGGAAAGGTAATAAAGGGACATTTAGTTTTTCAATAAAAGGATATGATATATCAGGCACTATCGAAGTAAAAAAATATACTATACTTATACATGGAGACATTCCATGGTCTCTTGGACTGTTTAAAGGAAAAATAGAAAAGACAATACGAGACCGTGCACACATTTTACTACAATGAATCCCTTCTTTCGTAAGATAAAAGTTTTTATTCAAAAATACGAACGGCATATTTCATCTGCGGCACTTATCGGTGGGTTTATTCTCGATAGTTTAACACTTCGGAGAATAGATCTTCTTGTCGAAAATCTTATTTTGTTCGCATATATTCTCATTGCCGGTGCAGGAATTATTTTTACAAATTTGTATGCAGGTGGAGTATGGAAAGGGAAACTTATCGAAAGAATACATCCCTTTTTTCCAATTATTATTCAATTTGCATTTGGAGGGTTGTTCAGTGGATTTTTAGTGTTTTATTCTCGAAGTGCATCATTAATTGCCAGCTGGCCATTTATGATTGTTCTTGTTGGTCTTTTAATTGGTAACGAATTATTCAAAAAATATTATATAAAGCTCACATTTCAAATTAGTGTCTACTTTTTTGTCTTATTCTCATATTTTATTTTCTATATTCCTGTGCTAATAAATAGAATGGGGGACACTATTTTTCTTTTGAGTGGAGCAGTAAGCCTTGTTATTATAGGAATATATTTTTATATTCTTTCACGCATTGTTCCTATACCTTTTAAAGAGAGTAAAAAATATATAATGCTTTCTGTAGGGAGTATATTTATTATTGTTAATCTTTTTTATTTTACTAATATCCTCCCCCCCATACCGCTTTCTTTGAAAGATGCAGGAGCATATCATAAAGTGACAAGGACTGCAGATGGATATGAAGTACATAAAGAGGTTGAGGGTGTAAAAAGTTTCTTTAAAAGAAGACAGACAATTCATGTCACTTCTGGGGAACCTGTATATGTATACAGTTCGGTATTTGCGCCCACAGCATTGAATACAAATATTGTTCATCATTGGCAATATTATAATGAACAAACTCGGTCTTGGACGACAACAAGCCGGGTTAGTTTTTCTATAGTAGGAGGGCGTGACGGAGGGTATAGAGGATACTCCATTAAAACAAATACCTTTACTGGTTTATGGCGAGTAAATGTAGAGACAGCACGAGGTCAGATCATTGGTCGTGAGACATTCAAAATCGAAAGAGTAGATATACATGTGCCTCTTGAAATTGAGATAAGAAAGTGAGGTGCTGTTCAGTCGAGGTTTAGTTTGATACTATTTTTATATGAAACAATTACGTTTAGAAACACTTGCTGATGGAATCTTTGCAATTATCATCACACTTCTCACATTTGAACTTAGACTACCGTCGCCTGATCTTATAGAAACCGAACACGACTTGTGGCTATCAGTCACTGAACTCGGTCCAATATTTCTGAGTTTTATATTAAGTTTTGCACTGCTTTTTACATATTGGCGAGCACATCATTATATTGTTTCTATTTATGCAAAAGCTGTAGATGCACGACTCTCAACTATTAATGCGGTTTTTTTCTTTTTTATAGCACTCATTCCTTTTTCTTCGAGACTTCTTGGAGAATATAGTGATTTAAAATTGGCAATTGCCCTGTATGCTCTTAATATTATTTGTATTGGGCTCTCTCTTATATGGATGAGAAAATATGTTCTTGCATCAGGTTATATTAGTCATATGTCAGTAAAAAAACTTGAACAACGAAGAGGTGTTATTCGAGTTATGGTGCCAATGGTTTTTGCTCTATTGGCTATAGCAATTAGTTTTATTAGTACCAAGCTTTCATTTGTTCTCCTAACATCTGCAATAGTATTCAATTTGATGTCACGAACAACGACGTTTGTAAATTGGATATATGAATCGATGATCCAGAAACAGGAAGGGTAGTTAAAGTCCCAATGAGTTTAATGTTTCAGTATAGGTTGAAATAAATGTAGGTAGTACGATAATAACTCCGATAAGAGGGAGTATAAATAATGCAATAGTGATGATAAACGTCCACAAAAAATATTTCCTTGTTTTTTCTACAGATTTAAAAATATTGTTTATTTGAATTTGTTGTTCCTCAAGTTTTTTTAGTATATCTGATTCCATATATCTATAATAGCAGTGTTCGATGCCACAGCATAGTAATTATAATGAGTTCTATACGTCAGAGTTTTGACAGTTCTCGGTATTAATCGTAACTATCAAAAACTATGGAATCAACAATTATTGGTGTGTTTAACAATAAGGTAGATGCAGAAGGTGCACTTAATGAATTAAAAACATTAGGTGTTCGGGATACGGATATTTCGTATGTATGGGCATCGGATAAAAATGAGACTACTGTTGTAGATGGAACAGGTTCTGCTGTGGTTGATGGTGCAGGGGCAGGAGTCACAACAGGAGCAGTAGTGGGAGCTCTTGCAGGACTTGCTGTAGCAAATGGGATTTTGCCTGGGCTTGGATCACTTTTTGTTGCTGGCCCTATTGCTGCAGCATTAGGCCTCACAGGTGCAGTAGCAACTACTGCTGCAGGAGCAATGACTGGGGCGGCTGCTGGGGGGCTCGTGGGAGCATTGAGTGGGTTGGGAGTAAGTGATACTGATGCTCGAGTCTATGAAGAAAAAGTTCGAAGTGGTGGTATCTTGGTCACTGCACGCTCTGGACAGACAACGGGTGTTCGAAATGTATTTTCAAAGTATAATGCTGAGGAAATCCGCGAATATAAAGGGTAATTTTACTAAACATAGGATTTATACTATTATCAAGGTTGATAAGAAGGAGCATCACTATGCTCCTTTTGTATACTCACATTACTGCATGAAGAAAAAAAGCCAGCATCTACAATTAAATAACGATTTTTTCCAAAGTAATGATTTCTATAAACGCCTCATGGATAGTCTTGAGGAGTATGCTGTTTTTACGCTTGATCAAAAGGGAAGAGTAAAAACCTGGAATACAGGAGCAAAAAAAATCCTCGGATATGAAGAAAAAGAAGTGCTCGGGAAAAACTATGCTATGTTTTTTACTCCTCAAGAGGATAAATTGGGGACTCCTAAAAAAGAGCTTATAAATTCATTGATGAAGAATCGACCGATAAATGAAGGATGGCGTGTAAAGAAGGGTGGGGAGAAATTTTGGACAACAGGGTTTGTATTTCCTTTCAAGAATGCTAAAGGAACTGTTATTGGATATACAAAGATCATGCGTGATCGTACTGAACGGCAACGATTGCAAGACAACCAAAAACAACTCCTCGAAATCGAACAACGTGCTCACGCCGCTACACGAAATCTCCTTAAAAATGAAGAAAGATTAAATCTTGCTCAAAAAGCAGGAAGAATTGGAACGTTTGAATGGCTTATAAAAGACAATGAAATTATCTTTACCCCAGAACTCGAAGCTTTGTATGGAATGCAACCAGGAGCATTCAAAGGTACTTATGGAGAATGGATAAAACGTATCCATACAGATGATGTTGCATTCTTTGATGCAACCCTTAAGCTTGCTCAAAATACTGGAGAATCAAATGATTTAGAATTTAGAATTACACTACCGGATGGCTCTGTTCGATGGATGCTTTCGAAGAGTGATGTGTATTTTGATGAAAAAAAGAAGCCTTTCCGAATTATTGGAGTTAATATTGATATTACAGATCGAAAAAATCTGGAGCATCAGAAAGATGTATTTATTGGTATAGCAAGCCATGAATTACGTACACCTGTTACGAGCTTAAAGCTTTTTTCTAACATAATAATCAATCAGGTGCGCCTGGGACAAAAAGATCAAGTACTTGAATCTGCACAAATTATAAAATCTCAAACAAATAGATTGATGAGGCTTGTTGATGATCTCCTAGATGTATCAAAGATTCAAGCTGGAAAATTGGAACTCAACCATCAGTTATTTGATGCTCGTGAATTTATAGATGCTATAATTTTAGAAACTAAACACTTTTCCCAATCACATAAAATTATCTATAAACCAGGAAATGTAGAAAAAATTCTAGGAGATAAAGAAAGAATTGGTCAGGTTATTATGAATCTTATTTCTAATGCGATAAAGTATTCACCACGTGCTGATTCTATTGTTATCAAAACAAGTAAAAAAGGGGAACGAGCGTTTATAGAAGTTCAAGATTTTGGTATTGGAATTCCAAAAGAAGAGCAAGGAAAAATATTTGATCGATTTTTTAGAACAACCGATGCAAAAGACAAAAACATTTCCGGATTTGGGTTAGGCCTGTTTATTAGTTCTGAGATTGTACGACGCCATGGGGGAGAACTGAGGGTGAAGAGTACGCCGAGTAAAGGCTCAACCTTTTATTTTTCAATATCGCTTAAGCAGGGACATTCTGAGTAGTGGTATATTTCTTCACTGCATTTACAATATATTCACTTTCAAAAGGTTTGGGTATAAACAAATCAATACCACAAGAGTAGATATCCCTTCCGAGGAATTGATTTGCTGAGATCATGATAATAGGGATGTGACGAGTTTCCTCACATCTTTTTAGTTCACGAGCGATATCTCTTCCATCAACATCTGCTAGCATAACATCCAAAATTATTGCATCAGGTTTAAAAACCAAAGCTTTTTGACATGCTTCTTCACCTCTATTGCAGCTTTCAACTATATATCCAGCATCTGTGAGTACGATTTCTAACCCCATAAGAATAAGGGGATCGTCATCAATCACGAGAATATTTTTAGTCATCACTTAATATCCAAATTGATTAATATTATGCTTTAGAGAGTTCTTTGGAGCAGAAGATTTTGGTGCCATTTCTGACACGTCTGACTCTTCAACCGTTTGAGAACGCAAAGCAGAGCCTTTATTTCGAGAAAGATTTTCCCAATTTTTTATAAAATGCTCACGAACAAGCTCTAATGATTTTCCGCGGTCATAGGTTCGTTCATAATAGTATGAAAAAACGTCCTCAACCGTTGAATCGTAGTGTTTTAAGAATTGTTTCTTCATACCTCCTAGTATACTCAAAAATATGAATTCTACATGAAGAAAGCTGAGGCAGCTTAAAAGTATTAATACTATCTTCATCAATAAACGCTAAAGTAGAGGCACAAACACTTATTAGACCAACCAATGTAATTTATTGACGAGTTGCTCGTCTTATTATCATATATGACAACTATAACCTCCCTAAACTATAGCCGAACTGCAGCAATACCTCATAATACGCTCAGCCACTATAACAAGTATGCTCTTTTAAGTATGATATTTGCAGCACTCTTCATATCCTACTTCATCATTCCACACCAAGGTCTATTCAGTGCGATTTTTAGATTCAATGTATTTTTTATTGTATTTGTCCCCTTTATCGCACTTATATCTTCAATAGTATCTTTAAGACAAATTTCTCATAATCATGATAAAGGAATGACACTTAGTTATGTTGCTCTTGGAATAAGTGGACTTTATTTTATGGTTGCTCTTGCGATTCCTGTGGTTTTGATTGGCCTCTACCTTATATACACATTTGTAATCTAGCCACACTCTTCCGATCGAGAATCCCTTAGCGTATACTAGAGGTATGACGCTCGTTCACTCATTTATATTAGGAATCGTTGAAGGGCTGACAGAATTCCTCCCTATATCTTCAACAGCTCATCTAGAAATTGCTTCAAGAGTTCTCGGTCTTGCCTCAACAGACTTCTTGAAAAGTTTCGAAATTATTATTCAGCTCGGTGCAATTTTAGCTGTTGTTGTTTTTTATGCATCAACTCTTACAAAAAATACAGAATTATGGAAACGCATTATTGTAGCATTTGTACCTACAGGGATAATAGGATTTTTATTATATAAAGTCATAAAGAATTATTTACTTGGTAATCCATCACTGATTGTATGGACACTAGGAATAGGTGGAGTGATAATACTTTTATTTGAATATATTTACAAAGATAAATATGCCGAACGTGATTCTACTCTAGAACTCCAAACACTCTCATACAAAAAAGCTCTTCTTATTGGTTTAGCCCAATCATTAGCTATAGTCCCAGGGGTGTCTCGTTCTGCTGCAACTATTCTTTCTGGTACAGCACTTGGGATGAGTCGAAAAGCAGTTGTCGAATTTTCATTTCTTTTGGCAATACCTACAATGTTAGCAGCAACAGCATATGATCTTTTAAAAAATGCCTCATCGTTTTCATCTGAGGAATTTGTGATGTTAACAGTGGGATTTATTACAGCATTTATTTCTGCACTTATTGCTATCAAGTTTTTTATACATTACATTCAAAAGAGGGGATTTGCATTATTCGGATGGTATCGAATAGTTCTCGCAATTATTATCTTTTTATTAATTTAGGCCATGCAACCACAATCACTATTTCAACGGCTTGCTCTTCGATTTACTAAATGGGTAGGATCGCCTGCATCAATTGTTGTGCATACTATATTTTTCGGTCTTTGTTTTATAATGGTATTGTTGGGGATAGATCTTGATAAGGTACTTCTTATGTTAACGACTGCGGTATCACTTGAGGCAATTTATCTCGCCATTTTTATTCAAATGGCTATCAATAATCAAACACAATCTATTCAGGAAGTTGAAAAAGATATCGATGAAATTCAGGTTGACGTCGATGAGATCCAGGAAGATGTGGATGAAATTCAAGGTGATATCGATGAAATTCAGGAGGATGTGGATGAAATTCAAGAAGATGTAGAAGACGTTACTTCACTTACATCAGTAGATGACATTACACTTAATACTATCTATGCTGATCTCAAAAAACTCGTTGATGATGTCGAAAAGTTTAAACATCAAGATAAAGATCAAAATAAAACAATCTAATATATGAAGCTTATAAAAAGATTGATGAAGGATACGTTTAATGCATGGTTGAGATGCAGTCCTGCGACTACAGGTGCAGCACTTGCATACTATTCGCTTTTTTCACTTCCGGCTATGCTTGTTATAATTGTCGCTATAACGAGTTCCCTATTTGGGGCAGGCAGGCTTGAAAATCAGCTTATAGGTCAACTTCAAAGTCTTTTTGGTATTAATGTTACGGCTACTATAAAAGCAATTGCTGATCATTCACGTAATTCCAATGCAGGATTTATAGCGGGTATTGTCAGTGTTTTTACTATACTTATTGGTTCTATTGGTGCTTTTGGTCAACTAGAATCCGCTCTGAATCACTTATGGGCTGTTCCTTCAAAATTACATGCGGGGATTAAAGGATTTATTCGTGAAAAAATCACCTCCTTTTCAATGATACTTTTTATAGGGTTATTACTTATGCTTTCTCTTATAACAAGTACTATTATCCCATTTTTCTATGGAGTAATTGGCCGATTACTCCCATATTTTAGTGAGTTCATCGAATTAATAAACCTATTACTCTCATTCTTTTTCCTGACAATACTTTTTATGAGTATTTATTTTTTCTTGCCTCGCATTAAGGTTTCAAAGCCCGCAATCTTTTTTGGAAGTATTATAACTACTTCACTTTTTATAATTGGAAGAGTCTTTATTCAGGCCTATCTCAATTTTGAATTTGTTGTCTCTGCGTATGGTGCTGCGAGTGCAATTATTATCGTTCTCTTATGGTCGTATTATTCAGCACAGGTTTTTCTCCTCGGTGCAGCATTCACCTATACAATTGATCAATGGTTTAAGAGAATATAATATATACCTATGGTCGAATTTCAAGAAAAAGAATGGGTCAATCATATAATTGTAGCATCAGGAATTATCGTGGGATTTTTTATTATTGTTGGTTTTATATCGCAGATACAATATTTTACAGATGAAACACCCTCATCACCAAACAATGAAGTTGTATGTCGGAATTGTCTTTCTGAAGATGATAATAATTATCAACAAACGCTTAGGGCTTCATCAGAAGTCATTCTTGAATTATCCTCAACGATTTATGATGAGCAAAGTGTAGAAATCCTCGAAAATCCTGTAGGTGCATTTCAAAAAATTGGACGTGTCTCAGCATCTCGTAATGGGAGATGGGCACTTAAATTTCAAACACTTCGTCCAGGATATGTTGATATAAAGGTAAAGAGCACAGATCCTGCTGTATCTGACTATCATACTGTTCTTGTGATAGAGTAAAGTATGGATTTGAATAAAAAACCATTTTTATATTTTCTCGGTATTATAATCATTGGCATTATTGCCTATGTTTCTTTTCCTGAGCTTGGTCAAAAATTTTCAACTTTTGTAAAATCGGCACAGTATTTTGCCCAACATAAAAATATAGTTGGGGGTGTTCGGGAGGAGTTGTTTTCTGGACCGTTGTTAGGTACAGAAGATGCACCACAAGCGCAACTTACTGTAGCAGGAGTCATAACAACTTCAAATAGCGAACGATCAAAAGAAGGATTACTTCCACTTACAGAGAATACTAAACTTACTGTAGCAGCTCAAAGCAAAGTAGATGATATGTTTACTCAACAATATTTTGAGCATATCTCACCTCAAGGTAACGGTCCTGGATATCTCGCAGAACAAGCTGACTATAGTTATATTATAGTTGGTGAAAATTTGGCATTAGGGAACTTCAAAGATGACGCAGCACTTGTCGCTGCATGGATGGCAAGTCCGGGTCATCGGGCGAATATCATGCATTCTCGTTTTACTGAAATAGGTGTAGCAGTAGGTGAGGGAATATACAATGGAAAAAAAACATGGCTTGCAGTTCAGGAATTTGGATCTCCACTCTCAGCATGTCCAGAAATTGATGGGAATTTAAAAGCTCGCATAGATATAGATAAAACTTCAACAACGGCAATGAGTATACAAATAGAAGAACGACGTGAAGAACTTAAAGGCATGCCACGTTCTAGTCCATCTGAACGAGATACTTATAATAAAAAGGTTGATGAGTACAACGATCTCGTCGTAAGATACGATGCTTCAATTCAGCACTTAAAAAGTGATATAGATTCATACAATAACCAAGTGAGAGCATATAATGCTTGTCTTAAAGGGTAAAAGATAATACTATCTTATCTATATGGATAAAAAATACATGGTTGGATTTATTGTTGTGATTGTTCTCCTTTTGGGCGGAATGGTATATCTTAATTATCGATCTCAAAATGCAGATGTAGGAGCTGACCTCAGTGGTTTTGCTCAATGTCTTGTTGATAAGAAAGTGACATTCTTTGGAGCATTTTGGTGTCCACATTGTCAGGCTTCAAAGAAGATGTTCGGCGCAGCGCGGACAAAACTTCCATATGTAGAATGTTCTACTGCTGATGGTAATGGGCAACTTCAAGTATGTAAAGATAAAAATATCCAACAATATCCAACATGGGAATTTGCAGACGGATCTCGTCTTACTGGTGAGCGAACACTCGAAGAACTTTCATTGAAATCTGAATGTCCACTTCCTGA
>JALYQZ010000005.1 GCA_030855525.1 bacterium
CTGCTGTGACGGCAAATGATGTAAGTGCTTGTCCTTTTTGTACCACCACTCCATTAATGCCCCACGTGATTTCTGACCGTTCGAGATCCACGGAGAAGCTACGTAGATTAATAGTAACTTTCTGTCCGGGGCGAGGATTTTGTGGGGTTACTGTTATTTGAATAGGATTACTTCCTGGTAAATCTTGAAGTAATTGAGCATGAGAAAATTCTGTCAAACCAAAAAAGATAATAGTACAAATTAAGAATGCTTTTTTAAAACCCAACCTTTTCATAATACTAGTATACTATAGTGCAGTCCGTTATGCCTTCCTTTTGTTAACAGATTGCCCCACCCTACTGTTTAGTTGGATTCGTTGTGCTTTATCACTACCGTTTCCATTACTTGAGTTACCTGGTTGTGTATATCTTTCAGACTGCGACCTATACATCTCTTGATCATCAGCCTTTTGTTTCATATACAGCTGATACTCCTCCCTATAACGATCTTCAGATTCTTGTTGAAATTGCTGCTGATTAATTTTTGCTTGTGAAGTATTGAATACCTTATCTTCATGTCTGACATTACGTATCATAAGTATCATACTGACAGTATAGCCAGGCAAGATACTTAAAATAGGTATTATTTCTATAATACTCGACAATCCTGCAAGAGCGAGTCTTTTACCCTTTATATAAGAAACACCCTGCAATTTGAACCAAAGAGGAAAAATTATCCAATTAAGTATCCACACTATCCAATTTACAATAGGTATAAGACTTAATATATCAAATACGACAGCCACAATAATCAAGGCCACACCCTGTTTTTTGGAGATTCTATTTCGTGGCGTATACATAAGCTACTTGTTCAATTCCTCTTTTGATTTTTTAATAGCGAGGATTTGTGATGGATCTGAGGTAATAATTTGATCTTCCGTATATGAGGCAATAATTTTGATTGCTACATGCTTTACACCTGCAAAGAAGATTCCCTCTCCTACATCAGATTCAAGAAGGAGGTATTTCTCCTCGTCAGTAAGATTAAAGGTCTGTTGGAGTTTATCTATTGATGATGGAGACTGTTTAAGGAGTACTTGTATAGAAGAGTTGGTAATAATTGGCATTCCATAAGGAGATTTTAAGAAGTCATCTACGTCTTGGGTAATAGTAGCAAGTCCAAGATAATATTTTCGTCCTCGTTTTGCCAAGCTAAGGAGGAATGAAGCTGTATCTTCAGATTTCATCATCCACCATGCCTCGTCGATCACGAGGAGACGCTTCCTAATAGTTTTTCGGATAGTGTTCCATATATAGTGCGTAATAATATACATAGCAATAGGTTTCAATTCGTCTTCCATGTCTCGCACAGAGAATACGACGAACTTCTTATTCATATCAATATTTGTAGGTCTGTTGATGAATCCTGACCATGTTCCTTTGGTGTATTTAGTTAGTCGTTGTGCAAGAGACTCTCCCCCTTCCATACCTGCAAGAACAAGTTCAAAGTCTGACAAAAGTGGAGGTTCAATATTTGAGAAATCTGTTTCTGGAGTAATGTCCTTCAATGCATACGTTTCTGTAATTGCTCGATCCATAATTGCATCTTCTTCTGCTGTAAGCCCTCCCATCATAATACGAAAGAGACCTACAAGGTTGATGATATTTGATCGCAGCACACTTGATGGTGACTCATCCTCCCCTATAGGTGGAAGGTCAAAAGGATTGATATGGTGCTCAGAGTTCAAAGAAATATTGAAATACCGCCCCCCTGTAGCTTCTGCTAGGAATTCATATTCGCGTTCCGGGTCAATTACAATAACTTCAGTATCAAACATCAATGTTCTCAAAATTTCAAGTTTCGTAGTATAAGATTTTCCAGATCCAGATTTTGCAAAGGTAATAGAGTTATAGTTTTCGAGAGAAAATCGATCAAAAAGAACGAGACTCGAGTTATGCCGGTTAATTCCATAGAGAATTCCCTTATCAGAGGTAAGATCGAATGAAATAAAAGGAAAAATACTAGAAAGTGGCGTTGAATTTATTTTAGAAGTAACTTGCAATTCATCGTTTGCAAGAGGTAAAACACTTCGGAAGCCTTGTTCTTGTTGGAAAAGTGCAGGTTTTACGTACACCAGCTTTGATTCAAGGATAGATTTTATTTCAGATTCAATTTTATCAAGTTCAGCATCAGTTTCACCATAAATAGACAGGTAGAGGCCTACATCAAAGAGTTTTTCTTGGGCTTGTTGAAGGCTATCTCGCAAATTTTCAAGATCCTGATAAGCAATATCAAGCACAGGATCGCGGACAAGACCCTTTTCTTCTCTTATATTAATTTGGCTTTGGATTTCAGCTACTTTCTTCTGAAAATGACGCAAGATAGAGGCAGTTTCTACAGGATGAATAAAGATTGTGATATCAAATATTCGGTCAAGGTTAATGATGGGTGCAAACCAATTCTCAGAGAGATATCGTGGATATGAAATAACAAAGAAGGTTCGTACAATTTTATCTCCTAGATTAAGTGAGCGTGGAGAAATTTTGAGTGCGGACGGAGCAATAATGTCTTTCAGTTCAAGCTCGGTTGCTTGATACACCTGACTTGGAAGAGCAATATTTGTCTCATCCGCCTTTTTTTTACCAAATATATTTAAAATTCCCATATAAGCGTGGTTACTAAGTTAATTTAATCGGCTTTTCTGTATCGCCTGGATTAAAGAGCTTATAAAAGAGTTCTACAATTTCTTCTGTTCCAAGTTGTACTACACGGATTCCGCATCGGATCAATCCTTGCTCGACTACTGCAACACGTTCTTCTATCTGTGCACGATTTTCTTCAAATAATTCATCGACTTTCTTTTGTTCAACTTCATCAGTCCCCTTTCTCTTAAACCTATCCAGTGGATTACCCTTTTTTATGATTGCAGGAGTATAAGGGACAACAATGAAAAAACTTTTTGTCATGATATTTGTCGTTTCAGTAAAGTTTTTTACGAAGTTAATATACTCTTGAGTTTGAATCTTTAAAAGATCACTCATTTGTTCTTTTACTCGGGCATCAAGAAGCGCCAGATATGGCCGTATATCAAGCTTTCGGGACTGGATAAATATTTGTATAGAAAAATCAAGTGAATTAAGAAGATCTTGGAATTGGAAAAGAATTGCATTTTGTTCATCTGCAGATTTCAAAGCAAAGTTAAGAGAAGAAGATAATATAATTGCCCGCATTGAGCCATCTCTCATTATTGCATAGCCATCACGCACTTCCTTTAAAGGTACAAAATCCTGCGTAGCTTTTCCAAATTCAAGAGCCATAGTTTATCTATTGTATCATGATTTCTTACTAGTATCTCGAGTAACAGGGTTAAGTGCTTCTTTGGTATCGAGTGACCAACTTAAATCTTTAAGTTTACTCTCAGAAAGCTTAGGAATAAATGCTGCCGGAGTTGCTGGAGTGACTTCCTTCAGTTGCTTTGCCTCTTGTTGTTGATGTCTCCATATATAGAGCTTTGGATGAAGAAAATATTTGAATCCTGATTCGACAACAAAAATGAAAGGTTTGTTATTAATTTTATAAAATGCCAAAGCCGATGAGAATCCCATGATTGGAAGAATAAAGAAGAGCGAAAGCCATAATGGCATGAACAAATAGAATATGATAGACATGCCTGCTCCACCAGCCATATAAATAAACTGTTTGATGGTAAGAGGACCAAATATTTTGTCTTCTACTTCAATAAATTGAGGTACTTGAAATTTCATACAACTTTATTCTAGTATATCACCCTTATTTAAGCTCATAGATTGGATCTTCACGATATGGATCATGTCCACCATACGGATCTTTTGCTGGCACAGATTTTGAAAGTGGGACCGGCCCATCATGATGTTGCTGTTCAGGCAGAGGCTCAGATTGTGGAGTGGGTTCCTCATGATGTGGATCATCAAGGAGAGCGGTCACTGGTGCTTGAGATGTTGTGGTAGCTGGAAGTGGATGCTCTATGTATGGTACATCAACTTCTGCAGTTGAATTCCCCACAACAGGCATGCTTTGAGGTTGTGTTGGAGTCTCAAGTGATAGTTGTTTAGATAGTGCCCATGCTCCATTAAGAACAGAGCTCGTTATTTCATCGATAATTAATTCTTGTTGCTCTGGAGCTGTATGAGGAATAGTCATTGTATATGTCATAAACTCATCGAGGGTTGTTATTCCGAGAAGGAGAGTAAAGACAATCTTTCGGAATGTAGTATCATCAGTAATTACATACTCATTGATTACATTTTGTATGTGTGATTTTACTTCATCACTCATAATATATTCCTGAAGTTCGGGAGGGAGTCCTTCAAATACTGTATCAAGTTGTTCGTTAGTGTAATTCATAAGTTTATTTTACTTC
>JALYQZ010000008.1 GCA_030855525.1 bacterium
GATTGTAATATTTATTAAATACATAGTTAAAGTTTTCCTGTCCCCATCCTAAGATTGGACGTTCTTTGAAACCTTCGATCGCCATATTCCAGAGAACAAAACGAGAGTTTGTTGTTGCATCATTGAGAGAAATAGTTGCAAAACGGTTTAGTACAGGACTTTCACGCACAAATGAACTATCTTTTAATCCCAAAAACCCTCCTATTACAACAAGAGTTGCAATAAGAATTCCAAGAGATACCTTTCTTATTCGCGGATGAGCCTTTCCAAAAATCACTATTAACGCTGCAGAAAGCAAAACTCCTCCAATAAGACCGAGCATTGCACCTCGAGTTGCAGTGTAGTAAAGAATGACAAATTCTAATAATATAATTACTCCTCCTATAATAAATTTTGTCGATCGAGGCTTAGGATCTTGAGGTGTTGCAAGAAACATAGTTCTTGAAATCATAAGGTAGGTCGTAAGGAAAATATGAAAAAGAATATACACTGCTAAATATGTGGCATTCCCAAGACGAGCATCAAGACGACCCCCACCTTGATTAATTGTCACCCATTTAAATAACTGGCCATATCCATAAAGTGACATTAGGATACTTGCTCCGATGGTTGTATTAAAAAACCATGCCCATAGTTTTGTAGTATTTAAGACTGTTGCTGCTACAAGCATGTAAAGTCCAAGATGAACAAGCCCTACAAATCCTTCCATACGTTCGAAGTTTGACCAAAAACTTTTAAATGGATTCATTCCAAATATATCTGCCAGACCTATAATTACAATAAATGCACCGAGTGCCCATAAAATGAAAGATTTTCGTGGGCGATACGTTTTATCAGTAAGCGCGAGAACAACCCATGCACCAAAAATAATTTCAACTATTATTCGAAATGCAAAATTCTTTCCTGAGATAAATGGAAAAAAAAGAGTATCTACAACGAGCAATGGAACAAATGGAATAATGAAAATTCCGGTGAGACAAATAATCCGAAGGACTTTATTCATAGTGATTTATATAATATAGGCAAACTCAAGAAAATGCTAGCAAAAACCCTGCTATTATCATATTACGAAATGATATAGTATAGCTTATATGTATGAGCTCATACGAAAAACTCAGAGATCAGCAATTTCGACTTTACTTCACGTCCGTAGGTTTTTTGTAAACACCAATGCTCTTAAAAGGGTTCGCATTGGCTCATTTGATATTCTCATCAATAACACCCATGCCTTACCCCGATACCTAAGGAATAATCCTCTGTATTCCTCTAATCTCCCACGACTTGCAGTACATTTAAAGGAAAAATATTCTGATCTTCGCCTTATAGATATTGGGGCAAATGTAGGCGATACGGTAGCTCTTGTAAAAACTGTTTGTGATATACCAATTACATGTATTGAAGGAGATCCTACTTATTTTTTAATACTTGAAAAAAATAATGTTCTTTTTAAGGATGTAGAAATATTTAAAATACTGCTAGATGAAAAAGTTCATCTCGGAAATACAGAGATTAAGAGTAACAATGGAACTGCGCACATTTCTACTACAAATGATAGGTTTCTTGAATTTACGACACTTGATACGTTTTTAAATCATCATTCTTTTGCTGCCCGATCAAAACTTTTAAAAATAGACACTGATGGATACGATCTAAAAATAATAAGAGGTGCATTCAAGTACATTGCTGCTATTAAACCTGTTATATTTTTTGAATATGATCGATCTTTTTTATCACATGCTCATGATGATGGGATCTCAACACTTATGTCATTAGAAAAGCTCGGATACTCTACTATTATTTTTTATGACAATAGTGGTAGATTGATTGTTTCACTTCCCCTACAAAACATGGATACTATAAAACAACTTTATCAATATACATACAAGAAGAAGGGTGCATTTCCTTATTATGATGTATGCGTTTTTCATGAATCCGACAAAACTGTAGCTCAGTCTTTTATTAGTAAGGAACTTTCACTCCAAAATGAGAATACTGTTTGATCATCAGATATTTGCTCGTCAAAAACGTGGGGGTATCACGCGATATTTTTCAGAGTTAATAAAACACCTGAGAGATTTTCCACATGCAAACACATCATTGTCAGTTGTATATTCAGATACTATTTATCTTAAGGACAGTGGAGTTTCTGTTACTTCAGCAGAAAGTCTTTCTCAAAAAAGTGACATTATTTCATACATTAAAAATCTGGTTAAGTCTCATAAATCTGCTCAGTATCTTTATACTTATTTCAAAAATAGTGTTAATAAAAGAAAATCTATTAAAGATCTAGAGAATCAAGAGTTTGACATATTCCATCCAACTTTTTTTGATCCTTATTTTCTCACTTATATTAAATCAAAACCTTTTGTAATTACTGTGCACGATATGATGCATGAATTATTTCCTGATCTTTTTTCTAACAGTGCACATGTTTCTAAAAACAAGAAAGAGCTTTCTATACGTGCATCAAGAGTTATTGCTATTACAGAACACACCAAACAAGATCTTATAAAACTGTTTTCGATCGACCCCTCTAAAATAGATGTTATTCATCATGGAACATCCCTCAGTGCTCATGCTATGGAGTCTATCGATGTCCCTTCTTCATATATCCTTTTTGTTGGAGGTCGTGCATCATATAAAAACTTTTCTTTTTTTATCAAAGCTATAGCACCACTGCTTATTAAATATGACATATCACTTGTTTGTATCGGTGGAGATACATTTCGTAATCATGAAATAGAACTTTTTGATTCATTAGCAATTAAACAAAAAGCAGTGCAGCTAACAGTATCAGACAACCAGCTTGCTTACATCTATTCTAGAGCTCTATGTTTTGTCTTCCCCTCACTTTATGAAGGATTTGGTATGCCAATACTTGAAGCATTTGCATGCAACTGTCCTGTCGTGTTAAGTAATACAAGTTGTTTTCCAGAAATTGCAGGTAACGCTGGAGAGTATTTTGATCCACATAATGCTCAATCAATATACACAGCTCTAGAAAAAGTTATGACATCAGATATTCGACGAGAAGAACTTCGCATATGTGGTACAAAGCGACTCGCCAATTTCTCATGGCACACTACTGCAGAAAAAACACTTCAGACGTATACTAAGTGCTTAGAACATGCAAACGATTAAATCAACTATAAACAAAATCCTTATACGAAGCGGAGTCTACCTGAAAACTGATATGACGTATTTAGTACGAGGTAGTTTTTGGCTTTTTCTTAATCAAATATTTGCGATTGTATTTAGTGCTTTATTAAGTGTAGCCTTTGCTAACTTAATTTCAGCACAACAATACGGGATATACAAATATATTATTTCTGTCTCTGCAATTATTAGTGCTTTCTCATTGACCGGGATGAACACTGCAATTGTACGCTCTGTTGCAATGGGCAACGAAGGATTTGTACGAAAATCATTTTGGTATCAATTGAAATGGAATACACTTATCATCACTTCTCTTGCTGTTATTACGTGTGCCTACTATTATTTACGAGGAAACACGTTATTGGCTCTTGGAATTCTTATTATTGGAATATTTGTTCCATTAACAAATGCTGCAAACACTTTTTCTGCATATTTGTCTGGAACCAAACGTTATAAATCAATATTTTTCATAAATCTTTGTATCAATGGTACCTCGGCCCTCCTTCTCTTTAGTGCTATCTTCTTTTTTCAAAACATATTAGTACTTGTAACGATCTATTTTGCAACAAACGCTATAACGTATACTGCGGCATATCTCTATACACTTCATTCTTATAAACTTAATACTCACGTCGACCATAATACAAAAAGTTTGGGCACCCATTTAAGTATTATAAATTTTTTTGGCATTATCTCACAAAATATAGACAAGATTTTCGCATTTCAGTTTCTAGGTGCAACACCTCTTGCTATCTATTCATTTGCTGTTTCCGTACCCGCACAATTTGGAGGAGTAGCGAAAATGATATCTACCCTTGCATTTCCAAAAATTTCAGAAAGATATGCTACATCACAGAAAGTAGAATATAAAGATAAAATTATTAAACTTATTATATTATTTGGTTTTTTTGCTACACTCTACTATTTTGCGGCACCTTTTATCTATCATATATTTTTTCCTCAATATATTGTGGCTATCAACTATTCTCGATTAGCTGCTGTAATATTTATTTTTACTGCACCAAACTTATATCTTTTAAATATTCTTCAGATTAAAGCAGATAAAAAAATATTGTACCGACATAGTTTGGTTACGGCTATTGTACAAACATGTCTCATGGCCCTCCTTGGATATACCTATGGTATCACTGGATTAATCGTTGCACATATATGTTCAACGCTCGTATCAACACTCTATTCTTTGTATCTTTTAAAAACTGTTAAAGTAGTTCGCTAAATGTCTAGCAAATATATCTGAATCAGATGTTTCGAGTATATACTTTCGAGCCTCTTTACCCAAGCTATCTCTTCGTGTTTTATTGGATAAAAGAGAGACAATTTCATTACGGAGAATGTCAGCACGCAATTCTGGTACAAGTATTCCATTTTTTCCATTGGTTATATACGAGGCCATTGTTGATGTATCAGTTGCTATCACAGCCTTCCCCATTGCCATTGATTCAACGAGCGTAGAGCATCCCATAGAATCATTTTGATGACGCGGCTTTAACGGCAAAACAACGAGTTTTGATTTTGCATATTGTTCTAAAAGTTCTGCTGGAGAAAAGTCGTGGACTGAGATGTTAAAGGGCAACGGAGCAAACCGTTTTAGTTGCTGTGGCTTTGCTGTAAGCTTGAGATGTATTGATGTATCTTTTATAGCATCTATGAGCGTACCGAAATCTCTTCCGGGGTCACGCCCGACGCTTATTATAAAATCCTCTTCTGGTATTTGTTGTGGGGTAAAAAATGTAGTATCAGTTCCAAGCGGAATAAATGTAATCGAATCTTTTTTCGCTGGGAATAATGTATACAAATCATCTTGCTCTGCCTTAGATATAGTTACAATTCCATCTGCTCGTGATACCAGATAGTATAAGAGCTTTTGCTTGAATGTTTTACGATTTCCAATAAGACCGAAGAGGCCATAATCAAAGAGTACCCATTTAGGTTTCCTCATAAAAAGAAGGTTTTTTGCTAAAAAAGTACCAAATGCAGTAGAGGTAAATACCACATCATATCTTCTAAAGAAAGGCAGGAGCGGTACGTGTGCAGTATGTATATTTAGAATATATTTTCGAAGGAAAGACGCTACGCGCTTTGCAAAAACTGATTCAAGTTCAATATATGATGCTTCTATCCCATATTTTTGTAAACGATACATTCCAAAAAAATGGTTATCATGGTCCTTTCCGAGCTTAATTCCTTCTGCTGCATTCTCGCGAACTCTATTGAAAAGATACAGTACTTTCATATTATTTTTTTCGTAAAATCAAAAAATATTCTCTTCTTTGGATTGGTAGATAGTATGCTACAAATACTGACACAAAATATGCTAATTTATTTGAATAATAGTCTCCAAAATATAACACGTTTACATATTCTAATTCTGTGATGCCTTCAAATTCTTCTAGACTCTCTTTCCGTTGAAGAAGTCGAATGATAGCTTGTGGGGGGTATGGCTTTATATGCCCAAAAGTATTCCAAAATTTCTTTGTTATCATTTCTGTACTTAGTATAAAAAGCCCATCTTTTTTCAAAACCCGAGCACCCTCCTTGAGTAATTGATATGCTGTTTCAATAGGAAGATGCTCAATAACATTATGACAATTAACTACTTCAAATAACTCATCCTGAAAATCTATCTTCTTTACATCCCCAACTTTTGCGTTATATCCCTGTGAGACAAGTTTGTCTATGGCTCTTTTATTGAGATCAATACCATACCCATTCTTTTTATCATGTTTAAGCAGCTCTCCTTCACCACATCCTATATCAAGAAATTTTTTGTTTTTAAAATAGTATTCATACAAAAAACTCTTCCCTTTGAGTCGCATCTTTAAAATATATAGGAAACTTGGTTTATAGGTGTTCATCATGAAGTTTTACGATGTCATTAATTGTTTGAGCATGCTGAATTCGTTCTACAATATACTGATGTGCCCTCTCTTTCATAGCATTACTTGTCATACTCTGTAAAGCAGTGGTGATCTTATGCTCAAGAGATTCAATTCCCTCTTTTTCATCCCACAAATACCCTCTCTCTCCATCCGATCCAATAGTTTCTAGTATACCGCCTACGGGACTGCCAATCACAGGTACATGCATGTACATAGCTTCCCAAAATACGAGGCCGAGAGCTTCAGAATTTGAAAGCAATATAAAGATATCACTATCACTATAATAATCCCAGATTTCTTCGCGCTGTATTTGACCGGCAAAAATCACCCTTTTCTCTAGTCCTAGACTACTAACCAACTGCTTAAGCTTTTGTTCCTCGGAACCGTATCCAACAATAAGAAGTATATGTGATGTATCAGAGAGTTTAGAAAACAACGTTATTAGTTTTGCAAAATTTTTTTCTGGTTCCATCCTTCCTACCGTCAATAGTATTTTTTTCTCTTCACTGATTCCATATTTTTTTCGAATAGTTCCTTTTGAAACATTCTCTATAAGATGTTTGTCACGGCTTATGGTATTGGGCGATATTAAGTGTATCTTTGAATCAGCAATACCCCGAGATCGAATATAGTCTCGCGTCGTTTCATTAATTACACATACATAATCAATAAGTCGCTTTCCTATAAATTCTGCTGCTATGTGGTATATAAGAGATAGAAAGCTATGCGATCGAGTCTTTGCAAGGTCACGAGGTAAATTGGTAAGAAAAAGAATAGATTTACTGTTTAAGAAAATCCTAGGATACCAAGAACTGATTATCATAGGGAAATCATATGCAATGACAATATCTGGTTTACATTTGTATTTCCTAAGGATTATTGGGACATACAACATAGTTATCATGTCGTAAAGTGGTCTACACCATGCAAAGCGTGCTTTTAGATGAACAGTCTCAAGATGTTCTGATATTTTTTTATGATATTTTACATGTGACCAATTGATAGTAAAGAAATGGTTGTAGTCAGGATTAAGATGGTCACGACGTAACTTCTGTAAAACTTCGTGGGGCTGAGTAGTATAAATATCTCTCCAGTCATATCCAAGTAATAAAATAGTAAGTGGCTTTTTCATATGTTTTTACAGTAACAAAGCATGAACTTTAGTAACAAGGGTTTGCAAACTATGCCGTTCGGTAATTTTTTCTCTAAAGCCTCTACCCAATTTTTCTTTCTCTCCTTCAGATAATAAAAACATGGTGCGCAATGTCTGTGCCAAATCAATACTGTTTTTTTCTTTAAAAAATACTGTTTGTGGTAACAAATCTGCAAATGCGGGGCTCGATACTACTACAAGCTTTTCGCATGACATAGCCTCAAGAACTGTTTTGTCATAATTACCTCGGGGTGTAAGGTTAATAAGTATCTGGTGAGTATTATATATCTCAGACATTTTTTCATTTGGTAATGAACCTAAAAAACGAACTTTATTTGTATCTATAAGTGGTTGAGAAATGGTTTTTATCTGTAATGCATACTCAGGATCTTTGGCATCAAATGATCCATATAAATCGAGTGTAAATAGCACACCTTCCTTATCTAGCAATAATGCAGCTTCTATGAGCGTGTCGACATTCTTTACCCTCGAAAGCCTCCCTACGTATACAAGAGAATTCTCATCAGCCTTTATATCTTGATAAGGCTTAAATAAATCAGTATTAATACCCGCTGGCATTCGAACTGATTTTTTTGTATGGGCAGAAAATGCAAATGGTGACGTATGGAATATAGGATCTGCAATATGAAATGCTACTCTATCTTTCCAGTTTCCAAACGTATGATTAAACCAAAATGCAGTTTTTTTATTCCACAGCTTCCACAAGATACCACCGAGAAGAACATATATCGAATTCATGTGTACAAAAACAGCATTGTATTCTTTTCGATAATGCCATACATATTTATAGAAACGCAAAATGTATCCTATTTTTGATACACTCTCTTCTTTTCCAAGTGAGAGAACTACAACATTAGGTGGGAGATTGTATCGACCTTTATAAAGACATACAACGATAACCTTATCAAAATGCAAAGAAAACTCCTTGAGCCATCCATGCACAAAACCTAACACATCATCATCAGCATCAACTTTTTGTGTAAAGAAAAGCAATTTCATTATGCATGCGGAATTAATTTCTCAAGCAATGCTTTATATTGTTGTAGATATTCTTCGTTTGATAACATAGTTCTTTTCGAAATAACATCATATCCTCCTTGAGCAATTATTTTTCTAAATGCTGGGTCAATAATAAGCTTGGTTATTTTTTCTACAAACATTTTTGTATTATTTACAGGATTTACCATCGCACTCACACCATCAATTAATATATCTCCAACAATACCCACATCGGACGTTACAATTGCAAGATTGTGGTGCGCTGCTTCTACAAGGACCATACCATATCCTTCATATAATGATGTTAAAAGAAATATATCTGCAGTTTTGTAATGTCCTGAGAGATTCTCTTGCCATGCTTCTATCACGACTGAATTTTCGAGTTTCAAATTTTTAATCTTTTTTCGAAGTAAGGATTCTTCAGTTCCGCTTCCAACAATAACTAATCCAGCATCTGGAAATGTTTTTACAATATCTTCAAAAATAGCAAGAGCACCTCCTACATTTTTTTCTGGTTCCAAACGCGAGACCATAAGTACTATCGTTTTAAACTGAGGATACAATGTATGAAGATCAACTCCAGATGGTGTTGAAAACCGTAATGGATCAACATATATTGGTAATATATCAATCTTTGTACTTGGCACCCGCATAGAATGTATCAAAGAACGCTCAATGCGCTTAGAGACAACACGTACTTCATCTGCTTTCCCCAAAACGGTTCGTGCCGTTGAAACTCGAAGTCTATTTAAAAGTGACTGTGCAGCAAAGTGAGGACTCATAATATCAGTATGAACTTGAACTTGCAGTGGAAAAGAATAAAGTTGTTTCATTTTAAGTCCTACTTTTCCTGTTTCTGATGGATCCTGAGCAGTAACTACAGTACTTTGAGCATTAAAATTTCTGAGTTTCACAATATTTTTTGCAACGCGCACTCCATCTCGAATATACAAAAATTTTGAAGAAGAGTTTGTAGGATAAATCCATACATTGTTAGCTATTCTCCACGGCTCGAGTCCTAAAGACTTTTTTGCAAAAACAATAATATGTAACTCTTCAAAAAGAGCACCATATTCGATCATGCGCTTTCGAGCTGCGCTTCCCTCTTGAAATATTTTCCTATCAGTTCCAATACTTAATACTTTCATATATGGGTAAATAATCTCATATGATCAACTACAGCATTATTCCATGAATAGTGATATGACAATTTTGATAATGACTCTCGATGCTTCCAATACATTTCAGGATCAAGTAACATATTCATTTTTTCTGCAATATCATCCACTAAAGTTGGATCAATTTTTATGAAATCAAATTTATTAATGGTTAGATAATTTTCTTTGGTAAGCAAAAATGGAATTCCAAGTGCAAGACATTCATAAATTTGCATAGGTGAAATATCAGTCCAACTTGCTGTTATTACATAGTAACAGTTAGATATTCTTCGGTACAACTCTACCAATGACAACACAGGCATAAAGGTGACTCGGTTAGATAATCCATGTTCTTTCACAAGCCTCCGAAGTTCTGGCTCTGTTGGACCTTCTCCGATTAATAGTAAGGTGAAGGATTCATCACGAAGCTTTGCAAATGCCTTGATGACTGATTCTACATTCTTCATCTTGATAAATCTCCCTGCATATACAATTTCTTTGTCAGGGTGTGTATCCTCCTGTTTGAAACTCCGCAATAATGTCCCAAATTTATTTTCAGGCACCGGGTTAGTTATCGTTACAACCCTATCCTCCTTCAAACCATAATATGTTTTATAAAGCTCACGTTGTTCATCAGAATTAAATACTACTTTCGAAGCACGTCGTAGTACAAGCTTAATACTGTAGTACATTATTTTATAGTCTTTATACAATTTATTTTTATAAAATTGCTTAAGCGTTACGGGAGGTCTCCCTTGAGCAAGATACTTCTCCCAAATATATCCTCCTCCTACTCGGACTATATATTTTTTCCCAGTAAAAAAAGATGCGAGCATGACAGGTACACCAGCCGAAAACCAATCAAGAGTATAGATGATATCGTATGATCGAGCATGTTTTACGACAGCAAAAAAATATTTTAGATAATTGATGAGTTTGTTTGGAGAACGAACAACTCGAATAAGCGAAAAAGGAAATTCTTTATCAAATGAAAATGATGGCTTGTCAGAATACGTTATAACTTTAGTAGGATGTCCCGCAGCATGAAGGCGCCTTCCAAGCTCTACAGCATAGGTTGCTGGCCCTCCAAGTTCGGGCTTAAAGATGCCGGTAGTAATAAGAATCTTCATAACTCTAGCATATCGCACTCAACAAAGAACCGCCACTCACAAAAATGTGGTGGCGGTCCGAAATTGAAGAACGTGTTGAAGTACTTATTCCTTGAGCTCCAGATCTCCCGTGTTGGGGTGAAAGTGATATGTGACTGTCTTTCGACTGGTGTGCATATACATCGGGATGATTACCTCATCCACAAACTTCCCTTGGCTGTTCGCGCGGATGTTGAGGGTGAATGACTGGCCTGGCTCGAGGGTTACCTTCTTCGTGTCGACAGTGTAGGTAATATCCTCGGTGGTCGGGTTGGTTATCGTGGGAGTGATAACCGGCCCCTTGTTGACCTGGATTCTGGTGCGCGCATTGGCGTCCCGGAGGTTGCTGAGAGCATTGCTCCCAAAACGTCGGACGAACCCCTCACGATGTGTAAGGAAATCTGAGGCAGTGTCAGCAGCTGCATGAGGTGCCTTTACCTCGGGAAATGGGTTTTTGCCCAATGTACTGAGGATATAAATCACAGTTCCGAGAACTGCTACGATTCCAAGCGAGGACTTGAGGAACGTAAATAGCACGACACACTCCACCGGTTTCCCGGATTAAAGGTTAAGTAAAACAACGACTCTGTCGTGTATTATAACATATTTAAAACAAAAGTCAATATATTATACCTTCGAAAAAACCTTATCCTGCATAGCTTTAACGACAGTATCCCAATCGTATTTTTCTAATACCATGGTTTTAGCATGACTGCTTATTGTCTCTTTTAGATTTTGATCTGAAAGGAGAAGTTCTACTTTTTCTTTAATGCTTTCTGGATTATTAACTTTACAAAAAATTCCTGTTTCTCTATCTTTTAGAAAGTCAGTGATACCACCTACTGGAGTTGCAATCACAGGCACACCCGCTGCCATTGCTTCAATAAAAGAATTCCCCATCCCTTCTGAGAGAGATGGCCGGATAAATATATCTGAAACAGCTAAGTACTTTGGAATATCATGATATCTTTTTTGTCCTAAAAACAGAACTCTCTTACCTAATTTCAAATCTTCAACCTGCCTTCGAAGTTCCTGCTCCAAAGGTCCAATACCTACTATGACAAATTTGATTGAGGGTGGTAAAGAAGTCATTGCTGATATTACATCTTTTATTCCATTTTTTACGACAAGTCGCGAAGTTGTAATGAGAATTCGTTCACCTGGCTCTTTGCCAATTTCCTGTCGTACGATTTCAAGTTCCGGATTAGAAAATTGTTGTGTAAAGATCTTTGTATCTACACCATTCGGAATTACCTGAATTTCTCCCTGTACTCCCATCTCGCGTGCAAATATCGCCAAATAAGCAGAAATTGTTTGGACTATCGTTGCACGTTTAAATATATTTTTAAACAATAGATATACAAATCGAACCTGACGTTTTATATATTCAATAGGGTCGCCTTCCTGTAATGTAAGAATAAATGGTACGTAAGGATTCTTACGCTTAAAAAATGATGCTGCAAATCCACCAAAACTTGCCATAATGCTCCATACTGCATCATATGGATAAATCTTATGAAGTCTTTGAGCTTTAACATATGCAGAAAATGGAAAGAATAACTTTTGTACTCTTCCCTTTCCTCCAATTCTATATATCTTTACGTTTCCTACCTGCTCTTCAGATTTTTGTAGTCCATCAAGATTAAGAGTAATCATCTCAAATTCATAATCACTTGATCTATCAGTAATTTCTTTAACTGCTACTTCTGCCCCACCTACAAAGGGATGATACGCTACAGAAAAAATAAGAATGCGCTTCTTCATAACAATGTATTACGATTCTATTTCCAATATCTTCTGGAGGAGTTCTTCTGGAATTTCTTGGGGTTTCTTCTTTTGAGATGTAGGGTTCTTCCCCTCCTCTTTTAAGAGAGGCGGGGCTGTAGGGGTGGGGGTAGTTTTAGGAGATACTGGCGGTGGAGGTGTTGAAGATTGTGGTTGTGGTTTAGGTACTGGTTGAGGTGCAGGAACATCTTTCATTACTGCAGCTAATGCATTGCGAAGTGCAGATAGGTTTTCTGGTTTTGGACCTTTATCTTTTGATGGTTGTGGTTTTCTTTCAAGCTTCGGTTCTGGAGGTTTTTCTATAGGCTTTTCTGGAAGCTTTTCTTTTGGCTTTTCATCAAATTTTGGAACATCCTTGAGATAGTTGATAGTGATCGCCTTGCGGAGTTCTGATTCACTCGTACGCATATCTGCTGGCTTTGGAAATTTGGTCATCGCTTCTGCCTTCTTTGTTTCAGCTTTTGCTTCTTCTAATTTCTTTTTTGGGCTTCCGTCTGGCAAAATCGGTTGATGCCATATCTTAATTGCCTCTTCTACTTCAGAACGTGGTCGCGCAAATGTTCTACGAGAATAATCAATAATATCGGCTTTATAATTTATGAGAGGTTTTTCGATAGGCGGCAAAGTAGTTGCTGAAAATGGTGATGAGGTTACACCATCAATCATCAATTTAAGATATACCTGAATATAACCAAGATTTACCAGATCTTCTTTTGTAAATGTAGGAAAAACTTCTTTTTCCAAAAACTCAGCATCAAATGCTCCTACACGAAAGATAATCATAGTACCTACGTTTCCAAACACTGCAGCTCGTACTTCCTCACTCATTTGTTCTATATATTGGTGAGCAATTGTGAGATTGAGCTTGTACTTTCGTGCTTCAGAAAGAATATCTGCAAATGATTCATTTGCGAATGATTGAAATTCGTCTACATAAAGATAGAAATTTGGTAAATGTTTTTTAAGGTATTGTTCCGATACATCTGCACGACTCATAGCAGCAAGATAAATTTTGGTGATAAGCATTGAACCTAAGAGATTGGCATTTGCCTCTCCCACTCGTCCTTTTGAAAGGTTTACAATGAGAATTTTTTTCTCATCCATGAGTTTTCGAATATCAAAAGTAGATTTTGGCTGACCAATAATATTTCGTACCAATGGGTTAGATACGAATTGACCAATTTTATTTTGGATTGCAGCACCAGCTTCTTGCATATATCGATCGCCATACTTTGCAAATTCATCAAGCCAAAATGATTTTACTGCAGGATCAGTAATATTATCAACAACTTTCTTACGGTAGTCTTTGTCTGAAAGCATTCTGTTGACCCCTATAAGTGTTGAATCTGGATATTCGAGAAGCGCCAAAAGAATATTGTTCAAAATATATTCCATACGAGCACTCCAAGCATCTACCCAGATCTTCTTGAAGGCACTCATGAGACCATTGGCAACCAAGTGGCGCCTGTCATGCCCTACGTCTTCCATTACATTGAATGAAATAGGATGTTCCAAATCGAATGGTGCAAAATACACTACATCTTTAATGCGTTCTTGTGGTACATAATCAAGCAATAAATCTGCAGTTTTTCCGTGCGGATCAATAAAAGCGAGTCCTTCCCCATTTTTGATATCCTGAACCGCCATATTTTCTAACAAGGTAGACTTACCCATACCGGTCTTTCCAATAACATAGATGTGCCTTGTTCGATCTTCGGATTTTATTCCAAAAGGAGTACGCTTATTGCGAGTATCTGTTTCTGCAAAATATGTAATCTTAGGAGCATCCATTGGAGTTTTTTATTCTTGTAGTATACAACATTTCATAAGAATTTAAAAAGATAGCCAGCGCGAGAATTGCTTCTCACGCTGGCTACCGAAGATTTGCCCACTAACTGGAAAAATCACTTGTAAGCGAGCTTCATGTACCCGCTTGGTTTTCGAGGCTTGTGACCCTGAGTTTTAAGTTTGTCGATGTACTCGTCGACAAGCTCTTCAACCCGATCCTCAGGAACCTCGAGAACATGTCGCTGAAAGTGTGAGGGCATATCACACCCCAAATCTACAGAAACGCACACAACCATGATGGTTCCTCCGCTCTACATTTAGGTAGTTACATCCACCCACGCCAGACACTATCTTAACGAACTCTACTATTAAAAGATAGTTGAAAAAAATTTATTCTATTGTGCAGGAAGAAGAGCACCTTGCTCTTTATATCTATTCGATGGTGCCCATATCATCCATGAGTTGAG
>JALYQZ010000018.1 GCA_030855525.1 bacterium
AAAAATTAAAGGCAAAGATTCAAAAAAGTTATCTCATGAGAAAAGGGAAATGTGGTTTGAAAAATTGCAGATATGGAAACAAGAAGGAAAAATTAATTTTTATGTTTCTCTAATACCCGCAAAAATTATAGATTCTAAAGGGATTTCATATGCTATTCAAAAAGCAATGAAAGAATGTTTGGACAACGTGAACGCAGATTGCAAAAACTGCAGAGTTTTATTGGATGGATCGCTTTATGCTCCACAAGAATTTGTAAATCAAAAGACTATTATAAAAGGGGATGAGAAAGAACCATTCATTAGCCTCGCATCAATAGCTGCAAAAGTTACACGGGATAGATATATGGCCAAAATTGCTCTAAAATTCCCCTTGTATGGCTTTGAAATTCATAAAGGGTACGGAACGCTCTCTCATCGAAAGCTCATCAGGAAACATGGAATAACGCCTCTTCATAGGGCTACTTTTTGCAAGAATATAATACTTGCAATCTAGATAATTATATGGTATAATACTATCAGAGTTAAAGTGTGCTATTTTAGCGCCTTGCTCATTGACTGAGGGATCAAAATGGTGAAAGGGATACTTATGAAGCACGAAGATCTTAAAGTGGGGAGCGACGGTGGTGATTGGTCTGGAACGTTCATCTGGCGTTCCAATCCTAAGGCACAAATTTTGGTGATCAAATACACCAAACAAGGCAGATCCTGTATCAAAATTGCGGGTGGGTGCTGCACAAACAATGAGCATCCACACGAGGCTTTGGCAAATGAGATTACTCAAGAGCTCGATCTGGAGCTCGTCTCACCGGAACTGGTGCATCACATCTGGACGAACGAAAAAGTTCCAGGTCGGCACCATCAGCATTTCTTCGCCACGCCGGAAACGAACGTTCAGGGTGTACTTCGTGAAAAGGACATGCCTGATGGTGACGAGACCCTTGGTCCGCCGTTCTGGATGGATGTCGAAGAGGCACTCCGTGTTCTTTTCTTCACACATCTCCAAGGGCTCAAGCGTGCACTTCCGATCATCGCTCAGCGCGACAGTGAGTTCTGTCGGGAGGTTGTCCACCTTATGAGGTAGGACAATTTTGAAAAATGTAAGAGTTACTTGCAGCGGACGATACCATCGTTCGCTGCTTTTTTATACATACTTTATACATACAGAGCGCTAGGTTGATCTTTTTTTAAATCTACGTTATAGTGGCCAAGTTATGGTAAACCGAATGAGACATACGCGGGCTCACACCGCAAACCGACGCTCACACCACGCCCTCAAAGCGCGGAATCTTTCACTTTGTCCTGAATGTGGCGCACCACGAATGAATCACACAATCTGCCTCAATTGTGGAAAATACAAAGGCAAATTGGTCGTAGATGTTCATGCTGCACTTGCACAGAAAGAAAAGAAAATGAAAGAGCGAAACAAAGCGCTTGGTGTTCCGTCTGAAGAAAAGGTAGAATCAAAGAAATAAGCTTAGGCTTAGTAGTATATGGCAAATAGGCATCTTTCACGTTCGATTGTTCTTCAATCGCTCTATGAGTGGGATTTTAGTCATAAGAGCCACGACGAGGCTTTGGAGATTTTTCGGCGCAATGCTGAGGAATTTGCACCAGGAATGGGAGACTTCTCATTTATGGATAAACTCATACGAGGGGTACTTGGAAAACAACCAGAACTAGATGATATAATCGCAAAAGCTGCTCCTGATTGGCCATTAGAAAAAATTTCTCCTATTGATCGAAATATTTTACGCGTTGGGCTCTATGAGCTCCTTTTTGCTGATCGCAAAGAAGTACCCGCAAAAGTTGCAATAAATGAAGCAATTGAACTTGCAAAAAATTACGGAGGTGAAACTTCAAGCCGATTTGTAAATGGTGTGCTTGGTGCAGTGTACAAAGAAATGGGTGAACCAGGCAAAAACGAAACATCGAAAAAAAAGTTTAAGGATGTTCCTGATAAAGATCTTCCAATACAGCATCTTGGAGGAGCTGTAGTATATGCTCGAGAAGGAGAAGAAGTGTATCTTGCACTTGTTCATGATGTCTTTGGTCACTGGACCCTTTCAAAAGGAAAGATTGAAGAAGGAGAAACGTTGGAAGAAGGAACAAAACGAGAGATGAAAGAAGAGCTCGGACTTGTTAATCTGACGATCAAAGACACTCTCGATGAAAATACATATGTAGCATTTAGTCCGGAGACGGGTAAAAAAAAGAAACATGTTACATATTTTCTTATAGAATCAGTATTTGAAGATATAAAACTTGAAGAAAAAGGCGGGCTTGATGATGCAAAATGGTTTAAGCTCAAAGATATACTTGATCTTAATTTTTATAATGACATTTTACCCATTGTAACAAAAGCAATTAATTTAATACTTGCAGGTAAATAATATTTTCGGTCTTTATTTTTATGACCATAGACTTCTCACAATTTGAACAAAAAGCAAACATATTATTTAAAAATAAGACGCTTTTGAAGCAGGCTTTTACGCACCGTTCATATCTCAATGAAAATCGAAATTTAAATATAGAGCACAACGAACGATTAGAGTTTTTGGGTGATGCAGTACTTGAACTCATTGTTACTGACTATTTATATAACAAATATCCAGGAAAACCCGAAGGTGAGCTGACGGCCTATCGATCTGCACTTGTGAATTCAACAACACTTGCAGCAGCTGCAACTCGAATGGGAATTAATGATTTCCTTCTACTTTCACATGGTGAAGCAAAAGATACAGGACGAGCTCGAACATATATTCTCGCAAATACTTTCGAAGCCCTTCTAGGAGCACTTTATATTGATCAGGGATATGATTCAACAAAAGACTTTGTTGCTATTCATATTTTCCCTCTTATTGATGAAATTGTAGAAAACGGTTCATGGATGGATGCAAAATCAAAATTTCAAGAATTTTCTCAAGAAAAAGAAGGCATTACTCCAGCATACAGAACAATAAAAGAAATTGGGCCTGATCATGACAAGCAATTTACAGTTGGGCTTTATCTCAATAACCAACTCGTTGTCTCAGGTGAAGGATCTTCAAAACAAGAAGCAGAACAAAACGCTGCGCGAAAAGGATTGATAGAGAAAAAATGGATGTAAAAATCACTCTTAATCTCATCAGAGATTTGATATACTATTATTTATGTATCTTAAGAGCTTAGAAATCTCTGGTTTTAAATCTTTCGCAAAGAAGGCTCAACTTGAGTTCAATACTGCAATTACATCCATAGTCGGACCAAATGGATCTGGAAAATCAAACGTTGCTGAAGCGTTTCGTTTTGTACTTGGAGAGCAATCTATTAAATCGATGCGTGGAAAACGAGGAGAAGATCTCATCTTTAACGGAGGTCAATCTCAAGGACGACTCAACCGTGCCTCAGTCAAAGTGGTTTTTGATAACACAAAAAGAATTCTTAATGTTGATTTTGATGAAGTTTCACTTGAGCGAGTAGTACATCGAGATTCAGCAAATGAATATTTTATAAATGGTTCGGCAGTACGACTGAAAGATATTATCGAACTTCTTGCAGGAGCTCATATTGGAGCATCAGGGCATCACATTATTTCGCAAGGTGAAGCTGACAGAATTTTGAATGCGAATATCAAAGAGCGTCGTGAAATGATCGAGGAAGCTTTGGGACTTAAAGTGTATCATTTTAAACGAATTGAAAGTGAACGAAAGCTTGATAAAACAGAAGAAAACTTAAAACAAGTTCAATCGCTCCGAAAAGAAATTGCTCCGCATATTCGATTCTTGGAAAAACAAGTTGAGAAAGTCGAGAAGGCTCGAGAAATGAGGATTCAACTTGAAGGATTATACAAGGATTATTTTAAACGAGAACATGTTTATATGCTGCACGAAAAAAACCGCATAGTACTTGCGCGGTTAGAACCTGAGAAAAAGAAAAGAGAACTAGAAGAAGCACTGAATGCTGCAAAACAAACACTTGAGCAATCAGCAGGAAAGGATATAAAAAGTGATGAGCTGTTATCACTCGAAACAAAGCTTACTATTGCTCATGATGACCGTGACAATCTCGTTCGTGATATTGGAAGAATAGAAGGACAAATTGCTTCAGAAGAACGAATTCTTCGAAAGCAATTAGAACTTGCTAGCTCAAATGATACAAAAACGGTATTCCTGCGCGATGTAGAATCTCTTGCAGAGCGTGTGTATGTGATTGTTGATGAAGGAGTTGTTAAAGAAGATCCCTTTACACTTCGAAGCACTCTTCAAGGAATTCGAGACACCGTAAAAGAATTTATCTCTCGTAATAGAATTCAAACTGATACGACAGCAATTGATGAATCTCAAAAAGAAATAGAGAAACTTAAAATTGAAAAACAAATTACCCTTGATAAGCTTACTGAAGTAAAACGTCTTGAAGATGACTTTAATGCTCAGTATCACGCACTTCGTATGGAGATGGAAAAGGAGAAGGATACTAATCGGGAAGCAGAAAAAATGGTGTTTAAAATCATGGCTGAACAGAATGAGATCCATTCTATTCTTAGAACTCTTCAAGGAGATCACAACCTCATCGAAACAGTTGAAGGAGAATTTAATAGGGAACTCCAAGAGGGGGCAGTGCTTGTTGGAAGAAACGTACTTGATTTTGAGCAGCATAAAGTACTTGGTGATGATAACTGGGAAATTCCTGCTGAGCATATGATTGCAGAAGCACGAACGGTACAAGAAGATCGTAGAAAAATAATTGAGCGAATTAAAATTCGACTTGAAGATGCTGGTGGAGGATCAGGAGAAGAAATACTGAAAGAGTTCGAAGAAACCAAGGAGAGAGATGAATTCTTGGCTCGAGAAATAATAGATTTAGAAACATCTGCTGACACACTCAGAGTACTTATTAAAGATCTTGAAGATAAACTTACTCTCGAGTTTAAAGCGGGAGTAGAAAAAATCAATGTGCAATTTCAGCAATTTTTTTCATTAATGTTTGGAGGTGGGACAGCTAATCTTCATGTGGTACGAGAACAAAAGAAGAAAAAGAAATCTGACTTGACCGCCGAAGCCTTTGGCGAAGGAGGTTATGATGATTTTAATGGTGAACCCGCCGACGCTGAAGCTATGGCGGGCGAGGAGGGTATAGATATTAATGTAAGTCTTCCTCAGAAAAAAATAAAAGCACTTATGATGCTTTCTGGAGGAGAACGAGCGCTTACCTCTATTGCTCTTCTCTTTGCAATATCTCAGGTTAATCCACCACCATTTATTATTCTTGATGAAACAGATGCTGCGCTCGATGAAGCAAATTCAAGAAAATATGGAGACATGATAGATAGTCTTTCAAAATATTCTCAACTAATTTTAATAACACATAACAGAGAAACTATGTCACGAGCTGGAATTCTCTATGGAGTAACTATGGGCAGTGAAGGATTCTCAAAACTCCTTTCTATCCAATTTGACGAAGCCCTAACAGTTGCTAAATAATAGACATATGGAACACAAACCAGAATCAGAAAATTTTTTAGAAAATCTTGTAAATAAACATGTTTATACTCATAAACCGGGTAAAGATATTGAAAATAAAAAACAAGATATTGTACTTAAAGCCAAGGTTCTTCGAATAGAAGATGGGAATTTGGTTGTAGAATACACGGGCAATGAGAATCTCTTATTTGATGGGAACATAGAAAGTCTTAGTTTAGATGATGTAATGAGATTAAACCATGAAAACACGTTAGAAGTTTATACTGAAGAACAGGATGGACCTCTTAACATGGAAGGATCGAAAGTGGGGGAATGGTTGAGAGATGCTTAATTAAACCATTTTATAATCAAGTGTTTTTGCTTCTAAATCTGCACGCATAACCTTGAATTTTACTTTATCTCCAAGTCTAAATTTCTTCTTTGTTCGTTGTCCTTCTACGGTATAGGTCTTTCGATTGAGTGAATAGAAGTCATCACCGAGTTCTCGAAGGGGTACCATTCCTTCACATTTTGTATTTACTTCTTCTACATAGATACCCCAGTCGGTAACACCAGAAATAGAACCTTCAAATATTTCGCCAACATGTGCACTCATATACTCAACTTGCTTGTATTTGATAGATGCACGTTCTGCTTCTGCAGCTGAAATTTCTTTCTCTGTTGAATGATTTGCAATATGTTCGTATGCTTTCCACTGATCTTTTACTTTATTGATATTTTTGTCGAGTACATTTTGGAGAATACGATGTACCAATAGATCTGGATATCGTCTAATAGGGGATGTGAAGTGTGTGTAAAAAGTGAATCCTAGACCAAAGTGTCCTATGTTTTTGGTAGAATAAATTGCTTTTGCCATTGAGCGAATTGTTGCAGTTTTGATCAAGGATTCTTCAGGCGCTCCTTCAATTGATTTCAAAAGAGCATTAATATCCTGAGAACTAACTTTGCCTTGACGTACCGGAAGATTATATCCAAGTGCTTTAATGAAAAGTGCTAATTCTTCTATACGATCTGCATCTGGTGTATCGTGAATTCGGTAGATTGATGCACTTTCCGTATGGTTTTTTATTGCATCATAAATAAATTTTGCTACTTCACGATTCGCAAGAAGCATGAATTCTTCTACAAGCTTGTGAGTATCTAGGCGTTGCTTCTTTACTACTTCAAGTGGTTTGCCATTGGCATCAAGCTTAAATTTTACTTCTTCTGTCTCAAATTCTATAGCTCCATTTTTAAATTTCTCTGCTTTTAGTTTGTATGCAATTTGATTGAATGTATTGAGTTCGTTGTAATATTCACCTGAATCTTTTGAATGCAATGATTCTTGAGCTGATTCATAAGAAAATCGTTTGTCGGAATTGATAACAGTTCGTCCAAACCATCGTTCGTGAACGCTCCCATTCATATCCATTACAAATACTGCTGCAAAAGCGAAGCGATCTTCATTGGGATTCAAACTACATAAGTCATTGGAAAGTACTTCAGGGAGCATAGGAATTGTCCGATCGACGAGATAGACTGATGTTGCACGCTTGAATGCCTCTTTGTTGAGTTCTGTGCCTTCACGAACATAGTAGGATACATCAGCGATATGTATTCCTATTTCAAACAAACCATTTTCAAGATTTTTAAATGAAAGGGCATCATCAAAATCTTTTGCATCTACTGGGTCGATGGTACAAGTAAATGTTCCTCTAAAATCTTTTCGTTTTGCAATTTCTTCTAGCTTTAGCGGTTTCTCGGTTCTTTGGATTTCTTCTGCTTCTTTATCAACCTGAGGAGGGAACGTGGTATCAATCCCACGATCAAGGATAATCGATTGCATTTCTGTTTCATGCAATCCTTTTTCTCCAATGATTTTTATAATCTGACCTTCTGGTTGTGGCATTCCTTTATCCCATCGCTTAATAGCAACGAGGACTTTGAGACCATCATGCGCCTCGACACCACCCATTTGAGTTACATCTGCAATAACAAAATCTATATAGACACGTCGATCGTCTGGACGAACAACCCAGGTAGTATTTTCTTTTTTTAATGTTCCTACATATTCACGTTTTGCCCGTTCGATAACGTGTACCACTTGACCCATTTGTTCATTGAATTCACCCTGCATTCCAGTTTTTGTAGAAGGACCTTTTTTAACATTAAATCGCTTTCCAGTGAGGATTATTTCGACAGTATCGCCATTGAGTGCTGTATTTATAAATTCGGGTTCAATAACAATAGCTTCTTCGCGCTCGGTATCAGGGAGGTTTACAAAGCCCATGCCCTTGCCAGTCGTCTTAATAGTACCTATTAATGGCTTATTTGCTTCATTCATATATACTGGCCACTATAGCAGAAATATAGATATTGACCAATTTGCCATACTCTGCTACTATCTACGCAATGTTAAAAATTCGACTTCAAAGAGTAGGACGAAAGCACGAACCCACATTCCGGGTTGTTTTGACCGATTCTCAAAATAGTACAAAAAGTGGTAAATTTCTTGAAGTTTTAGGATCTCATGACCCTCGACACAAAGAAATGACTGCATTAGACGCTGATAAGATTAAATACTGGATGAGTAAGGGAGCAAAAGTTACTGACACAATGCATAATATGCTCGTTTCTAAAAAAATTATAGATGGTAAAAAGATCAATGTTCTTCCAAAGAAAACTGTAGAAAAGAAGGAAGAAGCAGCAGCGCCTGCATCGAAAGCTTCAGCAGAAACTCCTCCTGAAGCATCAACAGAAACTCTAGCTCAGTAACAAAATCCGCTCCGGCGGTTTTTTTGTTATCCACAACTTCGTTGACGCAATACTGTGAACTGATAAAATTAGTCTAGCAGTAATTATCGTCGACCTACTGCCAGTAAAAAAAGATAGAATAGAAACGAAATACTATGAACGATCAGGACACACAATTTCTCGAATATGTAGTGAAGGCTCTCGTAGACAATCCTAATGATGTAAAGATCAATCGGACCGTGGATGAGATGGGAGTACTCATGACACTTGCAGTCAATCCTGCAGACATGGGTAAGGTTATCGGCCGATCAGGAAATACTGCAAAGGCCATCAGAACACTTCTTCGGGTTGTTGGTATGAAGAATAACGCTCGCGTTAACTTGAAGATCAATGAACCAGAAGGAAGCGTAAAGAAAGAATCCTCAATGAAGACAGTTGACGAAGCAATGGAAGATCTCAAACTTTAAATCTAACTCAAGGCCCTCCTACACCAAGGCTTCGGCGGGCTAGGCAAAAATAAAAAATCGTGGTATTATAACCACGATTTTTTCGTTTAAATAGCTGGCATGAATTTTCATATAATTACATTGTTTCCTGATTCATTCGGCTCCTATCTTGGTGAGTCGATTTTGAAGCGAGCAATAGAGGACAAAAAAATAAAGGTGAAGTTTTATAATCCTCGTGATTTTGGCGAGAAGAAAAATGGTCTTGAGGCTCGAATTGATAAGAAACCGTATGGTGGAGGACCAGGGATGGTCATTCAAGCACTTCCTGTTATTAAGGCTATTGAAAAAGCCATAGGAAATAAAACTCTAAGAACAAAAAAGAAAATAAAAATTATTTTTCTTAATCCAGGAGGTACGCAGTTTGATACAAATTATGCTAAAGATGTCATAAAGAAAAAATATACGGATATTGTCATTATCTCTGGCCGATACGAAGGAATAGATGCTCGAGTTAAAAAAGTATTTAAGTCACAAGACATTTCTGTAGGGCCATTTGTCCTCACTGGTGGGGAATTACCTGCAATGATTATGATTGATTGTATTGCTCGCCAAGTGAAGGGTGTATTAGGGGATTTTAATTCACTGGAAGAGTCCCGTATTTCATCTCGAGATGTGTACACTCGACCTGAAATTTTTGAATATAAGAAGAAGAAGTATCGAGTGCCTAAAATATTGCTTTCAGGACACCATGCGAAAATCGATGAATGGAAAGGGGATAAGTAGTACTTGACAATTCGGTATAATATGATACTCTTCTAAAGAACTTTGTTCTTACCTGGAGGTCCTGATGGCTGCTGTACTTAGCCAGTGTGGTGCCTACGTTGAGGTACCCCCCACGGAAGACGATTTCTTCCAGTATTTGCTCCTCCTGGTAGCGTTTATCTTGGCACTCGTGCCGGTGATGACGTTATGGGTTATCGTGGTTCTCTGTTTCGAACCGCGTTTCCTGTTTTCGTCCTCCTACCGCTCACGCTTGTACCGGGAACTCTACTGCGATTGAGGTGCAGGCTCCCGATGACATATACCCGTATTTATGCGAGTTGTTGTCATCGGGAGCTTTTTTCTTGACAAGACTTTTTTTTCGAGTATTATAGAGAACCTATCTCATTACTTGATTGCGTTACGGCTGAAATGGGACATTACAAGGCGGTATAAGCTCTTAAATGAGCAAACCTTAGTAAGTCTTGCACTCCACAAATAAATAATTACATAAGCGCTTGTATAGTGCCTTGGGAGAGGTATTTTTTGCGCTTTAGTTTATTTGAGTTTATTTGTTGAGTTCGGAGAGAGTTTTCATTCAGTTTTTTATTAATAGGATTAGCATATTTGCCCCATGACGACAAAGCATGCACCTGCTGTGCGGGAAAAGAAGTATTTCGGCAAGTTTAAGAAGCCCTTGACCGATATGCCTAACTTGGTGGAAGCCCAAGTTGATTCATATAAATGGCTTATAGAGACAGGACTCGCGGAAGTTTTTAAAGAATTTTCATCAATACGAGATTATTCGCAGAAAAAGTTTGAACTTGATTTTGTCGGATTCAAACTCGGTGCCCCTCAGTATGATGAGTTTTATGCAAAGGATAATAAACTTTCATACGAAGCTCCTTTAAAGGTGATTGTTCGACTCAAGAACAAAACACTTGGGGGTACAAAGGAACAGGAAATCTTCATGGCAGATTTTCCTATGATGACTTCACACGGCACATTTATTGTGACCGGTATTGAACGTGTCATCGTTCCTCAACTTGCTCGATCATTCGGAGTATTTTTTACATCTGGAGAAATTAAAGGCAAGACATATTTCGGTGCAAAGATCATTCCTTCACGAGGTGCATGGATTGAAATCGAATCTGAAGCGGACGGCTCCCTCTTTGTCCGTATCGATCGAAAGCGCAAGTTTCCGGTAACATCCCTCCTCCGAATCCTTGGGGCTGAAACAGATGCCGATATTCACAATCTCTTTAAAGGTAATCCAAACGCAAAGCAGTCTATCGAAAATGCTCTTGCCAAGGATCATGCAAAAACAGTTGATGAATCTTATATCGAAATTCACAAGCGACTTCGGGATGGTGATCTTGCAACTGCAGAAAATGCACGAGAATTCATTAAATCTATTTTTGGAGATGAACGGTATGATATTTCACGAGTAGGACGATTTCGATTCAATAAGCGATTTGGAAAGAGTATGGAAGAGAAGGAGCTTGATCGACGAACTATTAGTATTGATGATGTTGCAACAATCATTAATCATGTCATTGAGCTAAATCATACTCCAGATGCTCGAGAAGATGATATCGATCATCTTGGTTCACGACGAGTACGATACGTTGGAGAACTTCTTCAGCAGAAAATCCGAGTTGGACTTTCACAGATGAAGCGAAATATTCAGGACCGAATGTCTACCATCGAATCAGATGTGACCATGCCTGTTCAGTTTATTTCTCCCAAGCCACTTCAGGCTCGAATTAAAGAGTTCTTTACAACTAACCAGTTGTCACAGTTCATGCAGCAGGAAAATATTCTTTCTGAGCTTGAACATTTGAGAACACTTTCTGCACTTGGTCCTGGAGGACTCGATCGATTGCGAGCAGGATTCGAAGTTCGAGACGTACATCCATCTCACTATGGACGACTTTGTCCAATCCACACACCTGAAGGTCCAAACATTGGTCTTATTTTACGTCTTTCTACTTATGCACGATTGAATAATTTCGGAATGATTGAAACTCCATATGCAAAGGTAAAAAACGGAAAAGTAACAGGAGAAATTGAATATCTTAATGCACTTGAAGAAGAGTCATTCAACATCGCACATGCTGCAACTGGATATGATGAAAGTGGAAAGATTACAGTAGAAGAAGTTGAAGTCCGATACAACGGAAGTCCTGCTGTGGTTACAAAAGAAAAAGTTCATTATATTGATGTTTCTACAAATCAGGCTTTTTCTATCGCAACATCAATGATTCCTTTCTTGAATCATGATGACGCATCACGAGCGCTGATGGGTTCTAACATGCAGAAGCAAGCTACTCCATGTATTATTCCTGAGGCACCTTTGGTTGCTACTGGAATTGAAGAGAAGGCTGCACGAGATACAGGACGATTGATTCTTGCGGAAGAAGCAGGAATAATTAGTGAGGTTGATGCTCGACATGTTGTTGTCAAGAACGCAAAGGGAAAAGAAAAAGAGCACAAACTCGTAAATTTTTCCCGAACAAACGGATTTACCGCATTCCATCAGCGACCCACTGTTACTCTTGGTCAGAAAGTAGAGAAGGGGGCACTCCTTGCAGATACATCATCATCTGATGGAGGTCAGATGGCACTGGGACAAAACATGCTTATTGCATTTATGTCATGGTCTGGAAACAACTACGAAGATGCAATTATCCTTTCTGAACGACTAGTGAAAGAAAGTAAATTTGCTTCTATTCACCTCGAAGAATTTGTTGTTAATGTTCGAGATACTAAACTTGGTCCCGAAGTAACAACACATGATATTCCAAACGTTGGAGAATCAAAATTGAAAAACCTTGATGAAGAAGGTGTGATTCGAATTGGTGCAGAAGTGCGCCCTGGAGATATTCTGGTTGGAAAAATTACACCAAAGGGTGAAACACAACTTACTCCAGAAGAACGACTCTTGCGATCACTTTTCGGTGAAAAAGCTCGAGATGTAAAAGATACCTCAAAGCGACTTGAAAACGGAAAACGAGGCCGTGTTATTACGGTAAAAGTATTCTCACGAGACAAAGGAGACAAGCTTGAATCTGGAATTATTAAGCGAATTCATATCGAAATCGCACAGCTTCGAAACGTATCTGTTGGAGACAAGCTTGCGGGACGACACGGAAACAAAGGAGTTATTTCAAAAATTCTCCCCGTTGAAGATATGCCATACCGAGAAGACGGAACTCCGATTGATATGATTTTGACTCCACTCGGAGTGCCATCTCGTATGAACCTCGGACAAATTCTTGAATTACACTTGGGTCTTGCAGCACATACACTTAATTACCAAGCAATCGTTCCACCATTTACCGGTGCGACTGATGTTGAAATCAAACAAGAATTGGTAAAAGCAGGATATAAATCTGATGGAAAAATGAAGCTTTATGATGGGCGAACAGGATCATCATTTGAACAGGAAATTGCCGTTGGATACATGTACATTCTCAAGCTTCACCACATGGTTGAAGATAAAATCCACATGCGATCAATTGGACCTTACTCTCTTATCACGCAACAGCCTCTGGGAGGAAAAGCTCAGCAAGGAGGTCAGCGATTTGGAGAAATGGAAGTGTGGGCACTCCTTGGACATGGAGCGGCACATAACCTTCGAGAAGTACTTACAATTAAATCAGATGATATCCAAGGACGTTCTGCAGCATTTGATTCGATTGTAAAAGGAAACCAAATTCAGACACCAAATATTCCTGCATCATTCAATGTTCTCTTGAGTAACCTTAAAGGGTTAGCACTCGATGTAGAACTGAAGAAAAGAAAGGTCGACACTGAATCAGAAGATTCTAAAGAATAAGCTCGAATCTAAATTCTCAAAAATATGAATAACAACAACATTAAATTAAAAAATTCAGATCAGGGCGACTTCGGTTCAATCATCCTCAAGGTTGCATCACCAGAAAAGATTAAAGAATGGTCATATGGGGAGGTTACAAAACCAGAAACAATTAACTATCGAACACAGCGATCTGAAAAGAATGGTCTTTTCGATGAGAAAATATTCGGACCTGATAAGGATTATGAATGTTACTGTGGAAAATACCGAGGAATTCGATATAAGGGAATTATTTGTGAAAAATGTGGAGTTGAAATAACTCGATCTATTGTTCGACGAGAACGAATGGGGCACATTGATCTTGCAACCCCAGTGTCACACATTTGGTTTTTGCGAAGTATGCCTTCACGAATCGGAATGATTCTTGGATTGAATACCCCAGATCTAGAAAAAGTTATCTACTTTGCCGGGTATATTGTTACAAATGTAAATGAAGATGAACGAGCACAAATCTTGAAAGACTTGGATTCAGAATTCAAGACAAAAATGAAAAACCTTCAGGATGAAAAATCTAAAGAGGCAATGAAAGAAATGATGGTGGGTGCTAAGAAAGATATTGAAAACATTCAGGCTGGACAAGTTCTTGATGAAATACAGTATCACCAGTTCTCTCTTAAATATGGAACACTCTTTGAAGCAGGAATTGGAGCAGAAGCAATCTTTAACATCTTTAAGAATCTTGATCTAAAAAAACTCATTTCAAAACTTGAAGTTGACCTTGAAAAAGCAGGTGCTGCCGAAGTTGATAAAATCAACAAGAGACTTTCTCTTTTGAAATCAATGGTAACTTCTGGAATCCGACCTGAATGGATGTTCCTCTCACGAATCCCTGTTATTCCACCTGGGTTGCGCCCAATGGTTCCACTTGATGGAGGACGATATGCAACATCTGATGTAAACGATCTCTATCGACGTGTCATCAACCGAAATAATCGATTGAAGAAGCTTAAAGAAATTAATGCACCTGATGTGATTTTGCGAAATGAAAAGCGAATCTTGCAAGAAGCTGTTGATTCACTTATTGATAACTCAATTCGACATGGAAATGCATCACAATCAGCTGTAAATCAGTCACAACGACGAGCATTGAAATCACTCTCAGATAACCTCAAAGGAAAGAGAGGACTTTTCCGAGCAAACCTTCTTGGAAAACGAGTAGACTATTCTGGACGATCTGTAATTGTTGTAGGACCAGAACTTAACTTGAATGAATGTGGACTTCCAAAATTCATGGCACTTGAGCTCTTTCGACCATTTGTAATCTCTGAACTCCTTCGAAAAGAATTAGCATTTAACATTCGTGGAGCAGGACGTCTTATTGACGATGGGATCCCTGAAGTATGGGCAATCCTTGAAGATGTTATTAAAGATAAATACGTTCTTCTAAACCGAGCACCTACACTTCATAGACTTGGTATACAAGCATTCAAACCTCGACTTATTGAAGGAAGTGCTATTCAGGTTCACCCTCTTGTATGTACTGCGTTTAACGCTGATTTCGACGGAGACCAAATGGCTGTTCACGTTCCACTTTCAAAGGAAGCACAGCTTGAAGCGAAGGAAATTATGGCATCAGATAAAAACATCTTGAAGCCTGGATCCGGAGAACCTACAGTGTCAGCAAAAATGCTTGATATTATTCTTGGATGTTTCTGGATGACAAAGATTATATCTGGAGAAAAAGGAGAAGGCAAAATCTTTCCGGGTACAAACAGTGCTATTACTGCATACGACTTCGGAGAAGTAAGCCTCCGAGCAAAAATAAAAGTATTGCCAAAGGATACTCCTAAATTCACAGAATTTGGAGGTAAACCTTTTGAAACATCTGTAGGACGATTGCTCTTTAACACTGTTCTTCCAAAAGAATATCCATACATCAACCAAGAAATTAATCGAAAGAAGATGGGAGCAATTGTAAACGATCTCATTGATCGTTATGGAATAGAAAATGTTCCTGCAATTCTCGATCGAGTAAAGGAATTCGGATTCAAATATGCAACACAATCTGGTGTTACATGGGGAATCGATGATGTTGTTATTCCTGAAGGAAAACCAGCAGTTGTAGCTGCAGCTCATAAACAAGCCGATGAAGTTGAAGAACAATACAATGATGGTCTTCTTTCTATCGAAGAACGAAAGCGAAAGATGATCGAAATTTGGCAAGATGCTAAAGGTCAGATCGAAAAACTTATTCCAGATAGTCTCGATAAAAACGGATCAGTGTACGATATGGTTACATCTGGAGCTCGAGGTTCTCTTGCCCAGATTGTGCAGATGGCCGGAATGAAAGGATTGATTACAAACACTGCAGGAGAAACAATCGAATTCCCAATTATCTCAAATTCAAAAGAAGGTCTTACACCTATTGAATACTTCATTACTACTCACGGATCACGAAAAGGTCTCACTGACACAGCGTTGAACACTGCGAAAGCCGGATACCTTACTCGAAAACTTTTCGTTGTGGCACAAGATACTATGACCACCGAAGAAGATTGTGGAACTAAACAAGGAATTTGGGTTCGAAGAGATAGTGGAAATGGTCTTGAGGTAGCTATTTCAAAGGTTATTAAAGGACGAGCAATCGCTGATGATCTAAAAGACAAAGAAGGCAATCTTCTCTTTAAACGAGGCCATGTACTTACAAAAGATGATGCAATGAAAGTAGAAGAAGCAGGATTTTCTGAAGTATACGTACGATCACCAATGGTATGTGAAGCTGTAACAGGAATTTGTTCACATTGTTATGGATTTGATCTTGGTAAAAACAAGATGGTAGAAGTTGGAGAAGCTGTAGGAACAGTCGCAGGACAAGCGATCGGAGAACCAGGAACACAGCTTACAATGCGTACCTTCCACTCAGGAGGAACTGCACAGATTGGAGGAGATATTACCCAAGGTCTGCCTCGAGTTGAAGAAGTGTTCGAAAAACGATCTCCAAAGAGTCCCGCAGTAGTTGTACATGTTGATGGAATGATTTCTGAAATTAAAGATACTGGTAAAGAGAAAATTATTGTTATCCTTCCTGACGGTGGTGATAAATCGAAATCAAAGAAGAAAACAGATAGTGAATATCCTGTAGGCTATAACCGAATTATTCTGGTTAAAGTTGGAGAACATGTAAAGAAGGGAAGTATTATTACTGATGGTTCAGCTGACATTGATGAAATATTCAAATATGGAGGCCGAGAACGTGCACAGGAATATATTATTAGTGAAGTTTCAAAACTTTACGAACTACAAGGAGAATCGGTTTCACGAAAGCATATTGAAGTGATTGTTCGACAAATGTTCTCACGAAGAATTGTTCGTGAAGCTGGGGATACCATCTTCTCTGTAGGAGATGTTGTAGAACATCAGCTTTACAACAAAGAAGCAGAACGTGTGAAAGCAGAAGGTGGATTGGAACCAAAGGCAGAACCAGTAGTAATGGGTATTACCGAAGTTTCACTTTCTCGAAAGAGTTTCCTCTCAGCTGCGTCATTCCAGCATACGACTCGAGTGCTTATTAACAGTGCAATTCGAGGTACTGAAGATGAACTTACAGGCCTTATGGAAAACGTTATTCTTGGACGGCTTATTCCAGCAGGTACAGGATTTAAGGGAAGTCCAAAACACAAGATGATTGAAGCTATGCAGAACGCACATCGAAATCATTCTGAGGAGTAAAAAATAAATTAGAATCCACATATGCCCTTCCGGAGAAGCTCTTTCCGGGTGGGACATGTGGGTTCTAATATAAGTACATGTCATCATCCACCGTTGAAAAAGTAAAAGAGAAGTTGGGTATTGTTGATGTGATTGGTTCCTATATTACGCTTGAAAAAGCAGGAACAAATTACAAAGCAAAATGTCCTTTTCATAATGAAAAGAGCCCCTCATTTTTTATTTCTCCTGAGCGTAATAATTATTATTGCTTTGGATGTGCAGCCAAAGGAGATATCTTTACCTTCGTACAAGAATTTGAAGGGCTCGACTTTATGGGAGCATTAAAAATTCTTGCAGATCGTGCAGGAGTGCCTCTCGAACGAGATAATCCGACCTTTCGTACTGAAAGAGAAAAGCAATATATAGCTATGGAATATGCCACGCTTTTCTTTCAGCGACAACTCGGTGCAAAATCAGATGCACGAGATTATCTTAAGAAACGAGGAATTGTAGAAAAAACAGCTAAGGAATGGAGACTGGGATATGCACCTGTAGAATGGAAATCACTTTATACCTATCTTAAGACAAAGGGTTTCAAGGCTGAGGATATAGAAAAAGTAGGACTCATTAAAGCGTCAGAGAAAGTACATGGTGATTACTATGATCGCTTTCGTGGGCGAATAATGTTTCCTATTTTTGATCCATCTGGAAGAGTGATTGCATTTTCTGGGCGGCAATTTGAACCAGATGGGACACAGGCAAAGTATATAAATAGTCCAGAAACAGCGCTCTTTGAAAAATCAAAAGTCCTTTATGGATATGACAAAGCGAAACTCGAAATTAGGAAACAAGACTTTTCATTACTTGTAGAAGGTCAAATGGATTTACTGATGTCACACCAAATAGGCCTCACTAATGCTGTTGCTTCTTCTGGAACGGCTCTTACTCACGAACAACTTGAGATCTTGCGAAGGTTATCTAACAAAGTTGTAATTGCATATGATGGTGATAAAGCAGGTGTGAGTGCAGCAAGTAGAGGGTGGCAATTAGCTCTTAATTTAGGGATGGACGTAAAGATTGCACAGTTTCCAGATGGGAAAGATCCTGCAGATCTTGCTATAGAAAGTCCAGAAATTCTTAAAGCATCTATTGCAGGAGCACGACATATTATTGATGTTGAACTTGATCATATTATTCGAAATGAAAAAGATACTCGAGAAAAGGTATTAAAGATAGAAAAAAATATTGTTCCTTACCTTAGTGAAATTCAAAGTGAAATTGAAAAATCACATTTTATTTCAAAGATTTCTCATGAAGCCCAGATTAAGGAAGATGTACTATGGCAAGTAGTCCGAAAACGAGAGATGCTTACTCGGCCTGCAACAAGCACCTATCGACAACCTGAAGCACAGAAACCAGCTGTGCCACGAAGAGGGTCAATAGAGCGAATGCTCTTTGGAATATTATTTTGGCAAGAAAAGCAGGCTTCATCCGTCATACCTATACTAGACATTAAGAAAAAATTAAGTACTATAATAGGAAAGGATGAGCTTAAAGAGCTTGAAGCCGAAATGACTAAAAATAAAGATGAGCTTGCTTTCGAGGCAGAAATTTCTTACAGCAACAGTAATAATGTCCCTCAATATGTTGAGGAGTTGGTTTTAAATCTTAAAGAGGATTACGTGAGAGAACTTTTCGCAAAAACAATGGCAGAAATGCATAAGGCTGAGCAAGAAGGAAACAGTGAAAAGGTCTTGGAACTTTTAATAAAGTGTCAGGAATTATCATTGGAACAACGTAAGATCGCAGAGGAACGGTCGCATTTTTAATATTACATCATGAAAAAAAAGAAAGTAGCAAAAAAGAATACAAAAGCATCAAAACCAAAGAAACCTTTGGTAGTTAAACGTGCTAAAAAAGAGGTACTAAAGAAACCCAATAAAAAGTTTTTATCAAAAGCTACCGAAAAGACTAAATCAAAACCGGCTAACAAAAAAGAAGACAATGCCCGAAAATCTGACCGACTCGTACACAAGGGTAAAGAACGAGGATTTGTAACCTATGATGAAATTCTTAAAGAATTTCCAACTATAGAAGATGATATTCTTGCACTTGAAGAATTGTATGAAAAATTTACGACAGCAGGAATTGACGTCCTAGAAGGAGGAGGCCTTCTTGATGTACCTGTAGAAGACCTTGCACCTAAGAAATACTCGTATGGTTCTGTTGATTCATCATATGACTCAATTCAAATATATTTGAAAGAAATTGGTCAGTATCCATTGATCTCTGCTGCAATGGAAAAAGAACTTGCGAAGCGAATTGAAAAAGGGGATCAAGAAGCAAAGAACCTTCTTGCTCGAGCCAATCTTCGACTTGTTGTATCTATTGCAAAAAAATACGTAGGACGAAGTCCAGACCTTACGCTCCTTGATCTTATTCAAGAAGGAAATCTCGGCCTCTTTAAGGCTGTAGATAAATTTGATTGGAATAAAGGATTTAAATTCTCAACTTACGCTACATGGTGGATTCGACAAGCAATCACTCGAGCCCTTGCTGATCAGTCACGAACAATTCGTGTGCCGGTGCACATGGTTGAAACGATTGCTAAATATAAACAAGTTGTCCGGCGATTGGCACAAGATTTGGGACGAGATCCATTGCCTGAAGAGATTGCTACCGAAATGGGACTTGATGTAGATAAGGTGTATAATATTGAAAAAATTGATCAGAGTACTGTTTCACTTCAGAGCCCTGTAGGAGATGAAGGGGGAGACAAAGAATCAGAACTTCAGGACTTTATTGCAGATGACAAAATCCTTTCTCCAGATCAAGAATCATCACGACGAATTATTGGTGATCAGGTTCGAGAAATTCTCGATGATCTTCCTGAAAAGGAACGAAAAATTCTCGAACTTCGTCACGGACTAATTGATGGGGTACAGCATACTCTCGAAGAAGTAGGAAAAAAATTCGGAGTGACCCGAGAACGAATTAGACAGATTGAGGCAAAGGCTCACGAAAAGATTCGTCAGCACGACAAAATCAATCGACTTCGAAACTACTAATCATTAAATAAAAACAGGCAAGACCCGCAGATGTGCGGGTTTTGTTATACTAGGCTTATGTCAGCTCTACGATTCGAAGACCTCTATAACCGCCTTAACCCTGAGCAAAAAAGGGCAGTGGATACTATAGATGGGCCTGTAATGGTCATTGCAGGCCCTGGGACCGGCAAGACACAGATTTTAACTCTCCGTATAGCTAATATCTTAAAGCAGACTGATAGTGGTGCTGATGGCATTTTGGCCCTTACATTTACCGAATCAGGAGCTTATGCAATGCGCAAAAGGTTGGTTGATATTATTGGAAGCGTTGCTTACAAAATCAATATTTTCACATTCCATAGCTTTTGTAATGAAGTAATAAAAACGTATCCAGAAGAGTTTCCTCGAATCATTGGAGCGAATAGTATTACCGATATAGATCAGATTCGTTTAATGGAAGAGATAATCCTAACTTCACACCTTGAAAAATTAAAGCCCTATGGTGATCCGTTATATTATTTGAAACCTGCACTTAATCAGATTAAAAATCTGAAACGTGAAGATGTTGATCCCTTGGCTTTAGAACAAATTATCAAAGATCAAGAAGCACGATTCAAAGAGATTGATGATTTGTATTATGAAAAGGGACAGCATAAAGGAAAGATGAAAGGGAAGCATAAAGATCTTGAAAAAGATATAGAAAAAAACAAAGATCTTTTAGAACTTTATAAACAATACGAAGCAAAACTTCAGAAATTACGACTTTTTGATTTTGAAGATATGATCATGGAGGTAGTGAGAGTACTTAAAATAAACAATGATCTTCTGTTGCGTCTTCAAGAGAAATTTCAGTATATACTTGCAGACGAACATCAGGATGC
>JALYQZ010000014.1 GCA_030855525.1 bacterium
TAAATTCTGGAGTAGCATTTAAATTTCCAGCTCGATATATGGTAGGGACCAATCTTTCGAAAGACAGTTATATTCATGTCGATGTAAAAGACAATGTTTTAGATTGTTCTGCAGAAACATTTACTGAAAATCGTGGGTACACTTATAATAATCTCGAACAGATTACCGTAAACGGAATAGTGTTTACAGGAGTTTATAGTGAGGATGCGGGTGCAGGTAATAGGTACGCTCAAACATTCTATACCACTGCACAAAATGCTAAATGTTATGGAATTATTCTCTCTACCCGAAGTAGCGTAGTAGAGTTGTATGATCCTCCAGTGAAATCATTTGATAGTGTGGGGCTCAATGCTATATATAGAGGAATGATTGCATCGTTTAGTTTTAAATAAAACCATGAAAGAAATTTATTGTAAAATCTACGGAAATGTGCAGAATGTAACCTATAAGCAACTTATTCTAACCAAGGCGAAGGAGATAGGGGTTACAGGCACTATAGAAAACTCTGACGAAGGCACTGTTGAAATAGTGGCACAAGGAGAAGAGAATAATCTAAAACTTTTTCTTGAATCTATCAGTGTCGGAGTTGAGGGAGCAGAAGTCGAAAGTTTGAATGTACAATGGGGACCTATGAATGAACTCATGCAAGGATTTCACATTATTTCATGAATATACCAATTCTTTACGAAGACAAAAATTATCTCATTATCAACAAGCCTGCGGGGCTTGTTGTTCATCCTGATGGAAGAACCGAAGAGCCGACTGTTGTTGATTGGGTACTCGAAAAATATCCAGAGATGAAAGATGTGGGGGAGCCACTGGTTATTTCTTCACAGAAAGATAAAAACCAAGTAGAAAAAGTAATCTATCGTCCCGGCATTGTTCATCGTATAGATAGAGATACATCAGGTGTACTTGCGATTGCAAAAAATCAAGATGCATTTTTATTCCTCAAAGATCAATTTCAAAGAAGGGAAGTAGAAAAAAAGTACAACGCATTTGTATATGGAGAAATGGATGAAGATGAGGGAGTGGTAAATAGACCAATTGGACGAAGCCGAAATGATTTCCGATTATGGTCTGCACAACGTGGAGCTCGTGGAGAGATGAGAGATGCTGTCACTCATTATAAAGCCATTGCTCGAGGCAATGGATACACCTTTGTAGAAGCGCATCCCAAAACAGGCAGGACACATCAGATTCGTGTGCATTTTAAGGCTATCAATTTCCCAATAATAGCTGACCCATTATATGCTCCAAAGCGTGAACCAGCGCTAGGATTTAACCGTCTGGCTTTGCATGCCCGGTCTATCCAGTTTGAGGATATGAATGGCGCTCGAATTATGGCTGAGGCACCTCTCCCAAAGGATTTTGAGGCTGCTCTTGCTAAACTCCAAAGCCTGTGATAAATTACCGAGACGTTTATGAATACAACTAATATAAAAATTTCACCCGTAAATGTTGCGGATCGAAAGAATATCGACCTCCGATCAGGCGATACCGTAAAGGTATGGCAGAAGATTAAAGAAGGAGACAAGACACGTCTTCAAGCTTTTGAAGGACTCGTACTTGCTCGAAAGCATGGAAGTGAGCCAGGAGCAACATTCACTGTACGAAAGGTTGCAAGTGGAGTAGGAGTAGAAAAAATCTTCCCATTATACTCTCCAAATATCGACAAGATCGAAGTACTACGACGAGCAAAAGTGCGACGAGCTAAGCTCTATCACATCCGAGACAAGGCAGCTAAAGAAATCAGTCGACAGATGCGCCGAGTACAAAATATGAGAACAAAGGATGCTCCAGCAAAAATCGAAGAAACTCCCGCTGAAGCTATGGCGGACAAGCCAGCAGAAGTAGCAGCATAATAAATTCACAAATCCCCTCGAGAGAGGGGATTTGCTTTTGACTTTAGGCGTTTTTTCAGTATTATAATGCTACCTAACTCCACAAAAGGTGTTGGTAGGTAATCCTCCTTCGCTCATAAGAATGAGCTCCGGCGGACGAAGCGCGCAGGTGGCGAAATTGGTAGACGCACTACCTTGAGGTGGTAGCGCCTTCACGGGCTTGGAGGTTCAAATCCTCTCCTGCGCACACGAGTGATGGAATTCATTCCATCCTCACATGGTGCTTATAGTGTAATGGTTAGCACAAGAGTTTGTGGAACTCTTAGTCTGGGTTCAAATCCCAGTAGGCACCCAACGGTCTCATCTATTGAAAAAAATGTGTACAGCCAAATAGCTGTGTTTAAATTTGTTTGTTACAATGAACTAAAATAATTATTTATAATTTTACGAAAGAATATCTTAAAACGATATGGTGGGTAGCTAGTCTATTCGTACTGGCAAATGCATTGTTTTATATTCTCATGAGACTTTCATATTCTAGTAAATTTGTAGAAGATGCAATTCCACAATATGTTTTTTGGTTCCTTATTTTCTATCCTATATTAGTCGGAATAATATGTTTCCCGCCCATAGAATCAAAAATACAGAATAAATTTTCAATTAAATTCAATTCATTATTAAAAATACTATTGCTTGTAACAGCAGGTATTGCAACTAATTTCTTAACCTAACTTAGTTATTTATAAAACAGGTTCTAAGTCTGTCCACTTGCCAACCCAACGGTTTCATCTATTAAATAGCGTAATGTGCACAGCTTAATGTTTGTGTTTTCATTAATATGGGATAATAGCTGTATGAAGAGATATAACATTTTAATTACTATTTTAGTAATTGTTATAATATTTGCTATTGTAATATGGTCACCTTGGGTAACAAGAGACTTTGCTTTAAAAAATTTAAAGCAAAAAGTTTTCTCACAGCGCATGAATTTTAACGAATCTTGTCGTATGGATATAACAGAGTTCAACAAAACATTCTTGGGCGTTAGTACTCGTGCTTTTTTACTATGTGATTTATCTCCAGATGTTTTTCCCGTAGAAGAATCTTTTTTCATTTCATTAATGGGAACTGTGTATGAAAGGAATGATTTATAAGAGTTAAGGAGTTCTAACCCTGTCCATCTGCCGACTCATCAGAGAATTGATCTAAGAATATCTTTTATTCGAGGTGTAAAAACAGTTCTAATTTATCCTAAGAGTACTCTTTTTTAGGGATTTTTCAGTCGGAAGTTATAGTGAGTGGCAGGGTAGGGTAACTCGGAATATAGATAGTCGCATCACCTTTAAGCTCAAAAATAGTTCTAATGTCCTCTACGACGGCACCCAA
>JALYQZ010000010.1 GCA_030855525.1 bacterium
CTGAATATGAATCTTTACTAATAGATCCCCTCTTTTTGTTCGATCTACAGGTACTCCCTTACCTTTCACACGAAGAATCTCTGCATGAGAAACCCCAACTGGAATTTGAAGTTTAATTTCTCCATCAAGGGTCTCGAGTGTATATTGACCCCCAAGGAGTGCCATTGAGAGCTTGAGATTGAGATCCGTTACAAGATTTGAACCTTCTTTACGATAGAGTGAGTGCTTCTTTACATGGATTTTAATATAGAGATCTCCTGTGATTCCACCCACTATTGCTTCCCCACCTCCAGTAAATCGAATCATCTCACCATTTTCAATTCCAGCAGGAATTTTTACAGCAATTTCTTCTTGTTTCTTAATCACTCCAATACCATGACACTTTTTACATTTGTTTGTAGGAATTTTGCCCATGCCATTACAGGTGGTACATATGCGAGCAGTGGTAAAAGTTCCGAGAAATGAGTTTTTTGTTTCATGAATCTTTCCTTTCCCATTACAAGTCGTACATGTCTTCATTTCTGTTCCTGGTTCACCTCCTGTTCCTTCACAATTATCACAGTTTGAAGTTTTGTTGAGAATGATTGATCGGTCTACACCGAAAACAGATTCTTGGAAACTAATTTCTATATCTACTGAGATATCTGCACCCCGCTTCTGCCGTGCTCCACCCCGTGCACCTCCAAAAAATTGTCCGAAGATATCACCAAGATCAAAATCTTCGAAACCTTGTCCTTGGAATCCAGAGAAATCAAAACCGCCAAAGCCCTGGCCAGCACCGCCTGCTCCATCAAAGGTTCGTCCGTACGTATTATATTCTGCTCGTTTTTTGTCATCGGATAATACAGCATAGGCTTCGCTTGCCTCTTTGAATTTTGCTGGATCTCCTCCTTCTTTGTCAGGATGATATTTGTGCGCAAGCTTTCGAAACGCTTTTTTAATATCGTCTGTGGTTGCTTCTTTGTTTATACCAAGAATTTCATAGTAATCTTTTGCCATGGCCAATATTATATACTTAATTTATGTGCTTGTTACTTTACATTAGTTCGATCGTATTTTATAATAGGTAAGCGACCACAACTTTTTCCTGTCTTAGACATGGAGGTCAGTCGTATGGAGATGCATCCTATTATCGTGGCAATATGCTCTACGGCGATTGTATTTGGAATCCCGGCCCTCATTATGATGTGGCCTTCACTCAAGCGAGCTGAGGATCCAAACTACATTCCCAAAGAGTAGTCTGAGCCCGACCACGAAATCATTTAATCCCACCTTGTTCTTTTACCCCAGAGCACCACATGTTGGTGCTCTTGCCTTATTTACCTAGATATTTTATAGTAAAAAAAGCTTTTGTTCTAAGGAGATCTCATGGTCATGGATGTTGAAGTCACCGTTCGGAATGGTGACGTCGTCGTAATCCTTCGCCCTTGTGCATCATTTCCAAAGCAGGGGGAACTGATGCTCAAAGACCTGGATAATCGTTTCAAGAATGATCCAATGGTCAAAGCTAATGGTGATGAGAGAATCTTTATCATCGCTACACAGCAAGTCTAACCGCTGGTTACCAGCACAACCCATAAGGGCGCCCCAACCGGAGCGCCCTTTCATTTACTTACTCTCCTGCTGTTCCTTCTTTTTCTTTTCCCTCTTCAAATTCCGCCTCTCTTACTTTTGCATCCCCTTCTGGAGTTTGTGCTCCTGCCTGACCTGCAGTAGCTTCTGAAGAAGGTTGCGTACTGCCTTGGCTCGCCTTAGCTGCTTCAGCGACAGCGGCACCTATTTTTTGAAGTTCTGTAGAGAGTGCTTCTGTTGCTGTCTTAATAGGTGCAATATCTGTTCCATCTTTTACATTCTTTAATTCTGCAATTTTTGTTTCAATATTTGTCTTTACATCAGCAGGAACTTTATCTCCTGCATCTTTCAATGACTTTTCAGAAGTATAAATAAGTTGTTCAGCAAGATTTTTTGCCTCAACTACATCTTTCTTCTTCTGGTCATCAGTAGCATGCATTTCTGCATCTTTCTGCATTTTTTCGATATCTTCCTTTGAAAGACCTGTACTACCCTGAATTGTAATTGTCTGAGTCTTACCTGTTGATTTTTCTTTTGCAGTAACATTGAGAATTCCGTTTGCATCTACATCAAAGGTTACTTCTACCTGTGGCATTCCTCGAGGTGCAGGTGGAATTCCATCAAGAATAAATCGTCCGAGACTCTTGTTGTCAGCTGCCATTGCTCGCTCTCCTTGTGCAACATGGATTTCTACTGATGTCTGATTATCTGCCGCAGTTGAAAATACCTGAGATTTAGAAGTTGGAATAGTAGTATTTTTCTCAATGAGTTTTGTATTTACTCCTCCCATAGTTTCGATTCCGAGTGAAAGTGGAATAACATCCAGAAGAAGAATATCTTTGACATCTCCACTAATAACTCCTCCCTGAATAGCTGCTCCAATTGCAACAACTTCGTCTGGATTTACTCCAAGATTAAGTTCTTTTCCAAAGAAATCTTTTACTGCTTTCTGCATTGCAGGCATTCGAGTCTGTCCTCCAACAAGAACAATCTCCTGAATCTGGTCCTTTTTAAATGGAGAAGCTTCCATTGCTCGCTTTGTGATCTCCATAGCTCGATCAATAAATTCCTGTGAAAGCTCTTCAAGCTTAGCACGGGTAAGGGTCAACACGAGGTGCTTAGGACCGCTTGAATCAGACGTAATGAATGGAATGTTAATTTCTGACTGAACAGCTGTAGAGAGCTCAATTTTGGCCTTCTCAGCAGCTTCGTCGAGTCGCTGAAGAGCTAGTGTATCCTTTCGAATATCTATTCCTGATTCTTTGAGGAATTCTTCTCCCAGCCAATTGATAATTTTCTGATCTATATCCTTACCTCCTAGGTGAGCATCTCCATCGGCTGCTTTTACTTCAACAACATCATCTCCAATTTCAAGAACTGAAATGTCGAATGTACCACCTCCAAAGTCGAAGACTACAATCTTTTCATCTTTCTTTTTGTTGAATCCATATGCAAGAGCTGCAGCAGTCGGTTCATTGATAATTCGCTTTACATCAAGACCTGCAATTTTCCCTGCATCTTTTGTTGCTTGTCGTTGCGCGTCGTTAAAGTATGCAGGCACAGTAATAACTGCTTCTGTAACTTTTTCACCTAGACGTGCCTCAGCATCAGCCTTAAGTTTTTGAATGATCATCGCAGAAATTTCTTCAGGACGATACCATTTATCAGACATTTTTACCTCGATGCCCCCATTCTCAGACTTTCGCATTTCGAATGGCACAGAAGCTTTATCCTTTTGAACATTTGGTTCATCAAAGGTATGCCCGATAAAACGCTTAATCTGGAAAATTGTATTTCTAGGGTTTGTTACCGCTTGTCGTTTTGCAAGTAATCCTACGATTCTTTCTCCTGTTTTTGAAAGTGCTACGATCGAAGGTGTTGTACGTGCTCCTTCTGCATTTTCCAATATACGAGGATCACCTCCTTCCATGATAGCCACTGCAGAGTTTGTTGTACCGAGATCGATACCTATTATTTTTGCCATATACTAGTTAAAAATTAAATAAATAAAAATAAAATTATTTATTCGTTGGAGGTTGCGGAGCTATTCCCATAATAAAATTTGATACTTCAGATCCAAAGATAAATGCAAAAAAAGGAGAGACAACTTTTGATACTCTCATTCCGATAACTTCTAAAGGCGCTGGAAGAGCTTGTACCAATGTTGGTACAGTTCCTTTGAGAGCTAATTGTCCTTTTCGTGCAACTACTTTTACGAGCTTTGGTTCAGAGATGGCTACCGTTTCATTTCCTGTAGTTTCGAGGAGAATCGCGTACACAAAAATCGCTGTTGGCTTTTCAACAGTTACAAATCGGATATGTTGTTGTGTACGTAATTGAATCATTATGAATGCCTCTATTATTCTGGTTTCTTATATTCACCTACTTTGACGCGAGGTGCCTTGATTATCTTACCATCTAAACTGTATCCTTTCTGAAGTACTTCAACAATAGTATGGTCTAACTTCTCATCTGTAACTAGCTCATTTGATACGGCTTCATCACGCATTGGATCAAACCGTTCACCATGCGGATTAATTTCGGTAAGTCCATTGTCTTGAAGTGTTTTTAAAAGTTGATTTTGAATATGTTCCACCCCCATTCTCCAATTTTTATCGATTGCTTCCCATGCTTCTTTGTTGGCTCGAGCCATTTCAAAACTTTCTAGTACCGGTATAAGATCAGCTATCAGACTTTCGTTTGCAAACTTCATCATTTCTCTACGTGATTCTTCGTCACGCTTTCGAGCATTCACAAACTCCGCCTTAGCTCGCTGCCATCCATCCAAATATTCTTGTTTTTCTGCGACAGCTTTTTTGAGCTTTTCTCGTAATCGTTGAACGGTATCCTGAGTATTACCCTCACCATCTTCTGGAACAAATTCATCCTGTTCTATTTCGACATCATCATGATCATCAGTAGATTCGTCGGTATTTTGCTTCTGTTCGTCATTCATAGGTATCCTATTTTAGAATATTTTGAAAGATTGTCAAAACTATTGACTTTCTATATTTAAATGTTATTGTAATTTCAGACTTTTTCAGGAGATGAACCCATGTTTCGTTATTTGCCATATGGCTTTATTGTTACCGGACTTGTGCTCTTTGTAGGAGCATTGATCTACGTGCTCGTAGTCCCGCAATATGGACAATATACCTGGAGCAAAAAACAAAGAAAGCTGATTCGTCCGATGTTCTTTATCGGACTCGTGCTCCTTCTGTCTGGTGTACTTACGTTACTCATCCAGATGGATTAATAAGCTCCAATCACCCGCACTTCGTAATCTTAACAAGATCTGTCGGAGGGCGGGTTTTGTATTATTGACAAACCGATACATTTAATTTATTGTAATTCAAGATAAGCAAACCTGGGAGGATTGCAATGGGCAAAATTAAGTTTCGATACCCCGTTCTAACATGCTTTCCGGACGAAGTTTCGAATGCGTTTGTTGACATTGTGGTACCCTGTCTTTACTTCCATACCAATGCAAGTGTAGAAGACATTATCACAGGAGAAAGGTTTGGGCCGATTGCTGTCTACGTAGTAAAACAAACTGATGTTATGGTGGCAATGAGGATGAAAGATCCTGTCGTTGAAAAGTATTTCAACCACATCGGGTTTCCAAAAACTCAAAATGCTACCTTTGGCTTTAGTCCGAGAGACATTGAGGTCATTCGTACACCTAAGTGCATCTCGGTCTTTCCTTCACAAGCATAACTTTCAGCAAGAATAGGAGAATTTTTGATGAAGATCTATCGCACCTACAGTTTTTTACCGCGCCCTGTGATGATAGTAGTATTTGGAGAAAGGACAAAGGGTGTCCTTCTCCGTGTAACCAACGGCACTCCCGAAGAACAAGAGGTGAACGACAACACTGACCCAGAAGTGATTGAACTCAAGCGACGTCTTCAAAAGCTACGTGAGCATGAGGATAGCCCGCTCAGCGACATAGGACGGGAAATCATCCTCATCGATTTTGATGGATTCCAAGGTACTCGGATGTCTCCAGCAGCCATGTCCGTGATGTTCGATTACCTTAGAATACGTTTCAACGCCATCGCAGTTATGGGTGATAACCCTATGGACTTCGTTGTTATCGAAGGGTGCTTTCGCGGGCGCGAATTCGGGAGAATCATCAAACGGACAGAGATTCTTGATTAAAATAACCCGCTCTATCGACATCATAAAACCTGTCGGAGGGCGGGTTTTATGTTGCAACAAAAAACACCCTCTTGGGTGCTTATGTAAAATAGTTTTGAAATTATCGCTTTGACCACTGTGGAGCTTTTCGAGCTTTCTTCAAACCGAATTTTCGTCGTTCTTTAGCTCGTGGATCTCGTTTCAAGAATCCTGCAGTCTTAAGTCGTCCTCGGAGTTCTAGATCTGATTCGATAAGTGCTCGTGCAATTCCGTGTCGAAGTGCTTCTGCTTGAGAATTCATTCCTCCACCCTTAATCTGAGCAGTTACCTTAAACTTTCCTGCAACTTTTGATGTAGCAAAAGCTTCTGTAGCTTTTCGCTGAAGTTCTGCAGTTGGGAAATAGTCAGCAAGTTCTCGATCGTTAATAATATATGAAGTCTTTGCAGCTTCATAGATACGAACTCGAGCTGTTGAGGTCTTTCTTCGTCCTACTGATTGAATGTATTTCTTGTCTTCGGCCATAATATTCTTTATATTTACTCGGAAATTTTTAAACGTTTGATCATTTTAGCTCGAAGTTTGTTTGAAGGCAACATCCCATAAACCGCCTTTCGGAAAACTTCTTTATGACCTTTTTTACTGATTGTTGTGGCAACAGTATCAATAAAAATTCCACTTGGATATCCAGAGTATCGTGGGTGAAGAGGCTGTGCCATTTTCTGTAGTGAAATGTCTGCTTTTGAAGTATTAATTATCTCAACCTCAACGTTAGGTATAGCATTTCTTACGTAGGTAGTGGTATTTTTACCCATGAGAAGTTTGGCTGCTTCTGAAGCAATTCGACCAATCTTTTTGTTTTGTGCGTCTAATGTATATTTCTGCATGATAGTAAAAGCTATACTAACTCAATTTGTGCCATTAAGCTACCATCACTAATTCGCTGTGGAAGTTTAATGATTCGTGTATAGCCGCCGTTTCGATCCTTAAACTTTGGTCCAAGTGTTTCGACAAGCTTCTTTGCTCCTTGTGCACCTATTTGGGTTACAAGAAAACGTCGTGTTGCAACATTTGTAACTCTTGAACGAGTAATGAGACGTTCAACATATGGTCGAAGTTCTTTTGCTTTTGCTTCTGTTGTCTGAATTTTCTCTCGTACAACAAGTGCCTGGGCTAATGAGCGGAGAAGTGCTTTTCTCTGGTCTGCCTTTAGGCCGAATTTTCTGTTTGCGTTGTGGTGCCTCATGTAAGTTCGCGTATATTATTAGTTCTTCAATACAATTCCAAAGTTTCCAAGAGATTTCTTAATCTCTTGAAGTCCTTTTGCTCCAAGACCTTCTATTTCTAGAATGTCTTGCTCTCGCTTTCGACTAAGTCCTCCTACAGTTCTTATGTTTGCGTTTGAAAGTGCATTCATTGTTCTCTGAGAGAGGTTAAGTGATTCTACACGAGTTTTCAATGCTTCGGTATCAAGTTCTTTGTCGTGCGAAGTATCTCCTGCTGATTCTCCTAAAGATTCGGTTTCTTGTGGAATATATTCTTCTTCTTTCTTAAAGCCTACTATTGCCTTGAGCTGAGCAATCATAATCTCGACTGATCTCTCGAGAGCCTCTTTTGGGGTGAGTGTTCCGTCTGTTTCAATAAATACTTTAAGTCGGTTGAAGTCAGTTCGATCACCAACTCGCATATTTTCTACTTCGTAGTGTACACGACGAATAGGTGTAAAGCTTGCATCAAGGGTGATCATCCCAATATCTACTTTGTTTTTCTGAAGCGATTCTTTAGAAACATATCCAAGTCCCTTTTCGACGGTCATTTCAATATCGAGCTCTGCATTCTTGCTCGTTGTATGTGCAATAACAAGGTCAGGATTTAAGATTTGGATGTTTCCAGAAGTTTCAATATCACTTGCTAAAACATCTTTTATACCTTTTACTTTTAGAGAAATAGTCTGAGGTTCATCGGTAACCATTGCAATTCGAACCTTCTTTAGATGAAGGAGAAGTGTAATAATATCTTCCTGAAGACCTTCCATAGTTGAGAATTCATGACTTACTCCTGCTATTTTTACAGTAGTAATTGCTGTTCCTGGAAGTGATGAAAGGATAATTCTTCGTAAAGAATTACCTAAGGTATGACCATAGCCAGGATAAAGACCGTCTATTTCGTAAACTCCCTGTGATCCTTCCTCAAGAATGATCTTAGGTTTTGATGGTAAAACGATGTTAAAATCGGACATGGATTGCGAGTGCTTAGCGCTTAATAAAAAAAGTATATACTATTATTGTACTTTTGTAAACTTTATGATCTAATCACGCCCTACTATCGACTATAAAACTCAAGTACCTGACCAATATCGAACAAGAGCTCTGCCGTATTCAATTTTGGGGTCCCCTGTACCTCAATAACTTTCTTTTCTGCATCAAGCTTTAACCATGATGGTGGCTGATACTTACTGATTCGTTCATCAAGGGTTGCGAATAATGGCTTCTTCAAACTTGCCTCACGGATGGCTATCTTATCTCCAACTTTCACTTGATATGAAGGAATGGTGACACGGATACCATTTACGGTCATGTGCCCGTGAGAAACAATTTGTCGTGCTGCAAGACGAGTGTGCCCTATGCCTCCTCGAAGGACTACATTGTCGAGTCGTGATTCAAGAAGACCATAGAGTGCATCTTGATTAGTACCTTTCTTTGCAAGAGCTTTTTTTACATAATTAGAAAATTGTTTTTCGGTAAGAGCATAGGTAAATCGAGCTTTTTGCTTTTCGAGCATCTGTATACCATAGTCAGTTTTAGGTCCGCCTCGCTTGTCTTTCTTTCCACGCTTTCCTTCAGACAAGGCAAATTTCTGAGTCTGTGTTTTTTCAAAGACTCCTGCTCCTAACCGTCGTGCTATTTTATATTTAGGTCCAATAATCATATTATTACGTAAATTAAACTCTTCGTGGTTTCTTAGGCTTAGGTCCATTGTATGGAACGGGTGTCACATCCTTAATTGCAGAGATTCCAATTGATTTTGAAATGAATCCTCGAATAGCTGACTCACGTCCAGAACCCACTCCATTAACTACAACTGATACTTCTTTTACTCCAATAGTCTGAGCTTTCGTGCCGAGAAGTTCACCTACCTTTGCAGCTGCAAACGGTGTTCCCTTCTTTGCTCCTTTGAATCCAAGACTTCCACTTGAAGACCATGCAAGAGTATTGCCCTTTGGATCTGTCAAAACAACTTTAGTGTTGTTATATGTTGACTGAACATACAAATTTGCAAATTCAAAGCGTTTTTTTGCAAGACTAACTTGCTGGGGCTTCTTTGCTCCTTCTTCTGTATCTGTTTTTTTTACAATTCTTTTCTTTCCCATAAATTATATTGTGTAAACGTAGTTATTTTATGTTTTTTCTGCCTTACGTCGTCCACTTCCCATGGTCTTCTTTATTCCTTTAAGTGTTCGAGCATTCGTTTTAGTTCGCTGTCCACGAGCGGGGAGACGCTTTGTATGTCGTGATCCTCGATATGATTTAATATCTTTGAGTCGCTTAATATTTCCTGATACTTCTCGTTTCAAATCTCCTTCAATTTTATATCCTCCATCTTCAATCATGGAACGAATTTTGTTTTCCTCATCCATTGAAAGTTCTTTTGCTTTTTTTCCAAACTCTACACCGGCACTTTTTAGGATCATATGTGCTCGTGATCGCCCAATACCAAAAATAGCTGTGAGGGCAATTTCCATTCGCTTTTCATCTGGTAATGTGATTCCTAGGATTCTCATGTTCTGAATTTATATATAAATTAACCTTGTCGCTGCTTATGTCGTGGATTTCCGCTACATACTACATACACATACCCCTTTCGGCGTACGACTTTGCATTGAGCACAAATTTTTTTGACAGATGCTTTTACTCGCATAAATAAATTATGTTTTATAGACGTTTAGTGATTCTCCCTTTTCCACCATATGGATCTATTTCCATGAGTACCTTATCCCCGATAAGTACTCTAATTCGATTCATCCTCATCTTTCCTGCTAGGTAGGCAAGTTTTTCGTCGCCTGAGTTTTCAAGCTTAACCCGAAACATCGTATTAGGCAAGGCTTCAGTAACGAAGCCCATAACTGTCTCTGGTTTTTCTTGATTATTTGTATCCATTACGCACTAAAAATCGCTTTATGAAAACGTTTCGCTATACTATCAAATCTGAAGCCACTACGTCAACCCCCAACAATATTACTGATTTAGAGTTTGAATAGTTATAAATATTTCATCTTTAGTTACTGGGAATGTACTCTTCCAAAATGGCCTCATTGTTACTTCTGCATTAGTTATTCCGGGATATCCCGCTAATATAGCGTTTAAGCTCTTGCGAGGCTTGCCAACAAGCTCAGCTGTTAGTTTATCATTATCTATTACAGACACCAAGGTTGTTGTTCCAGTGAGGTTAAATGTGAGGCCATTGTCATTCCACGGACGCGTAGAACTACTTGTTTTTAGTGTAAATGAAAGATTTTCAATTCCAGAGATATCTGCTTCCCCCTCTGTCTTTCCATTCACCTTTTTAGATATTTCTTGAGCCAATGTTGTCCTGTTAAATATTACTCCATGAAACGTAGCTCGTTCATTAATCTGAATTCCACTATCAGTATTAGTATCTGCGAGCGATTCATACTCTATAAAGTAACTATTCTTTGGCAGTACAAAGCCACTGGGTATATCTTTTTCAGCTTCTCGTACTAAATTGTTTTTAAGCTCATTTCGAACTTTTTCTTGAGCAGTTTTTTTATCTGCATCATTTACTTTCTTTCGAGTACCTGAAAAACCTCCTTGCATCGCAATTTTAGTTCGGGCATATATTTGGGTATATTTTGGATCTCCTTTAAAGCCAGGAACTGTAAAGTCAGAAAGTCCAACATTGTAATCAGGCCCAACTGCATCAGCTGTTACTACAGCTTCTATGCTACCTGGTGTATCACCTGATTTTGCAGGAATTGTAACGGGCTGACTAATTCTAAAGATAAGTCCCTTTGGTGTTTCAAATCGAGTGGTAGCTATCAATCTTTGTGCTGCAGAAGTTGTGTTATAGATAATGATTGTTCCTGATGCTTTTGTGTTAGCAACTTCCTGTCCAGTTGCAGCAATACCAAGTTTGCCATCTTTTGCGATAGTTACTGTTTGAAACTGAAGACTACTGGATGCAATTGCTCCTTTTGTCGCAGCAAATGCGGCATTAACTGATACAGTTTCTTGTTTTGGAGTCACAACAATCCATGCTCCAGATACACGTGAAATAAACCAAAATCCCACACCGAGAATAATAAGAACTGCAACAAGCGTAATAACGAGTCGAGGCCATCTCATCCCTGAACGTTTTTGTGAAGTTCTTCGAAGTGGGAAATGCTCCTCCGGCTCATTTTCAAATGGATCCTTTCGATATGTTGGTGAAGGTGGTGGCGGTAGCTGCTCTTCTTCAGCATATCGTCGAATTCTAATAGGTTCACTTTCTCGAGATTCATGGTTACGAGGTTCATAACCACGAACAGGTGGTTCAGCTTCGTACCTTGGTTGTGGTAAAGGTACTGATTTTGTTATTTTTTTTATTGATCTCCTTTCTGGAGGAATAATGTCTTGAAAGAGTGGCTTACCCATATATTTATACTATACCAAAAGCTATCTTATTAAGAAACTCACTTTCTAATAATAAAAACGAATCTCGCTCAACTCCCTGCTCTACATGTGCAACAATCTTCATAATTTCAGGTTTTAAAACTATAACTTCGAATGAATTATTTGGAATATTCATTGCAGACGGTAACGTTTGTGTAAGTACATCATAAAAAAGATGTGCAACATCTGCATCTGCAGTTATAAACACTTTGCGAGAAATAATATGTGACTCCTTAAGAATATTAATAGTTTTTAAACATGATTCAATCCAATAATCAACTGAAGACTTGAGAAGAGCTTGCATTTTCTCCGTAAATTTTTCTTCAAGTGCCCCTTTAGCAAATACAGAAAGAAATGATACGGCAACTTCAGGTGAAACTTTAAGTTCATCAACAATTTTTCTAATAATCATTGATCTGCCCAATGGAAATGTAATTGTCTCAGAAAGAATACCCGCTTGAGTGAGCATAATGTCAGTCACTTCCCCCGTTATATCAATAAATAAGAAGTCATTAATGGTAGGATACATATCTCGAACAGCACTCCACGAAGCCAATGCATATGAGTGAAAATCGACAGATCTAAAATGAAAATGTTTAAGAAGCGTATCTTCGACTGACATTATAATTTCGTGAGCTACAAAGCTGGAGAAAAAAGTGACTTCAAGTTCTTTTGCTTTCTTATTTAGAGGATGGTCAACTTCATATCCATTGAGCTTTGTATGAATAATCTTTTTTTCAAGAAGTCGGGTATCAGATCCAAACATCTTCTCGTATTTACCATTTTTTAACGTCTTAACAAATTCATCTTCTTCTTTTCGAATAAGATCATCTATATATTTTCGAGTTACTACAAAAGCTTTTTCTTCAGAAATTTTCATATTACGTGTATCCGATATATACCACGGTGAAGAAAAAACGCAGAAGCATCGTTTAATATTATGCACATGAAATCGATGTTTGATTTGCAAAAGACCGGTCTTATGGAGATTTCCAGCTACAGAATCAAGAAGCTTAATCATGCTATTGAGCAATTGCTTTGAAGTTGCATGTTGCAGATATGCAATAGGTTCACGATGTGCATAAAGAATTGTTGGAACTCCATGTTCGGAAAATTGGACAAATGCTCCACCTATAGAACCATTACCGATATCAAAAATCGCAACAACTTCATGTTCTTTTTTTCCAAAGATACTTAACACTCATTAAGTATATCAGATCTATAGAAGAGTGTGGTGTGTACAAGTGATTTATTACTCGAGCACTGCCTTAATCCTTCGTACTCCTTGTGAAACTGCTTCTTCTTTTTGAATTTTAAAATGTCCAAGTACCAAAATGTTTTCAACATGTGGTCCTCCACAAAATTCTCGACTTATATATCCGGTTTGGTCATCACCTATAGAATAAACTTTCACAATTTCTCCATATTTATCTCCAAATGCATGAATTGCAATTTTCTTTGCTTCTTCTATTGGCATTTCAGTACATGAAACAGGAAGCGCTTTCAGAATATTTTCATTTACGATATCTTCTACCTTCTTCTTTTCTTCATCAGTCATTTTTTGCGGATGTGCAAAATCAAATCGTAATCGCTCTGGAGTGATATTAGATCCCTTTTGAGATACATGATTTCCTAATACTTGTCTGAGCGCTGCGTTAAGAAGGTGGGTGGTCGTATGATATTTCAAAGACATCTCTGACGTATCTCCCAATCCCCCTTTGAATTTCTTTTCTGCTCCAGCTCGAGAAAGGTCTTGGTGTTTCTTCAATTCAGCATTAAATCCATCAACATCCACCATAATTCCCTTTTCTTTTGCAAGTTCCAGCGTAATTTCTAAAGGAAATCCATATGATGAAAACAAAAGAAATGCATCAGTTCCAGAAATGTTTTGTGAAGCGATTTTTTCAAACTGTTTTATTCCATCTTTAATTGTCTTTCTAAACTTCTGTTCCTCTTTATCAATTTCAGATTTAATGTGTTCCTTTTGATCTCCAAGATTTGGATAGGCTGTTTTATATTTTTCTACTATTGTTTCTGCAATCCAAAAAAGGCTACCATGCTTCATCCCAAGCTTGTCTGCATGGACAATTGCTCTGCGAATGAGACGTCGAAGAATATATCCCTGATCAGTGTTTGAGGGCTGTATTCCATCTCCTATAAGAAAGACACTTGCTCGCATATGATCGGCAATAACTCTTTTAGATTTCACATTGTCTTGAGAAGTAAATTCGTTTATTTTATCGATTATTGGAGTAAAAAGATCTGTATCATAAACATTAGTCTTACCCTGAAGCATGGTTGTGACTCGTTCGAGTCCAGAACCAGTATCAACATTTTTTGAATCGAGTTTTCCAATTACTTTTCCATCTTTCTTTTTAAACTCCATGAATACATCATTCCAAATCTCAACTGTTTTTTGTTCATCATCTGCCTTCAAAAATTCTTCATGTGACATTCCATTGGTAAGTATTCCGGTAGTATCATAAAACATCTCTGTATCTGGTCCACATGGTCCATTATCTCCTGGGCTCCACCAGTTATTTTTTGCAGGAAGAAAATAAATTCTATTTCCAGTTACTCCATGCTTTTCAAATAAAGATTTCCATATTGCAGCAGATTCTTCATCCTTTGGCGCATTTTCATCACCTTCAAAACAAGTTACATACAATCGTTGTGGATCAAGACCAAAGCCTTCTACTTTAGATGTAAGAAGCTCATAACTCCACGTAATCGCATCTTCTTTAAAATAGTCTCCGAGTGACCAATTTCCCATCATTTCAAAAAATGTAAGATGGGTATTATCTCCTACCTCATCTATGTCTCCAGTACGAACACATTTTTGGATATCTACTATTCGAGTTCCAGCAGGATGTTTTGCACCTAAAAGATATGGAACGAGTGGTTGCATGCCTGCAGTATTAAAGAGTACTGATGGATCATTTTCAGGTACGAGTGATGCTGAGGGAATAATTGAATGTCCTCGTTTTTTAAAAAACTCTAAATATGTTAATCTGATCTCATCGGATGTCATGGGGACATCATAGCAAAAAGGAAAAAATAGAAAAGCCGCGAGTCCCTTGAGGAACCGCGGCTTTGGTGTTTACGCCATCTGCCTTCTTCTGAATGCTCTCTCTTTTTTCTCTTCAATCTCGTCTGCCTCATCCTCACAAAGAATCATCCATTCATGTTTGAACAATCCAAACTGCACACAAAGATCTACGGTACATATGAGGGCCTGCTGATCCATCCTTGCCGGCAAAGAATATTCGCCATGATTGAGTTCGAGATTGCGCTTGCTTACAATCATTGCCGAGATTCTATCGAATGCCCGTTTGCGGAGATTTTCCACAGGTGTTTTCCACATAACAACTACATCAAGCCTATTTGCAAGCTCGTTGAGGTCGTTAAGAAACCGGACATCTGCTTTACCGATGATTTTCGGCATAGCAAACAGACAGACGAGAGCACAACAAGCAGTTCCATAACTCACAGTACGATGTTCCGGAACGTTAAACATCGCAATTGTAACCGTTGTGAAAAGTGCAAAAAGTGGAAACAAAATGTGCCGCCGTTTACGAAGCGTAGCCGTACGCTCCGGATCACGCTGAGCGCCGTATGTAGACGGAAAATAGTTTTTCCAGTTTTCAATAAGAACTGGAGGAACCTCCGAAAGATGCAAAAGTCGATTACTCACGATTACCTCCAACAGTTGGTGTTCTATTCTTACCTTAGAATACAACTCATACGCGCTTTTGTCAAACTATCTTATAAGCTTTTCAAGTTTCTTAATATCGTCTTCAATAGCTTTTAAGCCCTCCACAAAAAATTCTGGTTTTGATGTGTCTATTCCAATATTCTTAAATATATCTTCAGGACTTTTTGATCCACCGGCACTAAGGAATTTTTCTATTTCTTCCATATATTTAGGATTTTCTTTGTAACGCTTGTAGAGTGCAGAACTAATAATTTCTCCATAGGCATATGAGTACACATAGAATCCATAACGAATATGTGGCCACTGAACAAAAAAGTATCCATCATTTTCTTTCATAGTAAAAAGTGGTCCTAGGTATGCTTTCATATGCTTGTTGTGTAGGTTAGCCATTTCTTCTTTCGAAAGAGCACCTTGTGTTCGAATTTCTTGATGGAGTTCTAACTCGTAATTAAAGCAAGCAATTTGTCGGAAAATAGTTGCAATACCATCATTGATACGATCATGAAGTGCAATAATTTTTTCTTTGTCACTGAGACGTGGAAATATTTCATCAAATGCAAAGTTTTCAAACAACGTACTTGCTACCTCAGCAGCAGAGATAGTATAACGCTGGTAAATAGGAGTTTGACCCTTACTAAATTCAGTATGAATTGCATGTCCCATTTCATGAGCAAAAGTTTTCAAAGAATCTAATGTATCTACATGATTGAGTAAAACATACGTTGGAAGCCCTATACTTCCTGCACAATATGCTCCTCCTCGTTTTCCCTTCTTAGGATAAACATCAATCTGTCCATTTTTCACATAGTCTTTCAAAATGTTTACATAGCGAGGTCCTGCTTTTGCAAATGCAGTTTCGAGGATGTTATATGATTCTTCAAATGTTGGCTTTACTTTTATTTCCCCCACTTTAGCAGCACGATCGGCATACTCTAGCTTATCTACTCCCAACATTTTTGCTTTTATTTTATAAAACCGATGCGCAATGCTGAATGATTTTGTAACAGTATTTACAAAATTAATAATACTTTCTTCATTATTTTGATAGCCTAAAATAGTTTTACTATATGGATTCTTAAACTTAAAAAGTTCGTCGTTAATCTTTTTGTTAATGAATACTGCATTGATTTCACTTTCAGCAAAATAAGAAATATTTTTAAGTACAGCATTGATATCATCATTAAGCTTTCTTCGTTCTATAGTAGGTAAAATTGAAAGTTTATTAAATGCCTCAGGAAGTGGCAAATCATTGCCTTTAAATTTTACTGTCTGCTGAGTAAGGAGTTTTTCTTGGCCTTGAATCCAAAGGGCATTACTTGGAAGCGATTTGAGGTTTACAATTTTTTCTTCTGCTTCTGATAAATTATGTTCTGCTGTTAAAAATATTCGATGCAAAAAATAGTGGAAATGTTTAAGTGTAGAGCTTTTTAAAAATTGTTTTTGAAGCTTTTTATCAATTTTTGCAAGATCAAGGTCAAAGAAAATGATTTTGTTCCCAACTTTTGTAAGTCTATCTGATAGTTGATTGAGCTTTGCTTCGGCTTCTTGATCAGTGCTATTGAGGTCCTTTCTAAAATAAAAATATTCTGCAGCTTTTGAGCCTTCATTCATGCCTGAAATTTCTTCGTATTCTGTAAGTGCCTTTAAAAGAGAATCTTCATTGGTGAGATAGTCTTTACTTTTTCGATATTTCTTTTCAAAGCTCTCAATAGCTTTCTCATAGACCATGATATCTTCTTCTATTTTTTGATCATTTCCAGAACTATATAAAAGCTTTAAATTCCATTCTGTTTTCATTATCATTATTTTTTAAAGAGTAAACTGCCCATCTTTATAAATCACCTTCTGCGCTCCATCTTTGAAATGTGCGGTAACAATTCGTGGAGTAGTAGAAATAATATCAGTATGTACTGATGAATCATTGTATCCGAGCTTTTCTTGAGCTTCTTTAGAAAGCTTGGATGGGTCGCCTTCATAAGTATCAACATAACTCATACCTAATGCTATATGAGTATTTCCGTTCTCTCCTCCCATATTTTCATCAAAGAGGGTGTTGGCCATAAATTTTGTGATCTTTGAAAATCGTTTATCAGTCATTGAGAATTCTCCAACTTTGTCGGCGTTAGTAGTTGCAATCATACTCTTCAACACTTTCTCATTTGTTTTTGCATTGCTCTTCACTACTTTGCCATTTTTAAATTCAAGTTCAATCCCCTCAATTAAATTTCCATATCGATACAATGGTTCATTGAATTTGATCCATCCATCAGTTCCACGCCAATCAGGAGAGGTGAATAATTCAAAACTTGGAATATTGCGTCCACTTCCTCCAAGCCACTGACGTTTTTCACCAATAGTAATCCAAAGATCAACATCTTTTCCAAGAACATGAACTTTATCTATATTAAGTTTATTGAGTTTTTGTCGATATTCTTCTACTTTTTTATATACTTTTTTCCATTCAGCTATAGGATTCTTTGCATCAAGAAAACATGCTTGGATAATTTGGTCCCAATATGCCTTCAAACTTAGTCGAGCTTCTTTTGCCATTGCAGGGGTACCATAGAGCGCAAGTGTCCAAGTAAATTTCCCTTCGTGCTCTTTTTTCATTCGCATATCCTGATATGGTTTCATTGCTTTACCACGTTTCATAATTTTCTCCGGGTTAATTCCTTTCATTGCATGAGGATCAGTTTCACACAAAATATAAATATTATGATCAGCTTGATCTACAAGACCTTTGTAAAATTTTTCTGGAAAATATAAGAGTTGCTCTTCTTTTGCATGAGCAAAAAAATTCTTATCAATATTATATGTTGCATCATTATCTGGCGTGTATCGAGGAATCACATGCCCTCCTGCTTTCCAAACAGCTTTCAAAATTTCTACATAGAGAGGCTTTGAATATTCAGTAGCTTGAACAATTACTGTTTCTCCCTTTTTAATTCCAGCTCCGCTATTTAATGCAAAATTGACAAGTATTTTTGCGTAATTCTCTAGAACTTTCTGTGATGGTATAAAATCCTTCATATATTATTTCTTACTCTGTTTTTTTAAAATTTCAAAATCTTTTTTTAGCAATGGTCGCATTGATCCGTTATACAGTGCGACTGCTGGATGGTACAACGGAAATATATCTATACTTCCATATGACGCCTTGGTACGATATGCCTTACCATGGGCTTTAGAAATAGTCTCAATCTCAAGATCAAGCCCAAACTTCTTCATGATGTATACCATAGAAAATCGTCCAAGCGTAGCAATAACCTTGGGTTGAATAATATCAATTTGTTGATCAAGAAAGGTACCATAGAGATCAATTTCTTCTGGTGTCGGATCTCGATTTTCAGGAGGACGATCTTTTACAATATTGGTAATATAGACATCTTCACGTTTGATATCTACACTTTCTAAAAGCTCATTTAAAAATCTACCAGATGCTCCAACAAACGGCCGGCCCTGTTTGGCTTCATTGGCTCCAGGAGCCTCACCAATGATCATAATCTCAGCAATATGACTACCTTCACCTATCACAGGATATACTTTATCCTTGATCCGCTGGTCGGCTAATGCAGATCCATTCATGGCTAATAGATCATCTTTAATTTTTTTCATCTTTTCCCGTCGGTTTTGGAGTTCTTTTTCTAAAGCCATGGGATTATTTTTTATTTTCCTATATACCCAGCAAACGTGAACCCAGGATATTCTGTTTCTTCTATTTCATCATCAGATATTTTTTCAAACTTAATGAGAGAATCTCCAATTGAAATTACCATCACACCACCCGGAGCAAGTTGCAGTAACAACTCTGAAGGAGCGGTAGATTCTGGTTCAAATGAAACTTCGGCAATAATTCGTTCGTAGGGAGCACCTCTGTAGTATCCTGTCTCATCATCGGCACGTATAATTTCTACTGGCAAATCTTTATATTTTTTTAGAGTTTTTTTGCTATGCTCAACAAGTCCTGGAATAATTTCGAGTCCCACAACTTTTCCTTCAGGTCCAACCATATCTCCAAGAAGTGCAGAGGTCCATCCCGTTCCAGATCCAACATCAAGCACCATATCCCCTTTTTGTGGATCCAAGAGCTCGAGCATGAATGCTGTGGTTGTAGGTTGAGAAACAGATTGTCCTTCAAGTGTTGGTACCAAATAATCTTCATACGCTTCTATCTCATAATCGGGTAACATGAAGTCCTTTCGGTCTACTACCTCAAAGGCATGTTTTACATCTTTGTTCTGGAAAACCTGCATTTCTTCTTCCAATCGTTTCATTAAATCTTCTCGTTCCATATATCTATACTACTACCAAATTTAAGAAAGTACATTTCATCTTTATGGTATAAAAATTGAGGCAAAATAAAGGGCAAATCATTTCTGACCGCCCTTTCTACAAGCACCCTCATGCTTGCAGTTGTTTGAGATGACGTGCATATGACCCCCATTCACCATGTTCCCCAGATTTAATTCGATGTTCGAGCTCACGCTCGGTATCCGAATCGCACTGTGCCATGATTTGTTTGGGAGTAAGCCCGTCAACCTGGATACCCAACGGCTCCAGATTCCTTCGCAGTATTTCCAACGCCCTTTGTGAGAGCATATTACTACCCTCCGATCGACGTTAAGAACGACAGCCCACAACCTACTATAACTAGTATGAACTTATGATGAAGAAACGCAACCGTTTTATCCCCACAAATTGCCTTCGTGTCAAAAATATTGTTGAGTGCAGTTAGGTAAAAAGTGATTTTGAATGAGGAGAAGTAGGTTTTGACTTTGAAGCATTATTATTTAATACCATTCTATAATTTTCTATGTAATTACAAAAATCACATTCTTTAGTAGATGGAGGCAACGTATTGCTATCAAGACATTTTTTTACTTTTTCTATTTCACCATCAACCCAATCATCTTTTCCCGTACTTGGAATAAGTGTTATATCAAATTCAAGTTTTGCATCAAATGCTTCTTTATCTCCTCGACCATTTACATACACAAAGTATCCAGTATCTGAAACGTTGAATCCTTTCTTTCTTAAAAGCCATTGATAAATGGTCATCTGGCGTTTGTATTGAATATTCCACTTCGTATCATCAAGTGATTCTATTGTGCCATCTTTTGCTGTAGCTTTGTAGTCTACAACGATAAGATTTTCATCAGGATCTACCCACACATCGTCAATTGCACCAGAGATAGTCAGTCCCGTTTCTGGATGGACATATTGAATACCTACAAAGTTTTCACGCCAATCATTTAATTCTTTATGTGAAAATGGAATAGCTTTAACATCATATGCTTTCATCAAAGGATGAGGTGTCTTATTAACTCGATGTGTATCAAATTCTTTTTTTAACAATGCATCAACTGCTATGTTTAGCGTAAATGATGGCCCCCTAGGTCGTGCAACTCCAAGTTTATTATCAAAATAAAAACATCTTGGACAATCCATAAAAAGATCAATTTTTGATCGAGAAAGCTTCCATTTAGATCCACCATAATTCCAGTCTGCACTTCGGGGTTTCTTTTTGTAGAATTCTGACATTTCGATAGTATACCACTTTTAAAAGATTGTAGGAGTGCTATACTCATTTATATGGCATTGGTTGAATTCGAGAGCGATCAGAAAGAAGAATTTCACATCCGGTCACCCAAGATTAGTCTATTTGGTGATCCAGAAACCCCAACTATGATAAAGCTCCTCTTAAAATCTAAACTTGTAAAAACAGAAAGGCAGGCATTCTATGTACTTATTAGTTTCATCATTGTTACTGTAATAATAATTGCAAGTATTATTGGACCAAGATTGTATCAAGGAGGCAACAATGTCCTTATTGATGCAAATGGAAATGAAACCAGTGTTGAAGATTATCTTAAATCCCTAAAATCTACACCTCATGAGGAAGCTTTCTAATACATACAAACAAGGATTTACACTTATAGAACTACTTGTTGTGGTTGCTATTATTGGTCTACTTTCTTCTGTTACGCTCGCAAGTGTTCAAACGGGACGAACAAAAGCTCAAAATACAACTAAAGTTCAATTATTGAAACAATATGTTAATGCACTTGCACTTTACCGAACCTCAAGTATTACGAGCACCTACCCTGCTGTTACTGCCGGCACGTTCTATTGTTTAGGAAGTGATAATACAGGTGATACCTGCCATGGTAGCGCTACTATTTATTCGAGCGAAAATACAACGCTTAACACAGCACTAAGTCCTTATATATCTGGTCCTCCCGCAAGTAAGGATTCTGTTCCTGCAGGTACTGGTACCGACATGAGAGGAATTTTGTATAGATGTAATGATGCAGCATGCACAAATTATTCTTTGAAATGGGCTATGCAAGGGAATAATTCTGGAGGAAATAATTCTCAATGTATTGTAGGATCATTCCAACTCAACAATCCTACCTATTCATATTTTATTTGTCAGTATGATAGTGACTCAAGTCCATCATAAAATAAATTTGATAAAAAAATGACCAAAGATTTCCAAATCCTTGGCCATTCACTTATTCTAAGCATTACTACTCATTTCCTTTCCACATCCATGTGGAGGTAGTTACCGACGACGGCGTCCCAGAATGACAAAGGAGAGAGCCAAGAGACCGATTGATGCGGGCTCGGGCACCGGCACCGTCGTAAACAACGAAACCGTTACCCGTGCATCACTACCGCGAATTGCGAATATTGATGCCTGGGCGCCCGTCGTCGTTATCGTACCACTCAACGTGGAACCGGTGAAGTCGAAGTCGGGACCAGTGATGATCTTGATCGTCCGACCATTCGGCCCCGTTGCTGAGAGCGGCCCGATTGGATACGAGTCGCCGTTGCCGTTGATGAACGTCAGGTCAGCGCTCTCGATTGCATCAAACGCCGAAAAGACTTCGATTTTGAGCGCATTGCCGGACAACGTTTGCTGTACGGGAGCACTCGATACGCCAGCATAGGTCAGCGTCGTTGCCCCTGAAGCTGTGGTAGCCAGTGAGTAGGCTTGCGCTGTGGCCTCAAGGACTACAGCATCCGCAGTACTCGAACCGCCGCCGAACGCTGAGATCAGGATCTCCTTCTCATCGCTTGGCGTTGAGGGGCCAAACGAATTGCCCACCCGTGCCTCAGCCCTGAGGGGCTCGTTCAGAAGGTCAGCTGCCTCGACTGGTGTGGGGTCGCGCACGATGAGCGCGGCCTCGGAACTGACAGCCACAAGGGCTATCAACAAAACTGGTGCGATCAACTTCAACATGACACCTCCTACTGTGGAAGAAATGAATTTCAGAATGCACGAGGTACGCCCCCGTAACACGAAATGCAACAGAACTTATTACTCGTCAAATTATATCACATCTATAGAATAAATCAAGTGCCTTCTACCCTATTCGTTTTCTTCTACTTCTTTGAAAAGATGTTTTATTTTATTCTCCAGTTTCCACATAAAAGTAAAAATAAAAAGCGTAAGAAATGTACAGAAAAGTGAGAGGATATAAAATTTAAATCCAACTGAAATTCCAATTGCTGCTGCAACCCAAATTCCAGCGGCAGTAGTAATTCCACTAAGCTTTGATTGTCTGAAAATAATAAGTCCAGCTCCAATAAATCCTATTCCAGTAATGATTGATGCAATCATATGCATTGGGTCAATATTTGGGAGTGTTGGATACAACGTGGCAACATTTTGAGAGAGTATTGTAATAAGACATGCTCCTAATGATACGAGACCATACGTTCGTGGTCCTGCCATTCTACCAGCAAGTACTCGTTCTATACCAAGAAGCATCCCAAAAAAAGTTGCTAGTATTATTTGTAAGAACGGTACTAAATCTGCTGATAGAAATATATTCATTATTCTTTTCCTAAATTAGTAACTGATGTAGGTGGTGATACAACTGCAGAAGATGTTGCCATTGTTCCAGTTGTAAACTTTACCATTATCATTTGTCCTTTTGCATCTTTGAGAATTGTATCAGTCTGAGCATTGAAATTTTTGTAATTTCCATCATCTGTATGGAGAACCGCAAAATATGACTTTCCGTTTTCTGTACTTCTCAGTAAGTCAACACTTCCTGCCATTTTGCCACTATCAAAAAGTTTTGCCCCAAGAATTTTACCTGGTTGACCATTTACATCATCATGAATTGCTACCCATCCTGGAGTTTTAAATACAACTTGAGTTACTTCTACTTTATTTCCGGCTGATTGATCATTTACAAGTACTCCGTTATCACCCTCTATAACTGGCGTTGTTGTTGTGGCAGTTATATTACTACTAAGTGTTGATGTAGTATCAGTTCTATTTGCATCGATAATTGCATATAATGCAACACCCACAATTGCACCAACAATAAAACTAATTGCTAAGCGTACATTCTGGTTATTCCAATCCATATAATCGTTATGTATTACCTGATAAGCTTAGCAATAGTATACACTCCTTTTATCTATTGTGAAATCATTTTAATCTCCTCCAATACTGCTTCTGCATTAGTTTCAGAGAGTCCAATAGATTTTAAAATACTTTTATCTTCTTCCAATGTTTTACATAATACAATCTTTCGATCGAGGAGAGCCTTCTTATCATGTTCGCTAAGTGTGTGGAGACATGTGAGCGGATGAAGTTGAGCTGCATCGATAAAATCATGAAGATTCCCATCAAGGGGATAGTTCCAGCCAATTACCTTTAGATTCTGGCATTCAGCATATTTTATTGCTGTCGTCGTAAACTTTGTATTTGTTACAAGCCACCCTTCGGTAAGTTCTTGGGGATGTGTTCCATAGTCATGCATCATTTTTGAAAGATCATCAAAACGAGCTTTTACATACAGTACAATTTTTAAATCTGATTTGAGTCCCTCTTGTCCATGGTATTTTACTTCTGACATTATTAATGAACCTGGCTTCCAGGCAACTACATCAACTTCATGATCAGCACAACGCCCTTTTACCATTTGGTCTGTAAGTGTAGTGTATCCAAGAGATTTTAATATTTCTGCTACCATCTGCTCAAAAGGAAATCCAGATGGTCCAAGATCAAGAATAGCTTTTCGAAGTGAATATCGAAGTGCTGTTCGATGTTCTAGTTTATGAAGTAATGAAAAAGCATGCCGATAAATTTCTTTAGTCGTCATCCCTTCTTCAAGTTCCTGAAGAATATGATGCGTTATTTGATCAGCAACAGGCTTTGAGACTTTTGCTCGTTTAAAGGAGTTACCTAGCTTCTCAATATCGAAAGGCTCTGACTGTCCGTTTGCTTTAGTAATAAGAATATCTGAGCTCATAATGATATTTTACCTTACTTTTTTAATAATTCCACCACCAAGACATACTAGACCACTATATATGACTACTGATTGCCCAAGTGACACACCCTGTTGAGGAATATCAAATTCAATTTCAAAATTATTATTTTCATCTTTTGTAATAGTACAAAACTGTTTTCCTTGCCTATATCGAATTCTTGCACCATACTTTTTTGTGACATCTATACTCTCTCCACGTATATTTACCTCTGAAAGAATGATACGCTTTATCGTTTTCAAAGAATCTTCTTCAAGTTTTTGAGATACCGTAAGTGTATTTGCATCAATATCTTTTTTGACAATGTAATAGGGAGTATCAGTGGCACTTTTTTTTGTAAGAGAGTATCCATGACGCTGACCTATTGTATAAAATACTGCACCTTCATGAATTCCAATTATTTCTCCTTTCTCATTGACGACATTTCCTGGATTACTTTCAATATAGTGCTTAAGAAACTCTTTCATTTCAACTTTTCCAATAAAACATAGTCCTTGACTATCTTTTTTGGAAGCAGTAGGAAGATTAAATTTTGTAGCAAGAGCTCTCACTTCACTCTTTTGAAAACTTCCGATAGGAAACAGTACAGACGTGAGGTCTTCTGTTGGAATCGTCCACAAAAAATAGCTTTGATCTTTATTTGTATCTACACCTTCAATGAGTGTAGTATCTATGTTCTGTACGTAATGACCTGTTGCAATGTAATCTGCACCCATCTCTAAAGCTTTTTTAAGGAACGAACCAAACTTTATTTCTTTATTACACATAACATCAGGATTCGGAGTACGACCTTTCTTGTACTCATCGATCATATAATCTGCAACAGCTTTTTTATATTCATTCTCAAAATCAAAGGTGAAAAATGGAATATCGAGATGTGCTGCTACACGCATTGCATCTCTCCGTTCATCTTTCCAGGTACATGGAAGCCAGTCAGGGCTCCATACTTTAATAAAGACTCCTGTGACGTCATATCCTTCTTTTTTTAGGAGCGCTGCAGTAACAGAGCTATCTACGCCCCCAGACATTCCCACAAAGACTTTCTTTCCTTTTTCCATGTCAAACTACTTTACTTATTTGAGGTTACAAAGTAAAGCACACCCTTATAATCATCTGTAAAAAAGAATGATGATTCATTGTTTTTTAGGATATCAACCGGGCGACCATATATTTCCTTCTCCTGTAAAAATCCTGTAATGAAATCAGCAACAGTATTCTCTTCGGTAATTTGAACAATCTTATACCCTGCTCCTATATTACTATTTGATGATCCATGAAGTGCGACGAGAAATGATGCGTCAAAAAGTTCAAAACCTAAGGGCGCAGAATGCGCACTAAACTCGGTATCAGGAATAGGAACAAGTGCACATGCTACCAACTGATTTTCCCATTGCTTAGTACTATCTTCAAATATATTGCCATTTGAAGCATAACAATAGGGCCATCCATAATTATTTCCTGGGCGGATTTTATAAAATGTATCATTTGGGAGATCATCACCAAGATGATCGACCCCCATATTTGTTACAAAAAGATCATTTCCAATCCACTTTAGTCCAACTGCATTTCGAAGTCCTTTCGCATAAAATCTTACATTATTGCCATCAGGATCCATTTCTAATATCGACGCACGTTCAGGTATTATCTCTTCACATGAATTACAACTTGACCCTACTGATACATATACTTTGTCATTATGAAATGCGACAGTTCGTGTAGTATGTCCTCCCCGAGCGACTCCTGATGGAAAGGTCAGAATAGTTTCAGCTTTTCCTTGGGGAGTTGTACTTCCAAATGCATACCGATATCTCACCAATTTGTCTGTAAGTGCAACATACAACCATGTAACATTATCCCTATCCTCATAAAATGCAATACTATTTGGATTGCGAAGATTTTGTAAATATGGAGTTACTTGTTCAAACTGTTTAGTAAGTTCATTAAAATCATCGAGAACAAAAATCCTTCCTATTGTATTGTCTCCAGCATTATATATATCAGTCACAAACAATCGCTTATCCGGACTCACTGCCATAAATCGAGGATTTGTAAAACCCTCATGCACTGGAGTAATAGAATAATCTTTAGGAAGCGTCAGCGTAAACTCAGAGCCATCTTTTAAAACAATTTTCTGTGTTGTAAATGTTGTTTCACCTTGATTTGGAGTTTGACCTGAAGGAACTACTTCACTTTGATCTTCACGATTATAAAGCACAAAAAATGTGCCTATACCCACTATAATAACTCCAATTATAAATACCCACTTTCTCATATTATTTTAAATACTTGTTTTTATTCTTCACATGCTCATCCAAAGTTACAGCGTAGTGCATATTACCATCATTATCCGTCAGAAAATAAATATATTCTGTTTGAATTGGTGTTACTGCAGCTAAAATACTATCAAGCCCCGGATTTGATATAGGTGTCGGTGGTAACCCTTTATATAAATAGGTATTATAAGGAGAATCAATTTTAAGGTCGCTCATAGTTAATTCTTCGGTAGTTTTACCGTTTACATATCGAAAGGCAGCATCAACTTGTAATGGTATATCACGCTTCATGCGTTCCCACAATATTCCTGCTACTATTTGCCGAGTTCTGGTCTGACGTGCTTCTCCTTCAAGAATTGAAGCCATAGTGAGTACTTCATGAAGTGGTCGACCAAATGAAGTTATTGCTGCTTGGATTTCTTCTTGTGCAATCTTTTTTTCGAATGTTTGCGTGAGAATACTTAACACTTTTTCTGGTGATGGATGATAGCCCAAATAATACGTGTCAGGGAACAAGTATCCTTCTTTGTTCTGAGCAATTGTCAAAAAATGAATCGTATCAAAAAGTGGATAATTCTTTTTAAGAATGAGGGAAATATCGGAAACAGGTATACCTTCTGGAATTGTAGTTTTCAATTGGTCATTATTATAATCTCCTGTTGATACTCTGTGTGCAATTTGATATACACTCATGGGTTGTTCAAAATAGTATTCACCACCTACTACTCCTCTTTCTTGTTTTAAAAATAAAACAAAATTTGTAAACCAAAAAGGTGATCTAATAATATTTTGTTTTTCCAATTCGAGTGCAATTTGTGAAAGTGAAGACCCTGGCGGAACTACAATAACAGCAGTATCTGGGAAAGTCTTTGGTGCTTGAAATGAAAAAGTATAAAAAACCCAACTAGCTAGTGAAACAAAGCCCACAAATGCAATGCAGAGAAAAATAATCTTTTTTTGATGAAATCTAAAATTAAAAGTTCTCATGATTACTATTTATGTCGGTAAATTAGTTGGTGCAGTGGCACGCTTTGATTGAATACGTGGTAATCCAGGGGTAGTAGCAGCTGAACCTGGAAAATGATACAACGTTGCAAGCTCCTCAGTAGTTAGTACAGAATACAACTCATCGTAAGGTGCATAAAAAAACATTCTACGCTTGTACGCATCAAGAAGCAATCTTTTTTTACGATTCATTCGAATATTTTTGAAGTCTTCCCATGGATAATCCGTATCTGGAGTATCTCTTGATGCATATGGTTTAAGTAAATTAAATCTTCCAAACGAAGGAAAATTCTTATCGCTTGAAAATTCAGCACCAAATGGTCTGAAAAGGTTTCGAAGCATAGTTATTGTGGTGTTGGAATAAGCACTCTTATCAGCAACATAGAGCACTCTAATTCCCACATCAAATGCATGCTTATAAACAGAACGTTCAAGTGCGTTAATCAATTTTCCTTCAAGTTCTGTAGGCACCGCTCTTCCCTCTAATCCTTCTCTAAATTCTTTTCGTCGTTCTTCTAGATCTTTAGAAAAATCATGTGCTTTAGAAAAGAATCCTCTTCGTTTCTCCTTTTTATGTGCTCTAACCACTAACTGGAGCCAAATATTTTCTTGAGGTTTGAGAGATCCAAATTGTTCCAAAAGTGTAAATAGTGGATTGTGTTCGAGTTCCTCTTTAGGATCTTTATCGAGTCCATAGTCTACATATGTTTTAATTGGGTAAGAATCTCCCAACTTCTTTTTGTAGGTTGTACCCCAAATGTTATTAACATTTGGATCAAAACGAACACTTTTTGTATAATCAGCAACCTCACGAATTTCCACATCACCAAAATGACTATAAATATATGCCTCAATAATATTTCGAGTTCTATTTCGAGTCCAAATATAAAACCTCACCTCACCTCCAATGGAAGCAATTTCAAGTGAAAACCAGTCTCGAGTTTTTCCCTCCCAATATTTAGCAATAACAGTACTTTCTCCTCCAGTTTGATAAAGTGCATGAAGTGCGAGTTCCATTGCTGCTGGAGATTTTGTAATTTCTTTTGGAAGACGTACTTCAAGAAGTGTGGTGGGCGTATTTACAAAAAAATTCCACCGTACGTACCGAACCCAGGTCTGCCAAAAAGCAATACCTAATGTAAGAGGTAACCATAGTGGATATAACCTAAATAAGATAGCAAGAACTCGGTAGGTGGATTCACCCCAGAGACTTACAATCAAATCATGTAGCATCTATTTATTTTAGCTATTTTTAGGCCGAAAAGCAACGACCCCTACCATACACTTTCTATGCCATGTAGTATCGCCCTTCTTTATCTTTCTTAAAATACTTAGGGTTTTGAAGGTTAACCATAATAGTATTTTCTTTTACGTATCGCTCCTTCATTACTTTCTCGATAATTTTATCTTTTGTGAGAGGCCCGTTTTGTTCAATAACTTTCTTAATGACGTCTTTTACTACTCCTGAGATATATCCCCATTCTGAGAGAGCATAGAGACCTCGTCCGACAAGAACAAATCGTGGATCTTTAATAAGTTCATTGTGTGTAGTTGCAACGTGTGCCTTCTTTTTGAAAAGCTTTTCAATCTGTTTTGCAACTTCGGTAAAATGAATTGGAGATCCATGCTTTCGGATAACAAGAAAGGCATAGTCTCGCATTCCTTTTGCATTTACATTAGAGCTTGATGCTTTACCCCATTCTCCAAGTGGATTTCTAGAAATTGCCTTAGAAAGTGCAAGCCATCGTTTCAAAATTTCTTCTTGCTTGTATTCATCAGAAACTTCTTTTACATGTTCTACAAATGTACTAATAATATCTTGTTCAGAAATGAGATCGTTATCAGAAAGACTTGCGTACAACTTGTGGAGAGAATCATGAACTTTTTCTGAAAGTTCTTCATCTATATACCATCGGTGTTTGAAGTGATCGTCTTCTTTTCGTTTTTTAAATGGTTCACCTAGTATTAAGAGGAGATTGAGATGATTGTGGACGCTCTTATCTTTTGTAATTTGATTGAGAAGATCTTCTTCTGTAATAATGCCACCCATACTATGAATGATAGCCTCAAGTTCTTCGAAGACTTTCTTTTCTTTTGCATACTCCTTTGATTTTCGGATTGTTGAAATAGCGTGATTTTCGATCTGTCGAACACGTTCTCGGGTGATATTGTACTTCTTACCAATTGACTCAAGAGTCATTCTCTCTGAGCTCTTTCCAAGCCCGTATCGAGAAGTCATAACATCTCGTGCTCGCTCTGGTAACAGTGCGAGAAGATGCTTTGTTACCTGCTTCGGCTTGAATGTAATTGCGGGCATATAATTAATGTTTATATAATTGGTTTGACTATTAGTCTACTCTGTTTCTTTAATATATATTATCTCAATAGAAAGTCAAGTCTGTCAAATATTGGCTCTACTGAGCGACTATATTAATAACCCTCTCTTTAATATAGATAACCTTCTTAATATCCTTGCCCTCAGTCCACTTTTTTACATCCGGTAATTCCATTGCTTGTACCTTTATATCCTCTTCAGTATGAGTCCTGGTCACATGCAATTCGGCTCTTACTTTACCATTAATTTGAACTCCTATCACTACTTCATCTACGTAGATCTTAGAAGGGTTGAAATGTGGCCATTTATCAACGTGAATTGACGTTTTGTGACCTAATTCCTGCCATAATTCTTCTACAATATGAGGTGCAAAAGGAGCAAGCAAAGATACCAGATGTTCATAATAGCTTTGAGCCAATTGAGGTCTAGAATCCATTTCGTTAACTAAGATCATAAGTGCCGATACCGCTGTGTTAAATTGCATCGATTCTATATCTTCAGAAACCTTCTTTATAGTCTTGTGGAGGACACTCTCAAGTGCTGCATCAAAGGGCAATTTTGGCACCACCTTGTCTTTGAGCTTCCATACTCTTTCGAGGAATCGGCGTGGCCCCACTACCCCGTCGTCACTCCACGAAACTGCCTGATCAAAGGGTCCCATGAACATTTCATACAACCGTAATGCATCTGCTCCCACCGTTTCTATAATAGTATCCGGGTCTACTCCGTTACCCTTAGACTTTGAGAATTTCGCTCCATCAGCTCCTAAAATAAGCCCGTGAGAAGTTCTTTTTTTGTATGGTTCATGAGTTGGAACCTGCTTAATATCGTATAAGAATTTATGCCAAAAACGTGAATATAATAAGTGCAATGTCGTATGTTCCATCCCCCCATTGTACCAATCCACTCCTTCTGGAACCCAATAATTTAAAGTATCTTGAGAAGCAAGTACCTCACTGTTTTTTGAATCCACATATCTCAAGTAATACCAACTTGATCCTGCCCAGTTGGGCATAGTATCAGTTTCTCTCTTTGCAGGACTGCTACAATGTGGACATGTAGTATTAACCCACTCTGTAATTTTTGAAAGCGGTGATTCCCCATCATCTGTTGGCAAGTAATTCTCAACTTCAGGTAATGTAACTGGTAAATCTTTTTCTGGAACTGGTACCCATCCACATTTCTGGCAATGAATCATAGGAATCGGTTCTCCCCAGTATCGCTGTCGTGAAAATACCCAATCTCTAAGTTTAAAGGTGGTTACGACTTTTCCTTCTACATATTCAATTATTTCTTTCTTTGCTACCTCAGAATTCTTACCACTAAAAATACCGGAATCTATGAGGACCCCAGAGTCTTTAAATACAAAGTTGGGAGAGAACATGTCCCAAGCAATCTTTAAATCTTTTCGATTTATGTAATCTCGAACTTTATTTCGTTCAATCCAATGTACCTCATGAAGTTTCTGTTCTTCTTTAGCAACTTCTTTTTTATCTCCATTTTGTAGTTCCAAATAGACAACATTAAAGTGTGCATGCCTATTTACTTGTTTAACATCTTGATAAAACAAAGAATGAACGGTACCAAGTGTTTTTATAAATTTTGCGCCAGTATATCCAGTTTCTTCTTCTACTTCTCGTACTGATGTTGTAGCAATATCTTCGCCTTCTTCAATACCGCCAGTAATAAATCCTTGCCAGTCATTGGTTTTCCACTTTGAACACAAGAATTTATCATCAGACCAATGTTTGACCAGGCACATAGTTACATTACGCTCAACAAAGGGCTTACCAGGTTGCACGGCATCAAGACCATCTTCCTTTACAATTAATGATTGTATAACTGTTTTTATAGGCACATTATATTTCCTAGCAAAGGAATTATCTCTTTCATCATGTGCTGGCACAGCCATAATTGCTCCTGTTCCATAGTATGCTAAAACATAGTCAGCAATAAAAACAGGAACCTCTTCTTTGTTTGCGGGATTTATAGCACGAACACCTTTTAGTTCAACTCCAGTTTTTTCTTTAGTATCTGCAGTTCTTTCTATTTCATCTTTCTTTTTTGAATTCTGAATATATGCTTCCACTTCATCCCAATTTGATATAAGTGGTTGAAGTTTTTGTAGTAATTCATGTTCAGGAGCAAGTACCATATAGGTAGCTCCAAAAATAGTATCCGGGCGTGTAGTAAACACTTTGATTTTTTCTTCAGAATTTTTTATTGTGAAATTAATTTCTGCTCCTTCACTTTTCCCTATCCAATTCCTCTGTTGAACCTTTATTTTTTCAACATAATCAACATCATCCAGATCTTTGTCCAATCGATCAGCATATTTGGTAATCGCTAGCATCCATTGATCCTTTTCACGCTTTTCTACAGGAGTTCCACAACGTTCACATTTTCCATCAATTACTTCTTCATTAGCTAACCCAATTTTATCTTTTGGACACCAGTTAATAACCATCTTTTTCTTGTATGCCAAATCATGTTTCACCATCTGCAAGAAAATCCATTGAGTCCATTTATAATATGCAGGATCGGTTGTATCAATCTCTCGGGACCAGTCAAATGAAAATCCTGCAGACTTGAGTTGGCGACGAAAGTTGTCTGTGTTTTGCTTTGTGACTATTTTAGGTTGAATCCCCGTTTTAATCGCATAGTTTTCTGTAGGAAGGCCAAAGGCATCCCATCCTATTGGATAAAGTATATTATATCCTTCCATGCGACGCTTACGGGCAATAACATCCATACCCGTATTACTTC
>JALYQZ010000004.1 GCA_030855525.1 bacterium
TGATAGTATTGCGCGAGAATTGAACGAAAGGAGATATATGCGTATCCTAAATAGTTTGACCGAATTCGCGAAACGATTCAAGGGACGTGTAGTCTCTTTGAATGTGGCCAGAGAAGTTCTTGGTGAACACTGTGTCGTGGTGCCAGCTTTAGTGAAGGAAATTGAGACAATGTACTCGAAAGCACATTTCGAGTATGTCGCAGACGAAAACAAAAAAGGTGAACAATGGGTACTTGTGTACCACATCGACATGTCGATGTGGAAGACATTTGAAGCTCATCCCACCTCGTTTTCCAAAGCGTCTGTATGGGATCTACATCCCACGTGGCTCGACGAGAAGCTCAAGAAGGGCTTTAGGCTCATCAATCTAAGAGGAGTCAAATCTGAAAAGCTCGAACAAAGAATTGCAGAGCTCAAAAAGAAAGGAATCGAATGTGCTCCCGCAAAAATTGGTACCATTACTCAAGCTTTGATTGAAATGGAACGCACTCAAGGTACTAACAAGTCCAAAACGAGATATTTCTGTGGTGAGGCAGTAGCCGCGCAGATAACGCCAGTTATTGGTGGTCATGATAAAGATGGGTTACTTCTTTACACATTACCATTCGATATCGGTTCTCCTGCACAGTGTCCTAAAATTGGAGTGGTTCTTTGCATCATTCCGCTCCGTAGCCTCATCCAACTAAAAGCCCCCACGACGTGACGCGTCGGGGAGGCTTTTTTTTACCTATGTATAATATAATTTTATACTACTGGCTTTCCTTGAACGAGCCGTACAAGAATAAGAATGATAGCTGCTACAATAAGAATATGGATGAATCCTCCAATAGTATATGAACTCACAAGACCGAGCACCCAAAGGACAACTAGAACGACAGCAATTGTTGTAAGCATATGTTTATATTATCTAATATTAATGATACTCATCAGTAGACGGCTGAGCTTTAAAACTCTTACATAAAACATTTTTTTCTTGATATACTTTATTCATGCAAGAATTGCCACCTCCACATTCCGAATCAGAAGAAAATAGTATTCCTTTTCAATATCGAGGCTTATCTAAAGAAGTTGTCGAAGAATTATGGATTCCAAAAATATACATAGACCCCGAAAAAAACGAATCTGAAAGAATACGAAGAGACAGGGTATTAAAGCAGATTGAAGAACAGGAAAAGGCAAATGAACTAAGAAGTGAATTAGGTATCCCTCTTAAAGAAGACTCAGAAAAATTGTTTGGAGAATTTAAGGTTAAAAATGGAGAAACTGATATAGGTGCATACTGGTATGAGTATTCTAATCTTGCAGCGAAACAATTAAAAGAATCTGGGAAATTAGAATGGGGTAAGGAGCGTATCTATTTTGATATTCCTTTTGATAAAATGGAAGAGATGAGGGATATTGCTTTTCGTATAGCAAAAGAAAACAACATTCCTATTAGTTTTAAGCATCTTGATCTGCAGAAATCTTATCCTGTTCAAATTAATGATAAAGAGATAACAAGATTTGTGACAAACTTTGCATCAGCCGATGATGCGAAAAGATTTTATGAAGCCATTTCACAAATAGCTGAATACAATAACATAAAATCTGATCGCAGTTTGGATCATCATGGATATAACATAGATGGAGTTGCTCATTATGCATCTGGATATAGAGAACAGCGTATGCCTCTTGAAAATATTATTAAAACAGCCAAACAAAATTTAGACGGAACTTACACCTATACTTCTGCATATGAAAAGAATGGCCAAAAGCAAAGTATAACTATCCCTCAAGAAACGTATGAAAAATTTCTGAAGCAGTATGAATCGTTTGATCCACAAAAGGCTTGGGAAGAAGCAGGGAAGATAAAACAATAATTAATTATTGTTGTGCTTTTCTTTAGATGCATGATTGATACAATGGTATCTACATGGCAGTGTGGTCCTACAATAAACCTTTAGCAATTGTTGATATAGAAACGACGGGAGCAAGTCCGAATGGCAGTAGAATATTAGAGATAGCAATAATTCGCATTGAAAATGGTGAGGTTGTTCAAACATTGAATACTGTAGTTGATCCTCAAAGTCACATTCCACCTGCGATTGTCGATCTTACTGGTATAAAGGAATCTGATCTTCGCGCAGCACCAACATTTAATGACATTTCTCAAGATGTCTACAGTCTTTTAGAGGGAGCAATTTTTGTAGCACACAATGCACGTTTTGATTATTCATTTATCAAAAGTGAATTTAATAGACTAGATATACGATTTACTGCAAAGCAGTTGTGTACCGTAGCACTATCGCGAGCACTTTATCCAGAATTCAAGAGGCATGACCTTTCAACTATTATTGAGCGATTTAATTTTACATGTGAGCAACGACATCGTGCATTGGGAGATGCTCAGGTACTCGTTGATTTACTGAATCACTCATATGAAATACATGGTGCAGATGTGTTTGGAGAAAAGATTTTAAAAGTACTTGGAGTATCTCGAATGCCTCATAACTTACCTAAAGATATCATTAAATCTTTGCCCGAGTGCCCAGGTGTCTATGTTTTTTATGGAGAAAGTGGAGAAAAACTTTACATTGGAAAAAGTATTAATATCAAAAAACGTGTGATGTCACATTTTAGTAATTCTGAAACAGGAAAAGCACTGAGAATTGCAGAAGAGATACAAGATATAGAAGCTATACCAACAACAGGGGAACTCGGGGCTCTTCTTATGGAATCTTATTTAATTAAAAAAGATCAACCTCTTTATAATCGAATGTCTCGACGGACAAAAAAATTGGTAATAGTACGAGAAGACTCAAGTGGAAAATATAAACGTGCGGTTGTGGGAACTTATGCAGCCGAAGATCTTACTTCATCAGATTCTATTATTGGAATATTTAGAAGTATGAGCCAGGCTAAGGGAGTTCTTGATGAATATACAAAAGAACACAAACTGTGTCCTGAACTTATGGATCTCGAAAAACACAGAGTACGCAAGCAAAGAATTGGGGGGTGTTTTTATTCTCAACTTGGGAAATGTTTGGGTGCATGTGCTGCAAAAGAATCTCCAGAAACTTATAATGCACGATTTGATCTTGCATTTCGTGAGCGACGCGTAAAAGCCTGGCCATTTGAAGGACCAGTTATAATTGATGAAAAACATACAGAAGAGAAAACGAAAGGGACTGCATTTGTAATTGACCAATGGAAGCTCGTAGGAAGCTTTTTATATGATGAAGACGGCCAGCAACCCTTTCTGCCTCAAGAATATGCCTTTGATTATGACTCTTATAAAATCCTCGCTTCAAGGATTACAAAGTCTCAAAAAGGCCTGAAAGTAGTGACTCATGGTGAGGCACAAAGACTATTGACAATATAGATAAATATGATATAATAGTGTATATAATCTTACATTGTATGCATTCAACAACTCATCACAATAAAACACATCCTCATATTCGAGATATTGCATCTCGTCTTCAGGGTGAAATAAATACTATTCTTCATAAAGTAGATCACAAAACAATCTACTCTGAGTTTCATGATCATGAACTTGTAGATATTGAAGAGGGTGTAGAACATGACGTCGCTAAAGAGTCCCTTGATCAGCGAATACGACATAATATGACAAAGCGAACACATCTACAAGCAACTACTTCCGCCTCTAACTCTGATTCAAAGGTAAAAAAAGTTCTCGACTTTTTCTTTAAGCCATTTGAAATTTAATTCTCTCAATTAAAAATTAATCTTGCAAAATTGCATGAGCAATACCAAGTTCTACTGCATCGGATGGTGTGAGTACCGTATTGTTTGCCATAAGATCAAGTACTGTTTGAACATTGAGTCTTCCATTTGAACGATCTGCTATAACCGAAGCGTATTGAAAATCTTTGAGCTTGTCTTCTTTGATAATTGATTCCATTTCTGGAGTAGTAAGACGCTTTGGTGTATCGAATGTTCTACCAGCTAAATGAAGAAGGAGAGTCGTATTAGGAGTAAGAAATCGTTGCTCTCCAGCAAGAAAAATAATAATACCACTTGAGTCTACATCTCCAGAACCAACAGTATTTAAAATCGGTTTAAAGACACTTCGCATCGAATCATAAAAACTCATTCCGATTCCAGTTGGACCTCCATGTGATGTAACGATGAGGTTAATTGGTTCTGTTGCATCTTCAATAATGAGAGACTGGATTCTGTCAGTGATATCAGCGAGCATTCCGCCACTTACGCCACCTACCCATTGAAGCGTTCTCTTTGGTAAATAGGGAAGAGAAAATTTTCCCTCTAAACTTTTTTCTTCAGAAACAATCTGATACGATACCTTTTGACTTGTGGCCATTTTTAATTTACTAACTGCTAACTCTAATGATCTTTATAGAGTTATTTTACTACCGACACAAGATGCCTGCAAAAAAGTAATACACAGGGCCATCTCTTTGATGGCCCTGTGTATTGATATTTTGATGTTGTAACTCAAGTATACTATCGAGGTTCGATAGCAGTGTAATCGTCTTCTAAATCAAAATCCATTTTTGTGTCAAATTCTGATTCTCGTTCTTTACCTCGACTTCCATGTTGTGCTTTCGTACTGGAGTCTCGTTCTGCTTCGGTGTCTCGCTGAATCATGTCGCGTTCATTAGCATTTTTATTAGCCATTGAAATTTTGCGTTATGTATCATTAATAATCACCGACCCTTAATACATTAGATGACGTCGTCTTATACAACTTATTACCACTATAGAAAGTTACAGAATATGTAAAATATGATGTCAATGAGTTGGTATAAAAAAACCCGTCCAGTACCTTGTTAGATATGGACGGGGTTAGAGAAATTGAGTTTACAACGTAGTGAGTAGACTTCTAGTCGTGCCAACCTCCACCACCAGATGAAGCGTCGCCGCCGTAGCCGCTAGCTTCCTGGCCTTGCTCTTGTCCTTGGCCCTGTTTTTGTCGCGCACTTGAGTTCGAGTTTGAATTCGAACCTGCATGCGAGTTGGAGTCAGAACTTGAGCTCGACCCTGAACGGGAGTTACCTCCTGTAGCATTGCCGCCACGGGCTGTGCTGTCGGCAGACGAGCTGCCACCCTGACCACCATTACCTCCACGTGCATTGCTAGAAGAGGAGGATTTTCCTCCTTCGCCTCCACGCCCACCTTGACCGCCGAGGCCTCCCTTGCCACCTTCGGCATTTGCATGTACATCGTTCTTTACAGCCCCTGACTCGATCTTGCCTCCATTTGCGGTGGGGTTGGCAGAGGCAGAAGTGTTAACAGAATTCTGCACAGCGCCACTGTCGACATTTCCACCGCTCGAGCTCAACGTGTTGCCACTGTTGACTCGCGTCTCCGATCTGGCGGGTCGGATGCTTGCTCCGAAGACCGCAGCCTCGGGAATATCCAAGATGCCGTCGACAAGTGCAAACCCCATGCCGTGTACCGCACCCTTGACGATGCCTTCACCGCTGCTCGAGTGTGTACTGAGCTCAGTCCACTCGAGTGTGGAATGGTTGAGCAGAAAGGCGCGTTGAGTGACGATGTCTTGCCCGTATGGATCCCGGCTCTTCTGTTCGAAGGTCACCAACTGTAAACCACCGATGGTCTGCTTGGTGAAGGGATCGATCTGAGGGGGGGCGATCCATCTGCTCCCCATTGGTTCCGTTTTCGAAATGGTCTTGCATCCCATGATGGGGCTGAGAAGCCCCATCATGATGATGCCCAAAAGCAATTGCTTGTTCATAGACACTCCTTTTCGAACTGAGGTTGAGATTGTCTTACCGATCGCGTCGGGACTGACGCCAGCCTTGAGGAGGCTGATTCGTCACGGTACGTTCACGTTGGATGATGTCGTCGATTTCTTTCTGCCGGTTGGGCGTTGGATCGACCATCATGACCACATTGTCATACACATACGTCTCTTCGTGTTTGGTATCGTTGATGATGACCGTACGAAGACCTTGCTTGTACGTGCTGACGATCATACCGTCCGTTACTTCGATGGCGTCGTGGTAGACCCCATCTTCCTCCTTCTTTTTGAGACGGAGGTAGATGATGTCACCTGGCTTCGTGACGATGATGTCTCCAACCGGCTGTGTTGCCGGCATGGGATTTACCTTTTCCACGGCGTGCGTTGTCGAGTCTAAGGATGCCGGCGGAACTTCTTTCTTTTCGGGCTCCGCTGGCTTTTGCGCCTCCTGTTTGAAGTCTTTGAGGATCTGCTCGTGCGACGGTTCGGTACCGGTGTACACCTTGAACCACGTGGCCTTGATGGGGCCTTGTCGCGGAGTGGTGCTACCGTCCTTGCGTGTGTGCACGTAGTAAAGTTCCTGGAACTCGCTTCGGGTCTTGGTCAGCGCCTTGACGGTAGGCTGACCTTCGAACTTCAGCGTGCTCTTGCCAATGACTTCGTGGCTGAACTTCATGGGATGACCATTGAAGGCAACATTCTCGCCAACATTGATCTTGACTCCATGATTGCTCGTGCTCTCGTCAGCCATGATGTTGATGATCACTTGTATAGTGCTCGACATCTTCTTCTCAGTCTTTCCCTCAATCAAGAGGGCAGGACTGGGAAGGTTGGAAGCGGAGGTCGTGAAGGCAAGCCAATGCTTTCCCTCAGCGACGATCTCATACCACGACTCGGTAGTCGGCTGAGTTGCTGCAGATGCCTTGGTCTTCACTTCTTTGGCGAGTGCATCGACCCTGGTGTCGACTGTTTTGATCTCGCCGCGGAGTTCCGTCTTGACAGCCTCATCCTTCTCGTCGACTTTCATCGTCGTCGGGAGGCCATCAATCCGTGTGTTGACCTTGGTGATCTCCGGGGTGATTCGTTCTTGGACCACATTCCCGATCTTCTCATAGTCGATCACGACTGTGGCGTCCGGCTTCTCCACGTCATTCGACGCAGTATTGCCGGATTGTACATGTGACTTGTCATTGCCGAACGAAAGGTACGGCTTGATCTTGTCCCACTTTTTGTACACGCCGATGACGATGATGGCGAGGACCAAGCTCACGAGGGTTAAGATCGCGATTCGCTCGATGAGCGAACGGCGCTTGGTCTTGGGTTCCTCGATCACAGGGATAGTGAAGGACTTCACGTCTGAGACGATTTTCGTACCGTCTTCATCCCTAAACGTAACGGTAACCGGATGAGTGACACCTTGTGCGAGATGCACAGTGGTGTACTCCATCACGGGCCCGTCAACGATCGTGGGTTCCAACGGCGGATCACCGTAGACGAGCTCCACTGATGTTGCCGGCTTTTTACCTGGCTTGGTCGTCGGGTACGCCCACACAACCTTGATGGTGTCGCCAATTACTTGGCCATCGACTTTTCCCGGTTTGGGAACCGATTTTCTAGACTCTGCCATGACAATGCTCCTTCCGAGGTAAAAACCTCTGGATGTTTGTGTAGCACAAATGTGCTGTTGTAAACTAGGTTTTCAAAGACCTTACTTGGGCCGTATTCTGCGACTTGCAGAAATAAAAAACGGCCTTATGCCTAGTGTGTATAATACACTATTTTCAATAAAATGTCAACAAGACTTATTGTAAGGTGATCATTTTAATCTCGTCACTTACATAAGGCTTAGTAATGTGTGAGGAATTACCAATTTAGATACAATTATGGAACAAACTCAACAATATTTTAATAATATAGGTGATGTCACTGTAGCATCTCTTAAGACTGCATGGTTCGAAGTTTTGCAATATTTACCAACAATAATCGGTGCAATACTGATTCTTTTTATTGGATGGATAATAGCCATTGTCTTAGGATCTCTTGTTCAAAATGCGGTTAAACTCATTGGCCTGGATGAGACTATAGAGCGAACAGGAATTAATCAAAAGCTTCGAGTTACAGGACAGTATAAATTGCTTTCTGGAATGCTCGGAAAGCTTACAAAATGGTTTATCATCCTTATAACACTTATTGCTATAGCTAATACATTTAATCTTCCACAAGTTACTCAATTTCTAAATGCTGTAGCATTGTACATTCCACGAGTAATAGTTGCAGTAATCATTCTCGTTATAGGAATGTTACTTTCAGATTTTGTCGCCCGAATACTTTCAACAGGTATCAATGCTTCGAAACTTCCAGTGCGACATCGAACAACAATTATTTCAGTTGCACGATATGCTATTATCGTTTTCTCAATTATGGCAGCGTTGGTTCAACTTAATATTGTACCAGCACTTATTGAAATTTTGTTTGCAGGACTTGTTCTTGCATTAGCACTTGCATTTGGTCTTGGAGGCAGGGAAGAAGCGGCACGATTTCTTGCAAGTATGAGAACAGAAAATAAATAAATAAAATAATAAATAGTAAAAACAACCTCTTAGATTAACTCTAAGAGGTTGTTTTTGATATAATAAGTTCATAATGAACAAAGCTCTTAGGACGCTCCTTATATACAATGGTATTTTTGTATTGGCATATGGACTACTTGGACCTTTGTATGCTGTATATGTTCAAAAACTTGGTGGACAAATTTTTATTATAAGTCTTTCTTGGTCAGTTTTTCTTGTGGCTAGTACTCTCACTACATTTATTATTTCACGCTTTGGGGACAGAGTACAAGAACAAGAATATTTTCTCCTTGCTGGGTTTTTACTGAGAGCAATAGTATGGATAATGTATATTTTTGTACCTAACATACAATTTCTTATTATTCTTCAAATTATTCTAGGAATTGGTGATGCACTCGGATCACCTGCATTTGATTCACTCGTAGCAGAGCATTTGGACAAAGGAAGACACATTGCTGAATATTCAGACATGAAAATTCTCTTTAACTTAAGTAATGCCCTTGCTACAATTGTTGGAGGTGTCATTGCGTCACAACTAGGATTTGCATATTTATTTATACTCATGTCGATTCTTAGCATGGTTTCCTTTTTTGGAATATTATTTAAGCCACGAAGTTTATTGTAATTTTTAATGAAATCACTACAACATACAATCTATAACCTCTATAACAACAGTAAGCTTGTTCATGATATTCGAGAAACAAAAAATATTAGTGTCTTTGATATTGATGGAACTCTGACGGGTGGCAGTAAGGAAGCGTTACATGAAATTCGTAAACGTGCAGAAAGAAATGGTTCTGTTGTATTTTCTACTGCACGTACACCTGAACTTACGTGGTCAAGTAATGTATATGAAGCATCTCTACACAATGGTTTTATTCGACCGGTACCACATGTGCCTAAAAATGAATTGGGCAAAAGATATTTTAAACCATTAGAACTTATAGAAGAATTTGATGGTCTCCTTGATCCTGATGCAGTGATTAGCTTGGGAACTGGAATGTGGATTAGGACTGATGAAGGATATACAGAAGATAAAAGTTTTCAAGCATTGCTTTCAAAATTTCCTGATTGGAGAGAATCTGCACTTGAACTCTTGCAGTATATTGATCAGGGAGATGTCCTAAAGTATCTTGCGAAAATTGAAAACAAAAAGATGTATGAAACAAGAGACATTGATATTCTTACATTACCTTTTAGAATTCAGCTTGATCTTCCATCCCTCGAATTGAAGCTAGAAATAGTGAAACGAATTTTTACTGTAGCAGATTCATTTCATGTACTTGCGGATATAGCACGAAATGTAGATATGGTAGATGAGAGTAATCCCAAAAAAGATCGTTATACACTATATCTCATGCCATATGCAGCACCGAAAGAAGTAAGCCTCAACCATCTCCTTAAAAATATTTCACATGTTTCCGAAATACCACTTTCTGATATAAGTCTTTTGTTGGCAGGGGATACACTCACTGATTTTAAAGCAGGGTGTATTGGAGGGGCCGATACACAAGGAACATTTATTCTTGCAGGAGGTTCACGTTTGGCAGAATTATTTGATGGATCATATCCTATGCATTTTGCGGGTGTTTCACTTGAATGGCTTTGGGAATCATTGCGCGAAACTGAAAAGCCAGGTTTTTATATTTTTGAAAAGAATGATAAACTACCACGTATTATCGTTGTAGGAGATATTGCCTATCCAGATACAATAGGGCCTGAAACTATTTTGGAATACATGAAAGAACATAGCTTTGGAGATTTTGAGTAGATGGTTTTTTTATAAAAATTTTATGTCTAAAATGATAGAAAGAAAGATGAGCTTTAGCCGTCTCTCGTATGGTATACTGATGGGCGAAAAGGCCACAAATTACAGGATATAATTATACAATTCTGAATTGATGGTAAAAGCTAAAAAAGACCGTAACACCTAGTAAAAATCTCTAAAGTGTGATATAATCGTTTCTCAAAAATATAGGGGTTAGATGCACCATTTTAACCTCTTTTTATTATGAAAAAATTACGAATAGCACAAGTCGGAACAATGTGGGAAACAACACCACCCAAGCTCTACGGAGGTACGGAAAGAGTGCTCTCAGACCTCACTGAAGAGCTTGTTAAACGTGGTCATAAGGTGACGCTTTTTGCTACTGGAGATTCAAAGACTACTGCAAAACTCAAACATACATATCCACGCGCAGCATGGCGAGATGGAATTCATTGGGAAAATTTTTTATATCCATTAGAACATATTGCACATCCATTCATGCATGCAGATGAGTTCGATATAATCCATGTGCACCTCAATCGAAGTCAAGACTATGCTGCACTCGCGTTTGCACAGCTTGTAAATACTCCTACTGTTTTTGAACTGCATTTTGTACTTCCTACCAAGAAAGATAAAAGACTTGAAGATCGATATAAGTTTCTTATGCGATTTAAAGATAGTAACTTTATTTCAATAAGTGATGCTCAACGCACAATGGATTTAAACTATGTTGCAACGGTGCATCATGGTCTCAATTTTAATCTATTTACAGAGGCTGAAAAACCAGGAAAAAGTCTTGTGTGGATTGGACGAATTTGTCATGAAAAAGGTACAAAAGAAGCTATTGAGGTAGCTAAAAAAACAGGAATGAATCTTATTCTTGCTGGGAAACTTGATATGGTTAAGTATGGTGAATACTATGAAAAAGAAATTAAACCTCATATAGATGGAAAACAGATAAAATATGTTGGTGAAGTAAACGATAAGCAAAAGATAAAACTTCTCCAGCGTGCAAAGGTATTACTTAATCCAATAAATTGGAATGAGCCATTTGGTCTTGTTCCAGTTGAAGCAATGGCAATGGGAGTACCTGTTATTGCATTCGATAATGGTGCAATGAAAGATCTTATTATGGATGGCAAGACAGGATATGTTGTTAAAAACGTTAATCAGATGGTTGAGGCAGTAAAAAAAGTAGATAGTCTCAATCGAAAACTCATTCGACAATATGCGGTTTCACATTTTAGTGCAGGAAATATGGTAGATAGTTATGAAAAAGTGTATGAGAAAATCATTAGACAACATACACGCAAATAATTATGTCACCTGCAAAAAAAATTATAGAAAAACTTCTGGGTGATCGGTTGGGGGATTATAATCTTATCATTGCTTCATCCGCAGAACCATATACTCATGGATATTACAAAGACAAACTTGTGGTTGTTCGTGGTGCGGGAGGTTTGATTACTGCTCTTGAGCCGATTTTAAAATTAAATGGTGGTACCTGGATTGCTCATGGACGTGGTGCTGCTGACAAAGAAATGGTTGACGAAAATGACCGAGTCATGATGCCTCCTGGTAAAAAACTCTATGCCCTGAAACGTGTGTGGGTAAGTAAAAAAAATCTTAAAGGTTGGTATTACGGATTATCAAATGAAGCATTATGGCCGCTTTGTCACAATGTATTTGAGCGTCCAGTTTTTCGACAAGAAGATTGGGATTCATATTATGATGTAAACAAACAATTTGCAGATTCTATCCTCAAGGAAGCTGAAGGCAAAGAAAAAGTGATTGTATGGCTGCAAGACTATTTGCTTGCACTCGTTCCACAAATGCTACGAGAAAAACGCCCTGATTTAATCATTGGACATTTTTGGCATATTCCTTGGCCCGTTGCAGATATGTTTAAGATTTTTCCATGGGATAAGGAGACTCTCGAGGGAATGCTCGGAAACCAGCTCATTGGCTTTCAGCGACATTCATATTGCCGTAACTTTTTAACATCAGTATCAAAAACGCTTCAAGCAAAGGTTGATTTTGATAATCTTACTATTACCTATAAAGATCGGGTAACGTATGTTCGACATTTTCCAATTAGTATTGACTATCAAGCAGTAGCTCAGTCTTCGCGAAAGAATAAGAAATTTGGAAAAAGTTATATTAAAGAAATTGTAACAGGGAAGTATGAATACCTCTCTTTGGGTGTAGAACGCCTTGATTATACAAAAGGTGTGCTTGAACGTATTAAAGCTATTGATAGATTCCTAGAGAAATATCCGGAATATATAGAAAAATTTGTACATATTAATGTATTGGTACCTTCTCGAACTCTTATCCAACGATATGAAGATCTGAATCGGGAATTAGAAACACTCATAGAAAATGTAAACTTTAAGTATGCAACTGCGACATGGCAGCCAATTCATATTCTAAAAGAGTCGCTCCCTGCATCACAGATATATAGTTTTTGTAAAAGTGCAAATATTGCATTAGTAACATCACTTGCTGATGGAATGAATCTTGTTGCAAAAGAATATGTTACTGCTGGGCCTGATGATGGAATGCTTATTCTTTCGGAGCAAACAGGTTCTGCCGATGAACTTCAAGATGCTATTATTGTAAATCCGTACGATATTGAAGCGCTTGCTGAAAGTATAAAACGAGCACTGGAGATGCCTAAAGAAGAACGAAAACAACGAATGGAAAAAATGAGAACAATTATTGCTAATAATAACGTTTACCAGTGGGCAGGAACATTTCTAAACGATATTATAGATCTTAGTAGGCACCACGAACTTAAGTCAGAGACCAACGGTAACTCTAATTCGTAACGGTACTCATATCTTTCAAGAGTGATGCAGCACTCCATGCTTGTTTCTTGCATGCACCTTTTCCAAGTGAATCACAATATTCACTAAAATCTTCATCATACACAAAGAGTTCGATAGGAGTGTTAAAGTGGGTAAGTGCATTCATAAGAGCTTCACGAATGCGGAGTGCATTTTCTTTGTAACCAAACAATTCTAATCCTTCTGCTACTATGCTTGTATCATGTGGCCAGATAGAACCATTATGATAACTATTTGGCATATAGCATCGAGAAAGCGTACTCAATGTTCGGATCCCAGCTTTTGGTGCAAAAAGATCGGGCTTCATAATACGTTCTGCGATTTCCGGAATAAATTCATCGAGAATAATAGATTCTTGGATACCGTCTCGACTTTCTTCGAGGCATGCCCACATACAGTGTCCCATGCTAGAACGAGCTGATGTAATTGGTTTTCCACTACCATCAATACCTGTTGCAAGTGATACTCCCATTTCATCCCGAATAATAAAGCTGTTGTTAAAGAGAGATTTTAATGTGTTGGCATGGTCTTGGAGTGTTTCGCTGTACACTTTATCACTCTTCTTAAAATATCGAGCCCAGAGACTCAATGCTAAAAAGGCATAGCTTTGTGCTTCGACTGGTGCGATAGGATAGGTGACAGGACTCTCATCTTCATGAAAGACTGATTCTGGGCTATCCATCCAGCTTTGTGTTACAAGTCCACCAAACTTTCGTTCTGAAGAAAGGCCATAATCAATAAAACCATCACCATTTGTGTCACCGTATTTGATCATCCATTCAAGTGCAAGTCGAGCATTAGGTAAGGTTTCTTCTATAAATATGATGTCTTTGCTTGCTTGATAGTACCGATAAAGAGCAATAAGAAGGAGTGGAGTACCATCAACAGTGTCATAATTACGCATTATATTGTCTGGATAGAGATACCAGGGAGTTTCACTCAAGCTTTTAGTGAGATGTTCATGGCCAGAAGGTCTGTATTCATGAATACATTTTCCAGGTTCCTCACCGCTTTCAATGTTAATTTCTTTTCCTTGAAGTACAATAATATTTGAGAGAATCTTCTTTACCAGTCCCAAAAAATAAGGATCTTTGGTGTTTTCAAAGACACGTAGGAGTTTGAGACTTGTAATAAGGGAATCACGCCCAAAAATACAACCATAGATTTCTTCCTTTCCCGATGCAAGAATTCCTTGGTCGACTTCAAGTTCTTTTATTGTCTCGAATCCGAGATTCCAGAGGGTATTATTGGTCATATACTTTGTAACTTAACTGGCTAATACTTTAACTACGATCGTCATAAGAGATACGTAACTAAATTTGATTGTAACATTGATAAATAAGGCTACAAACTGTGGATAACTTGATAGCTCAGCAGTATTCATGGTGTAATTACTATCTTAAAATTTTTATTGTATACTAGTACCTATGAGAGAAAACAAAATTGCATTCGGATTTGTGATAGGAGTTATTCTTGTTATTGTTGCAGCACTTAGTCTCTATACATATGCCTTACATACAACACCACAACTTTTAGACACTACGATAAATACAAATACACAATCATTTGAGGCTTTAGGTAGAAAACTTACAAAAGTTGAGGTATGGATTATACCTACTGGATCAAGTATTACAGAATCTGATTATCAAAAATTAACATCTATGGAACTTAAGAGTGGAACTGATAAAAATCAGATATGGACAGCACATGTTCCCGTCCAGCCATTTTTAGCTACGAGTATTTTTATACGAGCATATGATTCTCGTGGAAAGGAAGTAGGAAAGAAAACATATCCATATAATGGAGCTACAGAAATATATAATGCATTTAATCAATTTTGGACAGCTGGACTTGAGAAGGCAACAACAACTCGAGCAACATCAACCATTAACTTTGTTCGATAAAAAATAACTATAAGAAAAAGGAGAGAGCAATAAGGACAATGTTTTTAATAATGTATTGTCCTTCAAGTGTTGGAACAAAAAGTCCTTCCCATGCTTTGTCAGATAAAAGGAAAAGCGGAAGGGTGGTAGCTATCATATGGAGATAGAAAAATATAAGTGTAACTTTCTTATATCTAGGGATAAGGAAAAGAATTCCTATGATTACTTCAAAAATTCCAAAAAGTACGAGAAACGTTCCTGGAGATATAAACGGGAGGGTTTCTTTTAAAAGTGATTTAACGAGTGGGCTTGCAGGACTTTGTCCAAATACTTTAAGAATTCCAAACCAAAAGAAGACAGTGAAAAGCGCTATTCGAGCAAATACAATCTTTTTCATGACTCAACTATATCATGTAAGACAATTCCTGTGCACTCGTCATGTGTGTATATGAAAAGTATAGAGTCCATGATTAAATTAGTAAGTAAGTCTGGACCACTCTTTCAAACTTCTTTATATAAAGACACAAAAGATCCTTGTGGAGTTTTTGATGGTAATCAATGGCATATATTTGGTTCAGGCGGAAGTGTTAGAACAGAAACCTGGAAAATTTTGCATGCCACTGCACAAGATGCTAAGGGTCCGTGGGTAGAACAAAATCATGTAATTTTAGATGGAGTTGCAGGGGATCATGTGGCTGCTCCTGGTGTGCTATATGATAAAGGCGAAAATTTATTTCATATGTTTGTTCAAACAGATTTTCTTGCTGTAGGTGGAACTATCGAATATCTCACTTCACAAAATGGTAATACTTTCAAAAAAATAAATACGGCACTTACACCTCTTGTCGATACAGGGGAAGCAGGGCTTTATGATCCACACCCAGCAGTAATTCACGGAGAAAAATATATAACTTATTCGGGCACACCACGAGTGCAGAGCCATGGTACTTACTTTGTTTCTCAACCAGATTTATACTTAGCAAAAAGTACTTCAAAAAATTGGGAAGGTCCTTGGGAACGGCTAGGAAAAATTGTTGATCACGAACATATCAAAGAGCATCACAATCAGAAAGATCATCCTGAATATGAATGGGGAATAGAAGGTCCGCAGCTCATAGAACTTCCTCAAGGAAAAATACTTTTAAACGCTACTTCATTTTCACCACAAGGTAGATACGGAACACGCCAGAGAGTTTTTTTTGCAATTGCCGATAACGTTGCAGGTCCCTACAAAAGTTTAGGTATTGTATTAGATGAAAATTTAGAAGAATGGGAATCTGGTGAAAATGGACATGCTACTGGTGTGGTACAAGATTCTACGTTGTTGTTATTTTATCAGGCACGAGCAGGAACAAATACACAAGATATTCTTGCAAATGATTGGCAATATGGAATAGCTCATTTTGATCTTACTGAGATTTTCAAGTAATACTTTTATTTTCTTTTGAACATTTTATCGAGATGAGAAAGAGGAAGCTCTATGTGGGTGGGTCGTCCATGTGGGCATGTATAAAGGGTCTTTGACGTGAGGAGTTTTTCTACTAGTTTTTTTCGTTCCTCATCACCGAGTGGTTCACCGGATTTAATAGCAGTTCTACATGCCAAAAATGAAAGTGTCCTTTCAGTTTCACGATCGATAGTATTTTCTTTCCCATGTTTGAGATCTTGAAGAACTTCAGTAATGAGTTTTATATAATTTCGGTGTTTAAAAATCTCTGGCACTGCGGAAAGTTTGAAACTATTATTTCCAAACGATTCCATATCAAATCCTAGTTTTTGAAAGACTTCAATTTTTTCTTGTAACGCAAGATTTTCAGAAGCTGAAAGATCAAATACTACTGGTGTTTCAAGTTCGTATAATGTGGGGTTATCTTTAGTGGATACAAATGCATCTTTAAATTGTTCGAAGAGAATACGCTCATGTGCAGCATGCTGATCTACAATCAGAACACCATTATCTGTCATAGTAATAAGATACAAATTTTTGATCTGGAGTATTGCGAGTGATCCGTTTGCTTTCAAGTTCCATGGAGTAACAAGTTCTCGCAGTATTGAAGCTGTGTGTTTGTCCATTCCATAATCATCTATGGGTGCTCGCTCATGGTAGGTGAGATCGTGTTTTTCTAATGCATTCGTAACAGCTTCCTCGACAAGCTTTTTTATTTCTTGGGGATGAGCAAAAGATACTTCTTCTTTGCGTGGATGAATATTCACATCAACGTTTTCGAAAGGGAGAGAAATAAATAATATAAGAGGCGGATATGAACGTGGCTCAAGAAGGGGACCATACCTTTCGGTAATAGTTTGGACTATATGAGAATCAACAATGCTCCTTTTATTTACGAAGAGATGTTGATGAAGTCGTGAACGCCCTGCTATTTGTGGGCGTGCAATATATCCATGAACTTTTCCGTATCGGTTTTCATGCTCGAGTGGAATTATATCTTGAGCAATATAGTTACCTAATAATGATTGGATGCGATCAAGATGTGTTTGATGAGAAGGGACGTCAATTAATGTCGTATCAAAATGAGTTAGTTTGAAACCAATTGTAGGATACGAGAGTGCTAAGCGAGTAACAATTTCACTCACACTACGAAGCTCCAAAGATGGTTCACGCAGAAATTTGCGTCGAGCGGGAGTGGCATTAAAAAGAGATTCTACAATAACTTCAGTTCCACATGGTATTCCTACAGCATGCTGATCTATAATATTACCTGCCTTTATTTCGATCATACTTCCTGATTCCTGATCGTGCGGGCGGCTTTTGATAGTGAGCATGCTTACTGCTGAAATACTTGATAATGCCTCACCTCGAAAACCAAGTGATTGTATTGAAAATAAATCTTCATCGGATGCGATTTTGCTGGTGCTATGGGGGAGAAATGAAATAAGAAGATCCTCAGGATTCATTCCACTACCATCATCTTTTACCACTATCCTTTTTGTACCACCTTCTTCAAGATGAATATAAATATTTTGAGCTTTTGCATCCAAAGCATTTTCTACGAGTTCTTTTACGACTGATGCTGGACGTTCTACTACTTCTCCCGCAGCAATTTTAGAAATGAGATGTTGGGGAAGAATTTTAATACTTTGCATTGGATTGATTATATCAAATTGATACGGTTCTTGCTGTTGACATCACACATTTATGTGATATTATTTGTATAGATAAGAGCCTATAATTTCTGCAACTACTTGTTGTAGTGGTGAAAATAATGGGTTCAAAAGCAAAAGATTGGAGGTCGCGATGAAGAAGATATATCGTATACTAACTTTCGTTTTCGTGGCTAACCTGGTATTGACACTGTTCTTGGTGGCAATGCTATGTACTACCAATCCTGAGGCATCCGCCGCACAACCGACTACGGCACCGTCGACGCAACCGAGTACCAACAACTAGCGAGCATGAGTTTGCGATACTACAAAAGACCCTTACGCCTTCTATGCATAAGGGTCTTTTTATTTATTCTTTCTCACCAAATGTTTCCAAAAGTTCTTCTGCTCGTTTAGCAACAGCACCAGGTACACCTGCAAGACGCGCTACTGCAATAGCATAACTTCCAAGAGCTCCTCCGGAGGTGAGTCTATATAAAAAGACGGGATTTTTTGAAGACTCTTCGATTGCCATGTGAAAATTCTTTATCTTTGTAGGGTATTGTTTTTCTAATTGCTGGAGCTCATGATAGTGAGTTGCAAAAAGAGTCTTAGCACCATGCTCGGTATTTGTTACAAGATATTCTGCAATAGCCCAAGCAATACTAATCCCATCATAGGTACTCGTACCTCTTCCGATTTCATCCATGATGATAAGACTTTGGGGTGTTGCATGATGAAGAATATATGCAGTTTCAGTCATTTCAACCATAAATGTAGAAAGTCCGCGGCCTATATTATCAGAAGCACCACTTCGCACAAAAATTCTATCTACTAATGAAATCGATGCGCGCTTTGCAGGAACATATGATCCAAGATGTGCCATAAGAACTATAAGTGCTACTTGTCGCATATACACACTTTTGCCAGCCATATTTGGGCCAGTTATTACAAGCAATTGGTGATCGGACTGATTAAGAAATGTATTATTTGGAACAAACGATGTATCACGAAGCTGTTCAACAACGGGGTGTCTGCCATCTTCAATTTTTATTTCCCCATCACTAGTGAGTACTGGCCGAACATATCGCTCTCGTTCTGCAACAGTTGCAAAACCTAAAAGACAATCAATAATTGCTATATGTTCAGCAGTTTTTTGAAGAAGAACAATATTTTTTAGTGTATACTCGATAACTTCGAGGAAAATTTTGTATTCAAGTTTGTTGATAAGATCTTGACCTCGAAGGACAATGTCTTCATATTTTTGTAATTCTTCAGTAATAAATCGTTCTGCATTTACAGTGGTTTGCTTTCGAATGTAATGCTTAGGAACTAAATGTAAATTTGATTTACTAATTTCTATATAATATCCAAAAACATTATTGAATTTTACTTTGAGTGATCCTATGCCTGTCTGATTGCGCTCGATACCTTCGAGGCGTGCAATCCACTCTTTGCTTTCACGAATACTTTCATGAAGATCATCAAGTTCGGTATTTACTCCTTTATTAATAAGCCCTCCAGACTTTGGATCAAAAGGCGGAATTTCTACAATCATATTTTCAATATACGTAGTGATGTGCTGTGCATCAGGAATGATAGCAATAAGCTCTTGGATAAGAGATGCTTTACTATCACTTAAAAATGAATGAACGTTGAGAGCAGGTTTTAATGTATGTTTAAGATTAATAAGATCATGTGGGGTACCAATTCCAACCGAAAGGCGAGAGAGGATACGTTCGATATCATACATTGAACACAACTCATTGCGAGCTTTTTCTCGTGTGCTCCGTTCATGGATAAGAGATTCGACAGCTGAAAGACGCTCATTAATATGAGTTTTATTTCGAAGTGGTTCTCGAATCCATTGTCTAAGTAATCTGCCCCCTACTGCAGTTTGAGTTTGATCGATGCATTGAATAAAAGCACCTTGATCATCATGCTCACGAATATTTTTAAATAATTCTAAGTTTGAGATAGTTGAAGCATCGAGTATGACATGATTTTCTGGTTCATATGTGCGAAGGGAGGTCATATGTCCAATTCTATTTTGCTGGGTATGCGAAAGATACCCAAGAAGGGTACCTGCTGCTTTTATAGCTTGATCTTTATGAGTGAGTCCAAATCCCCGAAGAGATTTTACCTTAAAATGACGTTTAAGATTTTTCTCAGCATGCTCTGCGTGTTCATCCCATTCCTGAAATACTGAAACATTCATTGATCTTTCTTGTGTGAGATGTTTTAAATGCGCTGGGGAATTATAACTTGCTGTATTTACAATACATTCTGCTGGAGTAAATCGTGCATATTCTTGGGCAATTACTGGGGCGATAGAATCTTTGAATTGTCTTTGCGTAACCTGAAAATCTCCAGTAGAAATATCTGCAACAGCAATTCCAATAATATCCTTATCTATAGAAATACTCATAGTATAATTGTGTTCTTTTGCGGTAAGGGTCTTTTCATCAAGAATAGTACCTGGAGTAACAATCCTTACCACTTTACGTTCGACGATCCCTTTTTTATCAGGTTCACTTACTTGTTCACAAATTGCGATTTTATATCCTTTGCGTACTAACTTTGCTATGTAAATATCGGCTGCATGATAAGGAACTCCTGCCATTGGGATATCTCCATCCTTGCCTCGAGGCCGTCGAGTCAAAATAATATCAAGGACTTTTGCTCCTACGATTGCATCATCAAGAAAAAGTTCATAGAAATCTCCAAGTCGAAAAAAAAGTAAACAATCTTTATATTGTTCCTTAATTGCAGCATATTGTTGCATCATGGGAGTGGAGAACTCGCGGGTCATGAGGGGATTATATCATGAAGGAAAGCATCTTTTTGTAAGCATTAAATAGCTTTGTCGTCTGATAGAGAATGAAAATAAAATTCCTTATTTGGCCTAGTATTATTATTAGTATTGTGCTAACAGTATTATTAAATCTTATCTTTTGATATACTATGAGGATATGGCAAAAAGAATGGCGGTAAATACAAAGAATAAGGCTACGCGGTCAAAGAAAACCAAGAAGCGACTTGCCACAAAGCACGCACGTCTTGCAGCACAAAAAAGCAAGACAAGAACAAAGAAGAAATAGGAAGAATTATCAATAAAAAACATCTAAGCAACTATAGCTCGACAATAGTTGCTTTTTTGTTAGAAAATGGCAGAATAGTCCGATGATAAATAATGAAGTAATAACTATTAAAAACCTCACGAAATCCTTTAAGGATGTGAGGGTTCTCGAGGGAATTAATCTCACCATTAAAAGAGGTACGGTGTTTGCTCTTCTGGGCCCGAATGGTGCGGGAAAAACAACTATGGTTAAAATATTGAGTACCTTGCTTAAGCCTGATGGTGGAGAGGTCTATATCAACGGATTTGAAGTAGTAAAAGACTCTGATGAAGTACGAAAAATTATTGGTCTTACAGGACAATATGCAGCCATTGATGAGTATCTTACAGGGAAAGAAAACTTAGAAATGATGGGACGGCTCTATCATTTGAGTAAAGAAGATAGCAAAAGACGAACACAAGAACTTCTCATTCAATTTGATCTTGTAGAAGCAGCCGGACGTGCTGCTAAGACATATTCAGGAGGAATGCGACGACGACTTGATCTTGCTGCAAGTCTTGTTGCGACTCCACCAATTATATTTCTTGATGAACCCACTACAGGGCTCGATCCACGAAGCCGAATTGCAATGTGGGATGTCATTCAAGATCTCAAGAAAGGTGGCGCTACAATTTTGCTAACCACACAGTACCTTGATGAAGCAGATAAACTTGCAGATAGAATCGCAGTGATTGATCATGGGAAAGTAATTGCTGAAGGAACTGCAAACGAACTAAAGAACAAAGTAGGCAAGAATCGATTGGAATTAGTTATCCAAAAGGATAAAGATTTGGAGAAAATACAAAATATTCTTTCAATAAAAGATATTTCTATAAATAAGGATGAGCGGATAGTATCTATTCCTATGGAAGGAGCTGTGAAAGATATTAAAGATATTCTAAACAAATTTGAAGAAAGCCATATTGAAATCGAAAGTATGTCACTTCATAAGCCAACGCTTGACGATGTCTTCCTAAATTTAACTAAACATGTCTAATACACCTATTACAACTTCAAAACAACACTCATCACTTTATTGGTTTTTTAGTGATTGTAGTGTGCTTATTACTCGAAGTCTAAAACACATTTTCAAAAACCTTGATCAGTTGATGTCCCTTGCACTACAGCCGATTATGTTTCTTTTGCTTTTTAGATATGTGTTTGGAGGGGCAATAGATACAGGCGGAACAACATATGTAAACTTTTTGGTTGCAGGAATTCTTATACAAATGGCAACATTTGGAGCAACAACTACTGCACTTAACGTTGCTACAGATCTCAAGCGTGGAATTATTGATCGGTTTAAATCACTTCCGATGGCGAGTTCCACTGTGCTTATTGGGCATGTAGTAGCAGATCTTGTTCGAAATGTTATTTCATCTGTCGTATTGATTCTCGTGGGGTTACTTATTGGTTTTCGTCCTACAGCCAGTGTTCAGGAATGGTTTATTATCCTAGGAATATTACTTGCTTATACTTTTGCCATCTCCTGGCTTTCTGCGGTTCTCGGACTTGTAGCAAAATCTATAGAAGCAGTACAGTGGATGAGTTTTATGATTATATTTCCATTAACATTTGCTAGTAGTGCCTTTGTCCCTACAGACGGAATGCCGAAGTATTTACGAATATTTGCGGAGAATCAACCTGTCACGCATGTTATAGAGGCTATTCGTGGATATATGGTTGGGACTCCAGTAGGCAATCATGCGATTATTTCACTTTTGTGGAGCATTGCAATTATAGGAATTTCTATCCCATTAACAGGATATTTATTTAGAAAATATAATTCATAAAATACTGTAAGCATCACAGCTGTGTTTCGTCAAAGTAGATTATGACAACAACGTGGCGAAAAACAGTTACAGAAATAGATAAGCCTGCTTTAGAAAGTAATGTCAGTTGTGATGTTGCAATTGTTGGGGGTGGTATCACTGGAATTACTACAGCATATCTTCTTGCGAAACAAGGTAAAAAAGTGGCCCTTATTGAAAAAGATGATATTCGAGGAGATGCTACAGCTCACACGACAGCATTCCTTACTCATATTATCGATACTGATCTTCAGGATCTGATAAAAATATTTGGTAGAGAAAGTGCACATGATGTGTGGCAGTCTCATAAAGAAGCAATTGATCAGATTGAAAAGATAGTTCAAGAAGAAAAGATAGATTGTGAATTTACACGATGTCCGGGATATATATTTTCAGTCACCGAAAAAGATGATAAAGATCTTATTACAGATGTAGAACTGGCCAACGAGCTTGGTTTTAAGCTCACACATTCTAAAGATGAAAAGCTACCTTTTAAAAATGAAGGGTATGCTTATGTTCCAGATCAGGCAAAGTTTCATCCTTTAAAATATTTATTTGCACTTCAGGAAATTGCCGAAAAACATGGAGCTCAGTTTTTTGAGAAGTCATGCGCTGAAGAGATAATTCAACAAGATCATAAAACAGTTATAGTAAAAACGACTCGAGGGAGCATTTCTGCAACTCATGTAGTGATTGCTACCTATGACCCGTTCAATCATCCCAAAGAGCTTTTTGCGCACAAAGGCCCCTATATTTCTTACATTCTTGATATAGAATTTCCAAAAGGAGTATTGGAAGAAGGATTATATGAAGATACAAATAATCCATATAATTATTTTCGAATTGACCCTCAAGAAAACTATGATCGAATGATTTTGGGAGGGGCAGATCACAGAAAAGAAGTGAAGATGGATCCAGAAAAAAACTTTAATGCATTGCGTGATTATTTCAAAATACTATTTCCAAATATTGAACGTAAAGAAGCAAACAAATGGTATGGACCAATTCTTGAGCCTACCGATGGTCTGGCGTATATAGGACGATTTAACGAAAAGAAACCAAATCAGCTTGTTGCAATGGGATTTTCGGGTACGGGCATGACTTATAGTATGATTTCAGCTCGGATGTTTCGTGATATGATCGTGGGCAAAAAAAATGCATGGGAAGAACTCTATGATCCACGACGTATTCCAACATTTAAGCAATTATGGCAGAAGGGGGTAGACTATGTAGGAGAGTTTTTTGGAGGAGCTGCTAAAAATATTTTTAAATCTAAAAAAATTAATGAATAAAGAAATTGCAGTATTTGGTGGAGGGTGCTTTTGGTGTACAGAAGCTGTATTTAAAATGCTCAAAGGTGTGAGTATTGTTAAACCTGGATATGCTGGTGGTATAATAGATAATCCAACATATGATCAAGTATGTGGAGGCAAAACTGGGCATGCAGAAGTAATCCATATAGAATTTGATCCATCAGAAATTAAATATGATGACCTTTTGACAGTATTTTTTGCTTCACATGATCCCTCAACACTTAACAGACAAGGAAACGATGTGGGGACACAGTATCGATCTGTTGTGTTTTATACAACTCTAGAGCAAAAAGAAGCGACAGAGAAATTTATAAAAGACCTCAATGACTCATCCTTAGAAGGAAAACCTGCAGTTACAGAAGTAACACCACTGCCAACATTTTACGAAGCAGAAAATTATCATCATGATTATTTTGCAAATCATCCAGAAAATGGATACTGCGAAGTAATTATTAACCCTAAAGTAGAAAAAGTTCAAAAGAAATTTGCGGATTTATTAAAAGCAAATAATATTAGCTAATAAATATATATGAGTAAAGATACACCAATAAATGAAGAAGAGTGGAAGAGTAAGTTAAGTCCTGAGCAATATAAAGTATTACGAGAAAAGGGAACTGAAGCTCCCTTTTCTGGAAAATATAATAAAGAAACAAAAGAGGGAATGTATAAATGTGCTGCCTGCGGCAATGCATTATTTGCATCTGATACAAAATTTGATTCTGGAACTGGATGGCCAAGCTTTGACCAAGCACTTCCGGGAGCAGTGAAATTTGAAAATGATGGTGCACATGGAATAGAGCGCACTGAAGTTCTGTGTTCTCACTGTGACTCACATCTTGGGCATGTATTTGATGATGGACCAGCTACAACAGGTAAGCGTTATTGTATGAATTCAGTATGTCTTGAATTGGAAGAGAAAAAAGACTAGGGTTTAGGTGGGAAGCTGCAGCGTAAATGTTGAGCCTTTCTTCGGTACGCTTTTTACCATGAGATTTCCTTTGTACTTTTTAATAATTTCATTGGAAATATAAAGTCCTATACCAAGTCCGGGGTAAGTCTTTTCTTCATTACCGCTTACTTGATAAAAACGGTCAAAGATTTTTACTGAATCTTCCTTTGTAATCCCTATTCCAAAATCTTTTACTTGAATGGTGATCCAATTTCTTGTTGAAGATATTTTTACAATTACTTTATTGGCATGAGGAGAGTACTTGATAGCATTATTAATGATATTAATAAGTACTTGTTCTATACGATCTTTGTCACCATAAAATTTCTTGCGGGTAGAGCCCTTAAGGACAATCTTGTGTTTTTTACTTGCAGCTTGGAGTTGCTGAACAGTTTCTTTGACAAGGCTGTTAATATCAAATGAGGCTTCGTGGAATTCAAGTTTTCCTGCTTTAATTTTTGAAATACTTAAAAGTTCACTTACAAGACGGGTGAGCTTAGTAATTTGATCATTGATTTTTTCAAAAGAAGTTGGAAGAGCTTCTTTATTGTCTCTATCAATTTGTTGTTTCAGGATATTGATAAATAGCTTAAGGCTTGTGATAGGAGTTTTGAGTTCGTGGCTTGCCATACTAATAAATTCATCCTTTCGTTTTTCTGATTCAATACGATCAGAAATATCTCGTGAAGTTGAGAGAATAACATATGGACGACCGTTGCCATCCATAATAGCAGTCCCAACTCCTTCAAGGGCAATATAATTTCCAACATGGTTTCGATAACGATATGTTATGCCCCCATCTTTACCTCGAATCATCTTTTTCATTTCAGCCTGCATTAAAGCAACATCATCTTTGAACACAAAGTCGAGTGTGTTTCGACCAATCATCTTATTGGGATGCATACCAAGAATTTTTTTTGATGAAGGAGATGCATAGAGGATGACCCCTTCTAGATCAAGAAGAGTTACAAGATCATATGAGTTTTCTACTACAAGACGATATTGTCCTTCACTTTGCTTTAATTTTTCTTCTGCTTGTTTGCGTTCAAAGTATTGAAAAATCTGAATGCCAATTGCACTCATGATAGTCATGATTTCTTTATCAGGTTGTTGAAAATTTTTGCTATAAAACTCCATTGCACCAAAGAACTGATTGTTGTTGATGATAGGGAATACAAATGCAGCATGGAGACCAGTTTTTCGTGCAGCTGTAATTCGGGTAAATTCTTCGTCAAGCATAACATCATCAATCCATAAAGGTTTTTTTGTACTCCATACACGGCCTGGAAGGCCTTCACCTTCATAGAAATCCAGCTTTTCTGTAGCTTTCTTAAATGCCGATATCTTTAAATGTGATGACTGCCAGCATTCTTCAAGCGTTAATATGTCTTTGTACTTATGAACAGTCCATAATGCACCGAAACTCCATCCAAGGCTTTGTCCAACTACTTTAAGTGTTTCATAAATTGCTTTTTTATAGTTCTGAGTTTCAGAAAGAATACGAGTAACTTGATATTGAATGGTAATATTACGTTCACGCTTTTCTGCTTCATTGCGTGCTACTTGAGCACTTACGAGTGCTACACGTTTTTTTTCTGCTTCTTTTCTATCAGTATCATCTCGAATAATAAAAATAATTTCTTTTGAAAGTGGAATTGTTTCTACCGACATATCTAGATCATATATACCATCATCTTTTTTGAGTTTGTATGAACCACTCAGTGACTGGATATTTCTTTTTGTTTGAGCATTAAGATAAGCATTTTTACCTACTCCTTTTTCATTTTTTAAAAGTGGTAATGCTTCCCAAATCTGGAGACGAGTCATCGCCATTCGAGATACATTACATAATTCTGCCGCAGAATCATTTGCAAAAACGATTCGCATATCCTTACCTACTATAAATACTGCTTCATGGAGTGTAGCGAGCACTAATTCCATCCAATTCAAAGATTTGCGAAGATTTGCTATAACATCTGTTTGAGAATTCTTTATCATGCGAGCTCAGCTATCATTATTATAGGTACAACTCTATTATACCTTGAACATATAAATTGTGTTAAAAGACCAAAGTCTGGTATTTTAAAGAATATGGAAATTAATAAAAAGGGAAGAGTCAAGAATAAAGTTGCGCTCATAACAGGAGCGGCAGATGGAATCGGTAAGGCAATTGCTACACTCTTGGCAAAAGAAGGGTCACATGTCATTATTGCAGATATAAATGAAGAACTAGGACAGAAAACTGCTCTGGAATTGGAAGGAGAATTTGTGAATTTGAATGTAAGTGATGAATCACAATGGCAGAAGGTAACTGAAGAAATTGTAGAAAAACACGGAGGGCTGCATATACTTGTAAATAATGCAGGAATAATAGGTAAGGGAACACAAGATCCAGAAAATGTGAGTTTTCAAGACTGGAAATTCGTACATACAATCAATCTCGACAGTGTTTTTTTGGGATGTAAGTATGGAATTAAAGCGATGAAATTAACGGGAGGTTCGATTGTTAATATGTCATCGCGTTCAGGGGTAGTAGGAGTACCTGGAGCTGCTGCATATGCATCTACAAAAGCCGCTGTACGAAATCATACAAAGTCAGTTGCACTTTACTGTGCCCAACAAGGATATAATATTCGTTGTAACTCCGTCCACCCAGGTTCTATACTAACTACGATGTGGAAATTAATGCTAGGAGATGGTGAAGTATATGAAACGAATCTTAAGAAATTTACAAAGGATACTCCAATGAAACGATTTGGTACACCTGAAGAAGTAGCATATGCAGTACTTTATTTGGCTTCAGATGAATCTTCATATACTACAGGGTCTGAGCTTTCTGTGGATGGAGGAATTCTAGCGGGGACACTAACGAGTCCTGATGCTGATATAAATAATAGTAAAAAAAACTAAAGTGAAGAGAAGAAGTCTCTAATACTTGTTTTTATTGTATCAATTGGAATCATAAAGCTGAGATTTTTAATTTTTACGTTTTTGGCTACATTCATACCAATTACATGTCCTGTACTATTAATAATTGGGCCACCAGAGTACCCAGGATTAATATCAGCAGTTGATACTAATAATCCAGAGAGTTCTTCACGAAGTTTATTTTTTCCTGTAGCGACTACTTCCATATTAAAATCAGTGACATTTCCAATAGCAGATACTCTTTTATCTGTTGTGGAAGCAGAACCTAAAGAAGCAATGAGTTGTCCTCGCTCGATATAAGATGAATTACCAAAGATAGCTATTGATGGGTATGTACCTTCAATTTTAAGTACTGCCACATCTGTTACTGCATCCTTATACACAACATCCGCTTTCTTTAAATCACCATTAGATAGTTGTGCTATATAGTATCTCTTTGGATCAGACACAACATGATTGTTGGTTAGGACATATCCATTGGTAGTAAATATGAATCCTGTACCTGTTCCTACTCTGTAAACTGTTCTCCCAATTCTATTGCCAACAATGATCGTAACAACTGATGGGGAAATACGTTCAATAGACTCCTGAAGACGTTGTGTCTCTGACAATACCGGAGTTGCAGCATGAGCGAAAGAGAATGTACCGATACTAATGATACCAAGTACTAAACTAACTATTATTTTCATTATATATAGAATAATGCTATATGTATTTTTTTACAAGCTCGAGGAGAACGTCCACATCAAATGGCTTGGCAAGAAACTCATCTGCACCAACCTCTTTTACTGATTTATCAGCACCAGGATGAGCAGATATCATAATAACTGGAATTGCTTTTGTTTTCTTGTCACTTTTAAGTTTTTTACAAATTGTTCTACCATCTTTACCTGATAAGAGAACGTCAAGAATAATCAACGAGGGAAATTGATCTTTTGAATCTTTTAGATTTTCTGCATAATCACCCTTTTCTGATGTGATTACTTCATAACCAGAAAATTCTAATGTAAATCGAAGAGCATCAAGAATTGTTGGATCATCATCTATTACGAGAATCTTTTTATTCATGAGAGTTTTTGGATGGAGTACTTTTTGGTAGTGTAAAAGAAAATGTAGAACCTTTGCCTTTTGTACTCGTAACATCTATTGTACCACTATGGCGATGAATTATTTGTGAAGAAATGTACAAGCCAATTCCGAGTCCTGGAAAGGTTTTTTCATTTGGATCAGTAACTCTATAAAAACGTTCGAATATTTTTTCTAGATGAGGTTTATCAATACCAATTCCATAATCTTGAATAGATATAGTCGTATGCTTTTTATCTTCTTTTAAAATAATAGTAACTAATTGAGCACTTGGAGAATATTTAACTGCATTTGTAATAAGATTCGTAATTACTTGACCAATACGATCTTTGTCTCCATACACATGATCCTTAAGAGTTCCCTCAATAGTAATTTTGTGCTTGATTTCGTTGTGTTGGATACTTTCTACAATGTCATGAATGAGTGCATTTATATCAAATAACTCGAGATGAAATTCAAGCTTGCCGAGCTGGATTTTAGAAATATTCAAAAGATCATCGATAAGGAGATTAAGTTTTTGGAGCTGTCCATTCATCTTTGAAAGGGGAGCGAGCAGTGCTTCATTGCCAGTTTTTTGAAACTGTTTATGCATGATCTGTGTATACATTTTAAGACTTGTTACAGGAGTTTTAAGCTCATGGCTTGCAATACTAATGAATTCATCTCGAATTGCTATAGCTTTTTGAGATTCGGTAAAAAGACGAGCATTCTCGATCGCAAGAGCTGCTCGTCCTGCCACTTCTTCTGCCATAGTAAGGTCTGAATGAGTATAAAGTCTTCCAGAATCTGAAGCAACATACGTTATAGTCCCAATGATCTTATTTTGAACGTTGAGGGGAACTATCATACATGATCTAAGATTAAGTTTTCGTAGGAGGGTAAGTTCTTTTTTTGTTCTTGCTGAAGCAACAAGAATTTCATCAGAAATGAATGGATAGTATCCTGATTTTCCAGTTCTTAATACTTGAGATATTCCTGTAGGGGAGTTAATATCTCGTGGAGGAGATTTTTTATTTAATTCTTTTGCCCACTTTATTTTTTTGGGATCAACATGAGCTAATGCAAGTTGCTTTATTTTTCCATCTCCCATAAGCATATCAACAGTACACCAGTCTGCAATTTCCGGTACTCCAAGGTCAGCAACACTTACTAATGTTTTATTATAATCAAGTGAAGAAGAAAGAATTTTACTTGATTGTGATAAATATTCTAAGTTATACTCGATATTCTTTCTGTCAGTAATATCTATATTTACACCGATTACATATATAGCTTTGCCTTTTTTATCTCGAATTATTTTTGCACGAGTTGTGAGATAGTGCAGGCTTTTGTCTGGCCAAACAACACGAAATTCAATATTCATTTCTGGTTTATCAACAAGTGCCATGGTCATCTCTTGGAAGACTTTTTTTCTATCTTCAGGATGAACCATTTTTGACCACTGGGCAAGATCTTTTCCTTTATATTTTCCATTAGGGTATCCATACAGTGCTTCAAATTCTTTTGACCAGCTTGATTTATTGGTTTTTATATTCCATTGAAAAGTACCAATTTTCCCGACTTTATGGCTATATTCAATATACTCTTGTTGGAGTTTCTGTTGAGATTTGAATGATGTCTGCTTTTTTGTGCTCCTTATTTTTTGAGAAGGCATATAGAAGTATTAGATTTTATTCGATCATACACTACTTTGTAGACGTTGGCGATGAGTATTTATAACAAAGTGTTGTAAAATATATATATGCTTCCTATTGTAATTGTAGATATCCTCATAGTTCTTATATTTTTGTTTTATGCCTATAGAGGTTACCAGCATGGCTTTTGGGTTATGTGTGGACGATTGGTAGTATTAGTACTCTCAGTTATTGGTTCGTTTTTTTTATACCAGCCAATTGGAACACTCATAATAAATAAATTCAATATATTCCCCACACTCGCATACGGAATTGGATTTATTGCAGCTTTATTTATCACTCAAATTATAGGAAGTATGCTTATGCGACTTGTTTTATCTTTTATTCCAGAATTCATCCAAGAACATACAGTAAGTAAAATCTTTGGAATAATACCTGGGCTTATCGATGGAGCTGTGACGGTGATGATCCTTTCATTTGTACTTTTAATTGCACCAGTTCCTCCTGTATTAAAAAACAGTGTTACAGAATCAAGATTAGGAAGCACAGCGATAGAAGTGCTTTCTCAAGTAGAATCTTTTGTAAATGAACGATACGGAGGAATATTGAATCAGGCATTAACAACACTTACAACACGTCCTGAAAGTCATGAGTCGGTATCACTACCTTTCAAACCAAAAACTCTAGCTATTAATGAAACTGCAGAAGAAAAAATGCTTGAACTGCTAAATGCTGAACGAGTAAAGGCCGGAGTAAAACCTGTAAAATTAGATCAAACGATAATTCCTGTTGCACGTGCACATTCGCAGGATATGTGGGAACGACAATACTTTGCCCATGTAAGCCCAGATGGAGGGACTCTTGTTGATAGATTTAAGAAAGGAAATATAACATACCTTTTAGCTGGAGAAAATTTAGCACTAGCCCAGACGGTTGACTTGGCACATCGGGGGCTTATGAATTCTCCAGGACATAGAAGGAATATACTAGAACCATCATTTGGAAGAGTGGGAATTGGAGTGATAGATGGGGGAATATATGGAAAGATGTTTACTCAGAATTTTGCAAACTAAATTGCTATAAATTAGTCGTTATCTGAAAGTCGCCGATTAAAAATCTTCACAAGGTATGAACTTATTTCACGTTGATCAAAATCATAGAAATTTTTGTTCTCATCATGTATTTTTTTTGCAAGATCGAGCCCAACAAAACGCCAATGCCATGGTTCGAATACATAATATTTATTATTTGCTGGGTATGAAAGTATAAATCCATATTTGTGAGCATTCTCTAAAAGCCAGCTGTATTCTGGAGTTTTTTCAAATCCAACAAAAGATGCACCCACTTTTTGAGTTGTAAAATCAAGGGTAGTACCCAATTGATGTTCTGAATATCCCTGATCTGCAGAGAATGTGTTGGCTCCAGCACCATAGGTAGTTCTATAACCTGATTTTAATACAGCTTGAGTTCCAAAAGATCTAAATGCAGAGATAACTTGCAGGTTGATTCCATCATCTTTTGCATCATTAAAAAGATCTTCAAGAAAAGGCCATACTCTATCATGGATTTCTAGGGGCTTTTGCTTATTAAAATTATATTCTGTATCGATAATAGTAAGTTCAGAGGGAGTATAGTTCTCATTCAAAAAGTATATTTTAGAATATTTTTGGAGAAGTTGCGGATCGGTTTTAGTGAGTTTATTTAATAGCTTGAATTCATCTTCAACCCTCTCGAATTCTTCAGCAAAAGATTCATTTTCACGACCAGCTTGAGCAAGAGCGTCAGAAAGTGCTTTTTTATCTTCTTGTTCGCGGGTTAAGCTATCATTAGAATTTTTAAGTGCTTCCTCAAGTTCCTTAACTCTTGTTTCGAGTGTTATATTTTTGACACGTTCGTTACTAAATATAAAAACGCCATAACCAATAAGCCCAAGTACTATAATAAGAAGGCTAATAGAAATAATACGAACTTTAAGATGAGAATGTGGAGCGATTTGAGGTTCTTCCATAGATATACAAAATAGTATATCATTTATGAATTAAATGTGTCACAGCTTGAAACGGTGCCTGTTTCGTAGCCACGGTTGAACCATTGTACTCGTTGCTCGGATGAGCCGTGAGTCCATGTTTCTGGATTTACACGTCCAGTAACAGACTTTTGGATGCGATCATCTCCAACTGCCGCAGCTGCATCGATAGCCTCTAGGATCTCATTTTGCTCAAACACGCCTAAGCCTTTAATAGAATATGCCCAAAGCCCTGCATAGCAATCTGCTTGAAGTTCAGTACGCACCGAATCTTCATTACTTTGTCTTTGGTCTAATACACCAGTTAGATTTTGAACATGGTGACCTACTTCGTGGGCAATGACATATGCTTCTGCAACATCACCACCTTGTGCACCAAATCGAGTTTGTAATTCTTCAAAAAATGTTTCATCTAAATATATTTTCTCATCGAGAGGGCAGTAAAATGGTCCTACACTCGAATCTGCGGTTCCACATCCTGTCTGAGTGCTACCTCTAAATAGTACGAGGATAGGTGGGGTGTATGTACTATTGTTTGAAGCAAAGATCTTATCCCACATATCATTGTTTGATCCAAGTACTGTAGAAGCAAATACCTCATAGCTATCGGCTCCTTCAAAATCTGTAGCATTATATGTACTTTGTTCTTGCACTTGAAGAGCAGGCAGTTGAGTGAGTACATCTGTCACATCACCTCCGCTTAAATATGAAAAGAGAACTGCAATAACAATTCCAGTGAGTCCAAGTCCTCCGCCAATAGCTCCAACAGGACCCATTGATCTTCGATCATCTACATTTCCTCGACTTCCTAATTTGTCCCATAGTGCCATATAGTAATAGACTGTTCAATTACTAAACTATTACATAAAAAAAGCCGCACCCACAAATCAAGGAGGTGGATGCGGCGAGGTTATGTCGTGGATGTATATCGATCGGTTCCAACGGTGCTAAAGAACTTACCGTCGGGTGAAAGGAAGACCACTGGACAGTCGCAAGGTACCTTATGGCATCCAGGACAAGCTTTGTAGCGTTTCTCCACTTCATCCTGAAGATCAATTCCTTTTATGTAGGCAATTGCAATGATCCAGCTAAAAACATCTGCTGCCTCAAGTTCACACTCTTTGAGGATGAGATCTGGAGTGATTGGGGTATCGGGACCCTTAATGTTAAGGATCCCAAGTTCTCCAAATTCGCTTGAAAGACGGCCATGAACTTCCCAAAAACCTCGCTTGAGATTATTGGGACCATAGACCTCAAAGAGGTGCTTCTGCCAATCATGGATTGTCCACTTAAATTGAAGAACGTCTGGCTCCCTCTCAATGGGAGCAGGACGGTGACCAGAAAGACAGTCGCACGGTTTCTTGTGACAGTAGCAACATCCGTAGCTCGGAAATTTTGCCATCATTCCACGAGCCAAGTCGAGTTCTCCTCCAAAGTAATTTACCACGCTCATAAAGTAGCTGAATGCCCGAGCTAACCTTCCTGGCATTCTTTCTGACTTACGTTCGGCATCAGCCAAACGTCCAATCCGGCGGGTCATATGCAGTGCTCGCTCTGGAAGGGAGCCATTAACGAAGAGGTTCCTTCGTCCGTATAACTTTGCAAAGTATGTTTGTACGTCGTGAAGGGGAAGGTTCATGATGTCTCCTTGTTTTTGTGATCTTCGGGTCTGAGCCAATATTACTGAGAAATAAAATAAAAACAACTCGAAGCCTGATCTGATAGATAAATAACATATATCAAAAAGAAAACCGTCTCGTGTGAGACGGTTTTGAGGTGAAAAAAGGACGAGTCGAAGTTATCCTCCAGCAACAGCCGGCACGAGGTGGATCTCATCGGTAGGTTTGACAAGTGTTTCTTCGTTGTTGAGAAATCGAATGTCTTCAGATCCGAGAAAGACATTTACATTCCGGCCTAATTTCCCATCCTTCGTAAGGATTGGCTGAAGGGTGGGGAACTTATCGAGGAGATTATTGATAACCTCCTTTATGGATGATCCTTCAACTTCCACCACGGGCACATTGCCTACATGGCTTTGAAGCATTCCGGGTAAGCGAATTCGTGGCATGGCATTTCTCCCTAGGTAAGTGTGTGAAGAACAGTTTATGAAATTATATCACATAAATATATAAAGTCAATAAAAATCTCTTCGTGATTTGAAAAGATTTTCATGTGTTATTTTCCGTCGTGTGCATCTTGGAGCTTTTGGATATCCATCTTCTTCATCTTAAGCATTGCATCCATTGTTCGCTTAGATTTTTCTTTGTCTGGATCGGACATGAGCTTTCCAAGTTGTGTTGGAACAACTTGCCATGACACTCCAAACTTATCTTTAAGCCATCCACATTGTTCCGACTCAGGAATTGCTGAAAGTTTTTCCCAATAGTAATCAATTTCTTCTTGAGTTTCACAATTAATGACGAAAGAGGTAGCTTCAGTAAATTTAAACAGGGGTCCACCATTAAGTGCCATAAATTCAATCCCGTTTATTTCAAACCGTGTCGTCATAACACTTCCTATTTCTTTGTGTGATGGTGTATCGGTCAAATATTCTGCCTTATCAAGACGTTTAGAATTTTTGAATACAGATGTATAGAACTGTGCTACTTCTTCAGCTTGATTATCTACCCACAAACAGATGCTTAATTTTTTCATATACTGTAATTATAAGACTTATTGTTGAGGATACCAATTAGCAAGGATTACTTCAATGTCAGGATTTCCAGTATTCACTAATTCTTTAAATTTATTTACATCACTTAATCCATTTTGTCCTCGATAGTGATAAGGGTAAACCTGTTTTGGTTTGAAAGCAAGAACTGCATCTGCTGCTTCGTTCACGTCCATCGTAAATGGAAGGTTCATAGGAATGAATGCAATATCAATATCAGGTAGGGCTCTCATTTCTGGTGTTCCTGCAGTGTCACCAGCTATGTATACTCGGAATCCATCGCGTTCGATAATATATCCATTTCCACGTCCTTTTGCATGTCGGCTGTCTGCTGATTCTGGGAGGTTATACATTGGTACAGCTTGAATTGTAAAACCTTTATCTACGATGGATTCACCATTTTTCAAAACCATTACCCGTGTTGCAAGATTTTGTGGAAGTAGATCCTTGACTGCTTGAGGGACTATGAGCGTTGCATCGCCAACCACAGCGTTTAGAGTAGATGTACTTAAATGGTCACTATGAATGTCAGTAACGAGAATAATATCTGCAGTAAGTTTTCCTGCAAATGCAGTGCTTGTTCCTGTTGGATCAGTGTAAATTGCAGTGTCAGCCCACTCGAGGATTGCGGTGGCATGTGAAATAGGGGTGACAGTAACAGGATTGGATTCCTCAGTACTTTCTACTGTGGAAACCACTTCTTGTTTTTCATTATAAATATAATTATTGAGGGCAAAAAATCCGATACCGAGAATAATAATTACTCCAATAATCCATAATATAGTTTTCATATAAAATATAGTATATCGGAAATGTTAAGAGACTATTAATTTTAATATAAAAAAGAGCCCCTAAATTCCTTCTAGGCAGCCCTTTGGTCTTTTACACTCAAAGTTTGCAAAATGGTAATAGTGGTTGCTTCCGTTCCTCGTTATCCCGAAGGATTGCAAGGGCGAGAATACGAAGTGCCAAATGCACACGAAGACTTTGGCCACCCCCGATTTCGTTACGAAAACGATGAGTAAAACTCAGCTCATGCGGATTTAGTTCTGAAATGACTTCAATCCAGCTGTCTCCATCGGGAGATATTGCAACAGTCAGATGACTCCGAGTGTCATCTGACTGCCGCATATATCCTGTATTAGAGCGTAGTTTTTTGAGCCAAAAAGGACTCTCGAGTAGTATTTCACATACCTCATCGGGGTTTTCATGACACATTTTCTCGATCAGTTTTCGAGTTTTATTATCCATGACGTGCTCCTCGTTTGGGGTCTGTGGTGAATAGTATCTTTAAACAACAAAAAAGCAAGAAATAATTTTTATTTCTTGAATATTATTTTTTCCATTCCCTCAGTTTTCCTGCCTTCCGTTCCATTGCATCAGCTCTGCGAATATATTTTTTGTTTTCTTTTGGATAAATCTCATGATGGGGTGCATTATTGAGAATGGCATCGAGGTACCATAATTCTTCTTCTGAGGTTATCCACGTATCACCATTTTTTTTTAAATTGATTGGATTAGAATAACTATACAAAACCTTAAGGCCATTTTTGTCTAAGAAATACTCATGAAAATATGAGATAGCAAGTTCGCGAATGGTTTTATAAATAGGATCACGGAAACGTACTGTTGTATGATTGGTTTTTGAAATTGCTCCCCATAATCCATTAATCTTATACAGCGCTACAACATGATCATCATCATGAGGATGAGCTTTGAGATCTAATAGGAGTGGCTCATGCCCACGAAGCCAAAGGGCAGTAGCAGCAAGGAGAGCAGCTTCAATACAATGGGCTGTCTTCTCTCGAAGTACTCTTCGGGGTGACATGTGAGTTTCTCCCTTCTTTTCAAAATTAATAGGAAGTGTATCTAAATAATCTTGGATCTTAATTGGAGTTGAAAGCTTGCGTAGGGTAGAGAGCTCGGCTTTTGTAAGGTTGAACATGTATACATAATAACTTTTTTATAGATGTTAGAAAATCGACTCATCAACGTCTGATGAGATATGGACAAAATAAAGCTGAAAAAATTAGAGGCTCTTCTTTCAAATGAAAGAACCCTCTTGTCATACATTCGTACCGCTGCAGCAGTGTTGGTATTAGCTGTAGCTATGTTTAAGTTTTTTGAAGAGAAGGCTATTATATATGTAGGATTTGCGGTACTCGGTGCCGGGATTTTGATTTTTATTCTAGGAATCTATCGATTTTTTCAAGAAAAAGAACGGATACATCATATGAAACTGGAGTAATTTTTGTAATATAAAAATTTGCAAAAAAAATAGTTATACACACTAGAAATTGACTAATTTACTAAAATAGCCTTAAATATAAGGTAATTAGTAGTATTTAATTTTTGCAAAATGAAAATAGGATTGTTGTGTGGTGGACCATCGCTTGAGAGAGGTATCTCGCTTAATTCTGCACGATCGGTACTCGACCATCTTGCAGATGATGAGATTGAAATAGTGCCTATCTATTTTGATCATAAAAAAAGTGCCTATAGAATATCAACAGCACAACTCTATTCAAATACTCCTTCAGATTTCGATTTTAAACTTCAGCAGACATCTACTCCTTTGACTCAGAATTCGCTTATCAAACTCCTAAAAGAAGTCGATATAGTTTTTCCTGTTATGCATGGTCATTATGGAGAGGATGGACAAATCCAAGCTTTTTTAGAATCACATAATATACCGTATATAGGATCTGGATCTGAAGTGTGTAAAAAAGCCTTTGATAAGTATGTTGCAAATCAGTATATAGCATCACACGGATTTTCTACATTGCCTTCTATCGTTTTAAAAATATATGGTAAAGATCATAAAAAATTAATTACAGATTTTTTTAAACAACACAAAATAAAAAGGGCAGTAGTAAAACCCGCAACAGGAGGATCTAGTATAGGTGTGTTTTCAGTCGCAACTCCACAAGAGGCATTAGAAAAATCTAAAATGCTTTTTTCAAAGCGTATGGATACACGAGTAGTTATTGAACCATTTGCAGAAGGAATTGAATTTACAACTATTATTCTTCAAAATCGTTTTAGACAACCGGTTGCAATTTTGCCCACAGAGATTGAAACTGATTATACAGAACATCAGATTTTCGACTTTAGAAAAAAGTATTTGCCAACCCGACAAGTGATATATCATTGTCCACCACGTTTTAGTAATGAAGTAATAGAAAAAATCCAAGTTCAGGCAGAGCAACTTTTTACTTTACTTAGCATGAGAGACTTTGCTCGTTTTGATGGGTGGATACTTAATGATGGAACTATTTGGTTTTCGGATTTTAATCCTATAAGTGGAATGGAACAAAATAGCTTTTTGTTTCAACAAACTTCACGAATCGGATTAACACACAAAGATACATTGCGATTTATCGTACAAAGAGCGTGTGATCGATATGGTATTGCTATGCCACATGCAAAGGAAACAATGAGAAAAAACAAGAAACCAGTACATGTGTTGTTTGGGGGAAAAACCTCTGAGCGTCAGGTATCTCTTATGAGTGGAACAAACGTATGGCTTAAGCTACGAAACTCAAAAAAATATAATCCCGAACCATATTTATTAGATTTGGAAAATAATGTATGGAAACTTCCATATGCGTATACTCTTAATCACACAGTAGAAGAAATTGTTGAAAATTGTAAAAAAGCAATGTTTACAGAAGAACGATTGGGATACCTTGAACAAAAAGTTACCCTTAGACTTGCGTTAAGACCTGGGGAAGCAACAGTAGTTAATTCTTTGCCTACGAAGATGACATTTGAGGAGTTTTTAAAACAATCTGAATTTGTATTCATTGCCCTTCATGGAGGTGATGGAGAAAATGGAACCCTTCAGAAGATATTTGAAAAGAACCACATAAAATATAATGGTCCACATGAAGAGGTATCGAGAATGTGCGTCAATAAATGGGTTACAAATAAATATATAACTGATCTACATATAGATGGTGTTTCTACAACTCTAGGCATATCTATCTCTTCGAAAGATTTAAAGAATAAAGATACGAAAGATTTATGGAAAACATTGAGAGATGAATTGGATGCAAAAACGCTCATAGCAAAACCTCGAGATGATGGATGTTCTTCGGGGGTAGTCCATCTTTATTCGGAAAAAGATCTTGGAAATTATATAGAATTGGTTGGAAAAGGTGCATTGCATATTCCTAAAAACACATTTACAAATCAGATTGATATTATTGAAATGCCACTTGAACCGATTGAAAATATTATTTTTGAAAAGTTTATTGAAACAGATATTGTAAAAGTAAAGGGAAATAAACTTAAACACATTAGGAAATGGGGATATATAGAAACAACAGTGGGTGTTATAGAAGAACATAAAAAAATAAAGGTCTTGAATCCAAGTCTTACAGTTGCTGAAGGGGAAGTCTTGTCTGTAGAAGAAAAATTCCAAGGTGGGACAGGCGTAAATATTACTCCTCCACCAGATAAGATCATTAAACCTAGGGCAGTACTTCGAGCCCGCGAACTTATAGGTAAAGTAGCCGAAAAAATTGGAATTACAGGATACTCACGCATTGATTGTTTTATGAGGATTGATACTGGAGATATTGTAGTTATAGAAATCAATACACTGCCGGGGCTGACCCCGTCTACAGTTTTATATCATCAAGGATTAGCAGAAGAAAAACCACTTTTTCCTTGTGAGTTGTTAGAAAAAATTATTGAAAATAAAGGGTATTAATTATAGATTTAACCTTTAGTTCTTAGAACTAATTCTTTTAGATTATCGTTTGAGATAGTGTCTTCTAACAAAAGTCCTGGTTGGATGCTGTCATTTTTAATATCATCACTGTGTAATGGTAAAACAAAGACATTTCCACTCTCGGGATGATCTCCAAAAACAATTTTCATTCCTTCATTTTTCATCCTTTCAATAATTTCATCTATTGGGGTCGTAAATCCAGGATACTCTTCGTCTGAAGCTTTCATTCTCGAATATGCCGCAGGGTCAATTCCAGAAAAAGGAAAAACTTCTTTACTATTTACTATCTCTGTTGTTAGAGCGATTATTCTTTGTTTATTTTGTTCTTTTTCTTCATTTGCATTATTAAATTGTGGTTGTTCTTTATCCATAGAATTAAGCATAGCATAAGTAAATTGAGAATTTGAGTTTATAGTATTATTGCAAATTACTTGCAATAATACTAGTATTTACATACTATAGCTGCATGAGCATAAAAAGACTAACAAGAAATACAAAAACCAAAATCAAACTAGAAGAGATTTTTAAAGCAACAAGAAAGCCTCTTACATTAAATGATCTTTATACAAGAGTAGCAAGACATCTTCCAAAGACTGCTTATTCAACCGTTTATAGAACAATTCAAAAGTTTGAAGAAAACGGAATTATTTCTAAAGTAAATTGGAAGGATAGAGGCGGTTTATATGAGTGGGCAAATCGTCCTCACCATCATCATATTGTCTGTGAAAAATGTGATTGTGTGGAAGATATTGATGATGCTCTCGTGGGGTATAGCGAGAATAAGTTAATAAAAGATACAGGATTTATTATTACTAACCATACAATAGAATTCATGGGTATTTGTAAGCCATGTCAAAAGAAATAATACAATGATTACATTAATTTTTTATAGTCTTATTGCAGGATTGCTTTCTTTAATAGGAGGATTACTTATCATATGGAAAGCTAACCTTGCAAAAAAGATAACAACATCACTTTTGGCATTTGCAGCGGGAGCATTTCTCGCAGTGAGCTTTTTAGATATGTTGCCTGAGGCAATTGAAATGGTAGAAGAACCGCATAATGTATTCATTGCTGCACTTATAGGTTTTACTTCTTTCTTTATTCTTGAAAGACTCTTAATGCGTTTCCAGGTTCCTTCACATGATCATGTCCATTCTGAACATATGGAAACACTTCCCGTATTAGTTATCTTGGGAGACAGTATTCATAATTTTTTAGATGGGATATTGATAGCTATAGCATTTATTGCTAATCCTGCAGCAGGATTAATTACTGCTATTGGTATCGCAGCACATGAAATACCCCAAGAAATTGGCGACTTTAGTATTTTATTAAGCCAAGGTTGGTCAAAGAAAAAGGTAATTGTAGTTAATGTTATTCAATCTCTCATTACCATTCCAGGAGTAATAATTGGATACTATGCAGGAATACGGCTTGAAGCATATCTTCCGTATTTACTTGCAGGAGCTTCAGGTATTTTTCTTTATATTGCAGCTTCAGATTTAATTCCTGAAATTCATCACAGGACAGGGCATAATAACTTCTTTCGAGTAGTAATTCCACTTATTTCTGCTATGGTACTCATAGGAATTCTAACTACAGTTGCACACCGTTAAATAATGGTAGAATAGTCTTTATGTCTTTTTTAAAACCAATATTGTTTATTATAGCTATTCTCTCCTTTGTTATAGGACCACAAGCTTTTGCACAAGAGGTACATCAGGATGTACAAGGAATATGGAGAGCTCGCGTAATTGAAGTGATTAATCAGGAAAAAAAGACTGTACCTGGAACAGATACACTATCAACATATCAAACACTAAAAGCAGAACTTCTTGAGGGTGAAAGGAAAGGACAAGTAGTTACAATAGAAAATGATTATTTAACACTAAAGAATGGTGATAAATTTTTCCTTTTCTATACAATTGATATTAATGGTAATGAAATGTACTCGGTACGTGATATAGATCGTAGGGTTACTATTGGAATATTCGTTGGATTATTTGTTCTTACAATTATCGCATTTGGGGGTAAGCAGGGTTTGCGATCTATAATAAGTTTAGCAGGGAGCTTTTTTGTTATTTTATATGTTTTGGTTCCAAGCTTACTAAAAGGATACCCACCAGTGCCTACGAGTATCGCTATAGCTTCTGTAATTCTTTTTCTTGCGATTTTTCTTACCCATGGGTTTAATCGAGAATCACTCGTAGCGTTTATCGGTACAGTTTCAGCAGTTATCTTAACAGGTATTTTGGCGTACTTAGGAGTAACATTAGCTCGTCTTAGTGGATTTGCTTCTGATGAAGCAGTTTATCTTAATTTAGCTACCCGTGGCGCTCTCGATTTCTCAGGGCTACTTCTTGGAGGAATTATGATTGGTGTACTGGGAGTTCTCGATGATATTGCAGTAACACAATCTGCAGTTGTAAGTGAATTATATAATTCTGCTTCACACCTTTCTAAAAAAGAAATTTATACCAAAGCAATTCGAGTTGGTAAAGAGCATGTAGGTGCTCTTGTTAATACACTTGCACTTGCATATACAGGGGCATCTTTGCCATTATTGCTTCTTTTCTCTACATCAGAATCTACGCTTGCAAGTATAATTAATCAAGAAATTTTTGCTACAGAGATTATCAGAACTATTGTCGGAAGTGTCGGATTGATTCTTACTGTGCCTATCACTACATTACTTGCTGTATATATGCTTAAAGGTTACAAAGTAAAACACAATGATCATCATGGTCATTCTCATGTCCATCATTAAGAATGCTAAATTTTTGAAATTCTTGTCCCTCAAACTTTATTGCTAAGTAATAATATACATTGTAGAATTCGCTTATGAGAAGCTCTTTATCTTTTCTTTACTTATTAATTATAGGATTTTACGTTCAATACTCATGAAACAAATATTAAAGGTGGTTTTAGGAAGTGCGACTGCCGTTGCTGTGATAATTGGATTTATTTCTTTTACTAATAATCAGGTTGCGGCTGTTACGCAAACAGTAAATTCGACTGGTTGCATCACCTTAACCAAAATTCTAGATATTGGATCGACTGATGCCAATTCTGGTGGGGAAGTGTCTCAATTGCAACACTTTCTTCAAGAGCGCGGTTATTTTTCATACGAGAATCAAGTGGGTAAATATGATATCCTAACAAAAAATGCAGTTGCTGCTTTTGAAAAAGATACCCAAATGCTTGCTGACGGTATAGTAGGAACTGAAACCTCATTAAAGATAGAAGAAGTTTCGTGTGTTAAAACCCCCCAAATAGTCAATTTCCTTTTGGTTAACGCAGACACAAATGCCCCAATAAAAATTATTGGTAAAAGCGAAGTAGTTGATCTTAAAAAAGTAGACGCGTCAAAAATAAATGTTATTGCAATCACTACTGCATCTGTTAAAAGTGTACAGTTTATGATAGATAATAAAAATACCTTGATGGAAAATACTGCTCCATTTAGTATTGGCGGTGATACTGGTAACGATATTCATGAATGGGGAATAACTCTCGGTAAAACGTATAATATTTCTGTAGTTGGTTATTCGTCTTTGAATACCACGGGCACTCGCAGCTCCACTTTTTCAAGTTCTATTACATTTATTAATACAGGAATCACTCCCACACCTACTCCTACACCAGTTCCAACCCCAACCCCAACACCTACTCCAACTCCAGGTACTTATTCTGTTCAAGTCACTACTCCATCTCCCATAGCACCAAGTGGCACTGTGAACATTCAATGGACATCACCAGCAGGTGCAAATATTATTAAGGATTGGATAAGTATAAATGCAATTAATGCAACAAATCAATCATACCAAAATTGGAAA
>JALYQZ010000012.1 GCA_030855525.1 bacterium
ATCATGAGACTTATCAGGGTAGTAATTGTTTTTTTACTCATCTTACGTTGTGCCATAGTTTCATTATATAAGTAAAAGACCCCACATCATAGAGATGCGGGGTCTGTTTTTCTTAGGGAAAGTGCAAGAGTTAGTCATTGACACCACGGCCATGGGAAGTCTGCGGGCTGCACCACCAATTCCCTCGGAGATTGCTCTCCCGTTCCTTTGTGGCTTCAACAACATACTCGCGGTGCGAAATAAATTCCGCAGAGTGATTGGCGCGCAGGATGTACCCGCCAGGTCCATGACTCTGAATGTGCCGTTCGCTCACCCCTTCGCCGTTGATCGGCAAAAAGGAAAAGTCGTTGTCAGCACACCACAGCGGATTGTTGACATTATACGTTCCTTTGTCCTTGGTACAAACAAAGATGACAACATCTGCCTCGAACTGGTTGGCCTTGTAAGAATCACGATGTCCATACCCACCAACACCACCATTCATGTGGTACGAGACCACCTGCGCGGTGCCATTCCACGGTTCCTCATGTGAAGGACAACGGAAAATGTCGAGACCTCCTTTGAGGTACGGAGCGAGTCCCCCCTCCATGAGATACTTCTCGTCGAAGACCGGCGGAGTTGAGTACGGGAATGGTCCTGCCCAGGACGGAGGGACTGGCCTGCCAGCGGACATTTGCTGGTACTGCCGAGCAATCCAACCCGGAGACGGATACCATCCTCTGTTGTCGCCGATGTACATTTGCAATGCCATGTCAATCTGGCGAAGGTTGCTTCCGCACTGAATTGTCTTCGCAGTCTGACGTGCACGAGCAAGTGTCGGCATGAGAATTGCCATGAGCACGGCAATGATGCCGATGATGACGAGCAGCTCCACGAGCGTAAAACCGAAGCGGTTGTGTTGACGACGCATACTGGCTCCTTCCGACTCATACAATGAGTCTCATTATTTCAATCCGAACACGTTCCACATGGATACGAGCTCGATGTATCTTCTTAATTTAATATCATATTTTAACATATTTGTCAAGCTGTAGTTTGTTGTGTTCTCAGCTGTAAGATACCTTAGCGTGAATCGTTATCTATATATAAGCTTATTAGGTAATATACGACCACTATGAAAAATACCTTAAAAAAGACAATTCTAAAGTCGGTAAAAAAGCTTACAACTACTCAAAAAAAAGACCTTGAAACCTTACATGATTTATTCTTGGTCCAACTAAAAGATCTTTACGATACAGAGAAACAAATTAAAAAAGCACTTCCAAAGATTATAAAAACTGCAACTCACGGCAATATAAAACTTTCGCTTACCTCCCATCTTAAAGAAACAGAAGGACAAATAGAAAGACTCGAACACGTTTATGAATACCTTGATATGAGAGCTCAAGGTAAAACATCACTCGGAATGAAAGGGCTTCTTGATGATGGAAAAGAAGTTATGAGTATGAAAGCAAAACCAGAGCTCATTGATGCAGCTATTGTAGCCAATGCTCAACATGTGGAGCATCATGAAATTGCAGGATATAAAGCTACTATAGAATGGGCAAAACTTCTTGAAATGAAAGAAGTAGTATCCCTTCTCGAAAAGAATCTCAAAGAGGAAGAAACAATGGCACACAAGCTCACGACCCTCGCAACTGATAAAGTAAATAAAAAAGCTGCAGAGCTTCAATAGCTCATCTATACTATAGACAGTTCCACCGAGCTCTGTCTTGGTATATAATAGTGCTATGGCAAAAAGAAAAGTGGTGAGAAAGACCGTTTCCCGAAAACCATCTCGAGTACCAATACATATAAAAAACAAAATCTTCGCAATAGCAATGGCGCTTGTGGTGATAGGAAGTTGTATCGGGATTTATTATCTAAAAATTAAACCGCTCGGTTTGTCACTCTGGGAATCGTATCAAAATATTGCGAGCCCTAATATTCGAACAATCAAAATTGATGCGGGAATGCGCAAAGAAGAAATTGTGGTCCGCTTTGCAAAAACCCTAGGATGGACTGAGGCAGAACAAAAGCAGCTTATTGCAATTCATACCAAGGCCAACAACAATCGGTCTGAAGGATACTATCTTCCGGGAACATATGTTGTATCAGCAAAAGCAAAACCTGTAGAAGTCAGTAGGCTTATTACTCAGAGATTCAAAGAAAAAGTATTAGATCCACAAACAAAAAATGGCAAAGTAAATGTCATTAATATGGATGCAGCAATTAAAATTGCTTCTATTATTCAGCGAGAAGCTGCAGGCAAACAAGATGCACGAATTGTATCAGGTGTTATTTGGAATCGAATTTTCCAAAACATGACACTTGATATGGATGCCACACTTCAGTATGCAAAAGGCAACAATCAAAAATGGTGGCCAAAAGTAGTTCCTGCAGACAAGTATATCGTTTCCCCATTCAACACTTACAAGAATAAAGGTCTTCCTCCCGAAGCAATTTCAAATCCGAGTGTAGATGCAATCCAAGCAGCACTTAATCCTGAAAAAACCAATAGCATCTTCTATATTCACGATGACTATGGAAATATTCATACCGCTCGCACCTACGCAGAACATTTAGCAAATATTAGAAGGTATTATTAAGGGTTGTTTTCCTTGCGACATTGAGGTTCATACCATACTCATAATGAGATGATATTCTTATGACATAATGAACACGGATGAAACTAAATAAATCTCTAAAAAAGATCTTAATAATTGATGATGATCCAGTATTAGTGCAAGGTATCCAAACAGTCTTTGAACTCGAAAACTATGAAGTTGAGTGTATGACACATGGAAACCGAGCCTTTAAACTGATAGCTGCGACTCATCCTGATCTTATTGTGTTAGATATTAAACTCAAGGAACAGGATGGACGAGATATAGTCCGACAAATAAAAACACACGAGACAACCGTAGATATACCAATAATACTTATTTCAGGTGTTGATGATATTAAAGAGTCAGCATTAAAATCTGGAGCCAATGACTTTATTGCTAAGCCATTTTCAGTAAATGAGCTTTTGAAAAGAGCTGAACGGCAATTGCATCCACGGTAAAGTAACTATTTATCAATTGGAAAAGTATTCTGATTACGATGATTTACTTAAACGGGCTCATGTAATAAAACTAATAGAGAATGTTTGAGACTCCCCCTCTTTCGCCAATTATGGTACTGAAAAGTCTAAAGTGGTGACCTCACAGAGTGGCTTTCAGAACTTAGCTATAACAGAAAATTTATTACAATTGCCATTGAAGAACTGATCCAGATGTATCTTTAGGTTAGAATTGTGAAGGAGTTACTTCTGATAAGGCTATATTCTTCCTTCTAAACTTGAACAGAGACATTATTGTACCCGCAATAAATACATATTGTACAACTGCTATTGTAGCTAATGGTGCAACTAAATCATCTAAGTTTAATTTAAGTAAGATAAAACCAATTAACATTAATACTCCATATACTATTACTGCAGAAATAACACCTATAACATCTGCTTTTAGTATTTTTAAAAACTTATTTTTGGTAGATAGTTCATTATTTGTAAACGTATCTGCAAGGAATATTCCTATCCATATACTGATAATTACACATAATGGAATGTATATATTATCAAAACTTATATTATTTCTTAACTTTTCAGCACCCTGAGTAAATACTGGGAGAAAGTACTGAATAAAAATTATTATAGTAATTACAAAATTTGTCTTTAACCAATATGGAATTTTTTTCATATACTTATTATTGTCTCATTAAAATCAAAACACAGCCATTGCGATGTTCACAACGTTCACGATGTTTAAAAATGTGACCCCACAGAGAATCGAACTCTGATTTAAAGCTTGAAAAGCTCTTGTCCTAACCGTTAGACGATGGGGCCGTGCTGATGAATATAACATTTTTTGTAGAAAAGGCAAAAAGTTGATATCCTGCCTAGATTGGAGGGGAGTTTGTTTATAGAGAGAAGTATGATTAAATAAATTTATGGGCGGTTAGCTCAGTTGGTAGAGCGCAACATTGACGTTGTTGATGTCAGAGGTTCGAATCCTCTACCGCCCACAGTTTTATGTATTACTCTTAAAATTAAAAAATACATTCATGGAGAAGGTCCATGTGAATGTAAAAAGGATAACAAGAATTCGAGCATGCAAATAATAAATCTCAAATACTTTTACAAACAAAAACATTCCTGCTATTACAATTGCTAAACCTCCGAGTGAAATCAAAAAGAAATTTATATATCCAAAGATATGTGACCTATCACTTCCTTTGAATACAAAAAGTCTATTGATTCCATATCCAAATGAGACTGTGATAATGAATGCAAGGACTGCAGAATAAAGATAATAAATATTAAAATAACCAGTAAAGACCCAGAGTAATAAAAATTCGAGAGCAAATGTGATTCCTGTTGAAATCATGTACTTCAAAACTTTGATCATAAGATTAAATAATTCTAACATGTTTTGACAAAAGAGATGTAGACTGTCATGATGAAAAAATGAAGATTTTAGGGATCGAAACAAGTTGTGATGAAACAGCAGTATGTATTGTAGAAGCAGAAGGTGGAATACAAAAACCCACATTCGACGTTCTTGGTAATGCACTGTATTCTCAAATAAAAATCCATGCGGAATATGGAGGAGTCTTCCCTATGATTGCAAAGCGCGAGCATGCAAAAAACCTTGTGCCCCTTTTCAAAAAAGCACTTGAAGATGCAGGACTCTATAAAGAACTACCTCAAAATATTCCTCAGGATGTTTTAGAAAAACTCAAACTTATTTTAAGTCGTGAGTATGATTTATATGAAACACTTATTAAAGTCGTAAATTCTATCAAAAAACCTGATATTGATCTTATTTCAGTTACATCTGGCCCTGGGCTCGAACCAGCATTGTGGGTAGGTATTGTATTCGCTCAAGCACTCAGTGAAGTTTGGAATATTCCTGTTATTGGGGCAAATCATATGGAAGGCCATATTATTTCTCCACTTATTACTGCTGGGTCAGAAGTAGTATTCCCTGCGCTTGCACTTCTTATTTCTGGAGGTCATACGGAACTAGTTCTCGCAAAAGGATGGATGCAATATGAAGTCATTGGAAAAACTCGAGATGACGCTGTTGGTGAAGCATTTGATAAAGTAGCCCGACTTCTTTCTATGCCCTATCCTGGTGGACCGTTAGTTTCCAAACTTGCTCATGACGCACGGACAGCACACACCACTCCTCAGTTCAAACTCCCTCGGCCTATGATTAAAACAGATGATTTTGACTTCTCTTTTTCTGGAATTAAAACGGCAGTGCTTTATACCATTCAAAAAATTCCCAAACTTACCGAAGATCAAAAAAAAGAAATGGCGCTCGAATTTGAAAATGCAGTAACCGAAGTGCTCGTTGCCAAAACTCGGAAAGCTCTTGAAGAATACGAAATCAAAACACTCATTATAGGAGGTGGTGTTATAGCTAATACATATATAAGAGAAGAATTTACAAAGCTTATTTCAGAATTTACAGAAACAAAACTTCTTATCCCTGAAACGACTATGGCAACTGATAATGCAGTGATGATTGCTGCTGCAGGATATATAAATCATCTAGGTGGAAAGGTTGCAGCAAAGGATATTATTGCAGAGGGTAATCTGGCTCTTTAGGGCCTTTTTTGCTATATTATTGTAATGAACGACAAGCTCTTAAAGCCCTACGATCCAAAAGAAACAGAAGAGAGAATCTACAAAACGTGGGAAGATTCTGGTTTTTTTAATCCCGACAATTTACCAGAACGGCACAAAGAACCGTTTACTATTGTTATGCCTCCTCCAAATGCAAATGGAAACCTTCATGCAGGACATTCTCTTTTTATTACACTCGAAGATATTATGACCCGCTACAAGCGAATGCAGGGTTACAAAGCACTTTGGATTCCTGGAGCTGATCATGCAGGATTTGAAACACAAATTGTATACGAGAAAAAACTCGAGAAAGAAGGTCGCTCACGATTTAAAATGGATCCACGAGATCTTTATAAAGAAATCTATGATTTTACTCTAGAAAACAAATCAATCATGGAAAATCAAGTGCGCCGAATGGGTGCATCATGTGATTGGTCTCGAGAAAAATTTACGCTTGATCCTGATGTAGTTCTCAAGGTTCAAAAAACATTCAAAAAAATGTTCGATGATGATCTTGTATATCGGGGAAAAAGAATCATCAATTGGTGTTCAAAGCATCAGACATCTCTCTCTGATGTAGAAACAGAAAGTATTGAAAAGAAAGATCCATTTTATTATTTTCAATATGGTCCTTTTGTCATTGGAACTGCTCGTCCAGAAACTAAATTTGGAGACAAATATGTCGTAATGCATCCTGAAGACAAACGATATGCAGACTATACACATGGACAAAAAATAGATCTCGAATGGATCAATGGTCCTCTTACTGCAACAGTAATCAAAGATGAATCAGTAGATATGGAATTTGGAACTGGTGTCATGACAATCACTCCATGGCATAGTGGCATCGATTTTGAAATTGCACAGAGACATAACCTCGATATAGAACAGATTATAGACTTTCGAGGCAAACTTCTTCCCATAGCGGCAGAGTTTGAAGGTATGAAAATTCTTGAAGCTCGTCCGAAAATTGTAGAAAAACTTCAGGCTAAAGGCTTAGTGACAAAGATAGAACAAGAATATGTTCACAATGTTCCCTGCTGTTACAAATGCAATACTGTAATTGAACCTCAGGTGAAAGATCAATGGTTTGTAAAAATGGAACCGCTTGCTGACAAAGCTTTGCAAGCTGTTGCGGAAGGTAAAATTACATTTTATCCAGACAATTATAAAAAGATTTTCAATTATTGGATGGAAAATACTCTCGATTGGAATATTTCTCGTCAAATTGTCTGGGGTATTTCTATTCCTGCAAAGATTTGTACACAATGTGATTTCGCAACGGTTGATCTTGAGGATTCACTTTCAACGTGTACAAAGTGTTCAGGTGAATTGAGAAAAGACACTGATACGTTTGATACATGGTTCTCTTCAGGACAATGGCCGCTTGTTGTACTTGATTATCCTGATGGAAAAGATTTTAAAACATTCTATCCTACCGATGTTATGGAGACAGGATCTGATCTCATCTTCAAATGGGTGCCACGAATGGTTATCTTTGGATTATATTGTGCACATGAAGTACCTTTTAAAAACGTATACCTTCATGGGCTTGTAAATGATGCTCATGGAAAGAAAATGAGTAAGAGCAAAGGCAATGTTACGAATCCTCTTGATATCATAGAGAAATTCGGCACTGATGCTCTCCGTATGGGACTTGTTGTGGGTAATCCACCAGGAAGTGAGACTGCCCTTTCAGAAAACAAAATTAAGGGTTATAGAAATTTTGGAAATAAAATCTGGAACGTAACACGTTTTATTCTTTCAAACAGTTCTGACGTTACTTCATCATATGAGATTCAGGCATCAGATAAAGAATTAATAAAAGAACTCGATGAAATTATAAAAGATATAACAAGTGATATGGATAATTATCGATTCCATCTTGCAGCTGAAAAGGCATACCATTATCTTTGGGACAGACTTGCAAGCGTGATTATCGAAGAATCAAAACCTATTTTGAATGGTGCAGATGAGTTATCTAAGCTGTCTCGGCAACATACCTTGATACATCTTTTGAAGAACACACTTCTTATACTCCATCCATTTATGCCGTTTGTGACAGAAGAGATTTGGAGTATGATGCCTGGAACTGATAAACTACTTATGGTTGAGCCTTGGCCTACTTCACTATGATCGATATCATTCTTCCATTCATCATTGCATTTGTTACTGCACTCATTCCTATCCTCATTTGGCTTTACTTTCTTGAACAAGAAGACAAACATCCCGAACCAAAGCGACTTATTCTCTATGCATTCCTCGCAGGATTCATTGCGGTGGCAGTTGCTATAGCTTTTGAAAAAGCTGTTGCTGATGTTTTCTCTGATACTATCGTTATTATTATCTTATGGGCAGCTATTGAGGAACTCGTTAAATATATTCTTGTTTACATAATCGTATTACGTCGTATTGATAACGACGAACCGATTGATAGCTTGATGTATATTATTGCTACAGCTCTTGGATTTTCTTCACTTGAGAATGCGCTCTTTATTTTGGACCCTATTATGCAAGGGAATTTTACAGAAGCATTCATCATAGGAAATTTTAGATTTATTGGTGCAACATTGCTTCATACGGTATCTTCGAGTATTATTGGCCTTGCTATTGCTTTTGCCTTTTACAAAAGCAGAGCCAGCCAAAGATTATATTTAGTTGTAGGTATTATTCTTGCGATTCTATTGCATACCTTCTTTAATTTATCTATAATCATATCTAACGGTAGCAAAACTCTGATAGCCTTCTTTGCCGTATGGGTAGGCCTCGTGTTTATTTTCCTTCTCATCGAGAAAGTTAAAAAGATTAAAAGCAATAATGCAACATAATATATAACATATGCCAAAAGAAAAAAGATCATTCTTCGAGCGCCTCACAGGAACAGTTAAAATTGATCAAGATGACGAGCTCGCTTTCGAAGAGCATCAACGACAAACAGCAGTGGAACGACGATTGCCTCCACTCGAACGACGAAGTGCACCCGTTCAGCAGGTAGAAACTCAGGATGAGTGGATGGAAGAATCTTCTGAAGAAGGTCAACTCACTGTCGATGTGTATCAGACTATGAATGACATCATCATCAAAACGATTGTTGCAGGGGTAAAGCCTGATGATCTTGATATCTCTATTAGTCGAGATATGGTTACTATTAAGGGCAGACGCGATGAAGTAAAAGAGGTTTCTGAAGATGATTTCTTCCACCGAGAACTCTACTGGGGATCATTCTCACGAACAGTCCTTCTCCCAGAAGAAATTGATGTAGAAGCAGCAGAAGCAAGTGAAAAGCATGGGCTCCTCACTATAAAACTTCCTAAAGTTGATAAGCGACGACAGACAAAACTAAAAGTTCGAACAAACGCTTAATACGAAAAAACACCCAATCAATTGGGTGTTTTTTATTACTCTATGGTGCCGAGGACCAGGGTTGAACTGGTGACCCCACGCTCTTCAGGCGTATGCTCTACCAACTGAGCTACCTCGGCATATTATTACTTTATACTACCCTTTGATGTTATCAGCCAAAACAGCTACATCGGCATATATGTATTAATACCTTATATTTTGTAGTTGATCAACTGCTCCTAATGTGGACTTTATAGTCTCAATATATGGTCGCATATAATAATACGAAATCACTGTGATTGCTATTATTATGATCCAATACACCATGTGCATCAGCCGTCCAATCGTTACAGACCGTTTCATACTCCTCAAAATTCGGTTATTTTGCTCCGAAAGCTTGAGAAGCCTTTGTAACATTTCTCGTTCTTCTGGCTCCATGGTTATGGCACGAGTATAGCAAATAATAAGCTTTTTTCAAGATTAATATTATTTTAGTTCATTTCACTATTCACAAGAAAAATACTGCCCTTCTTGTTCCCTTACGAGTAATGAATTTTTTGTTTCTATTTTTAATTGAACATCATTAGGTTCTGATGCATAAGAGCATACGTATTGAGTAATGTTTTTGAAGATTCTTTCTTCTGGATAAGGAGGTACATTGAGCTCTCCAAAGGACCAATTATATATACTTATTTTATGTTCATTCGACTTAATTTCCTGTGCATAAACTTGAATCTCAGGAGATAATTTACTTTTAACATTACTACTTACATATATTGTACCTTCCTTTATATTGCCAGAATATAACGTGGATGATAAATATGAATCCCACATACCAAAAAAACTAAATAAAGGCATTATTCCAAATAGAACTACCACAATATAATGAAAATAAGATTTATTATTAAAAATAATTTCTTTGAAAGAAGTGTTACTGTTCCAAAAAAGTATAGCTACTATTAATATCATTGCTATATTCCAAGGCCATACTACATTATTCCAATTATGAAGTAATGGTCCTAAAAGAAAAAGGATATTGAGATGCATTAAGATCGCCAACACAACTCCTACGTTTCTAAATTTTTTTGTCAAAAGAAATAGTCCGATCCCTGCTTCTATAAAGGGCACAAGCAATGCTGTTGAGTACATTACAGGTTTAAGGAATGTTGGAAAGAACTTTATTACTGGCTCAATCATCCAAGGAAACACGTGGAGTATAAACCCTGGATTAATTTTTTGTAGCCCACTCCAAATATAAATGCTTGCGATTATAAATCTGCAGATAGTAAGTGCACTATTTTGTTTTTCTGTATCTTTATGATTCCAAGAATATAAACCAAGAGCAATAAACATAAAAGCATATTGATAAACCCACGGTTGCCAACGCGATTGATCAAGGATAATAGTGCCAAGAAGGAGGATCAAAAAACAAAAAATAAGTTTCCTTGGTCGGTATGAAAAAATAATACTCACTAACAAAATTAGAATAATGCTGAAAACTGCATAATCATATGGAAATTGTATAGTTGGGAATTCAGGTATCAGAGGAGTAAGAGGATAAAATCGAGTATGTAACCATAATTTCACAGATAGTAGTAACCCACTTATAAATCCGCAGGCCAAAACTATTTTCAACCAAAATATTCTACTTGAAGAACCAAATATAAAATGCCTATTGGCTGCAACAAACTTATACCCTATCGAGAGTAGGTGTTTTATACCTGGAAAGGTGCCGATTTTTGCAATAAGTTTAAATCGAGAGTATTCATCTAAAATTTTTATTATTGCTTCGGATCCCTTATATATTTTTCCGTTTCTATCAAAAAAGTGTATTTCTTTTTTCACTTCCTCATGAGTAACACCCGCTGGAAGACTCTGATGAATATTTATTTTTTTAAACTCACTGCCTATTGAAGATGAATCAATTTTCTTCATTACAACTACGCACATTGAACATTCCCCATCATATACAATTGTTGGTTTGTGAAGAGAATCATTCATGAGGTTAATGTGTGCCCGTGGCAGGAATCGAACCTACATCTATCCCTTAGGACGGGACTGTTCTATCCATTGAACTACATGGGCTTAAGCAGACTATATCATACAAAATCCCGCACAGTTATCGTATGGGATTTTGTATGTTTTATGCAGCTACTAGTAATTCTCGAAGTCGATCTTCATCGAAGCCGACAATCACTTCCTGATCTACCGTGATTACAGGAACTCCTCGCTGACCACTCTTGTCCATCATTTCCTGAAGTTTTTCTCGGTCTGCTCCCACATTATATTCGTTGTATGCAACATTATTTTCTTTGAAGAAATCTTTCGCAAGATTACAATATTTGCATGTAGCAGTTGTATAAATTGATACGTTTTTCATCTTTTTATATTATTAGATATATAAGTAATGTCTTATAAGTTAATTTAGTATACCATACCTATTTTTTGGATCAACACTATGTTAGTTAAACAGATTTTTAAACTTCCCCCACAAGCTTTCTTCTTCTATTATCTCTGTTGTTGTAGCTTTATGAGGATCTACGATAATAAGGACCTCTTCACCGGGCTTGGATACCCCAAATTTAGCCCTAATTTCCTCTTCAATGCCTTCATTAGTAGAAAGCCGAGCTAACTCAGTATTGAGCAGAGTTTGTCGGTCTACGAGGCGTTTTAGTTCTCCTGCCGCTTGAAGAGTATTAGCACTACTTTCTTCTTGTTTTTGGTATACTCCGTACGTCGCTCTCGCAAAAAATATGATAAGAATCAAGAGTGTAATTACCATACCTTTTGAGTACAATATTTTCTTAAACTTCTTCTTCTCTTGAAATTCTCGCATGCGTTGCTATTATACTACACATGATCGTAAGCAAAAAAGGCAGAAAAATACTTAACATTGTTTCAGTGGTAATAGCGGTGCTCATCATTATGAGCATGGTCATTATGTCTGTAGCGGTATAATTATGCCAAAATAGAAAGACTAGTCTTCGTTTCTCATCATTTTTAGAAACACATCCTGGGGAATATTCACATTCCCTCTTCCACGTTCTTTCATCTTTTTCTTACCTTTCTTTTGTTTTTCTCGAAGTTTCATTTTTCGTGTAATATCTCCACCATACATATGCTGCGTTACATCTTTCTTCAGCGCTGAAAGGGTTTCTGATGAAATAATTCTCCCCAAAGCTTTTCCCTGAATCTTGGTTGTAAACATTTGACGTGGAAGTACAGAAAAAAGTCGCTGTACTGCTGCTTCTGCTTCTTGCTCTACACGTCTACGAGAGACTACTCGAGAAAATGCAGGAACTATTTCATCGGCAACAAGAATATCTAGTCGGGTTACATCAGCAACTCGCATCTCTCCAATCTCATATGAGACTGATGCATATCCCGAAGACACACTCTTTAATTCATCAAAAAAGTTTCTCATCATTTCACGAAGTGGCATAAGAGCATTTACCGATGTTCTGTTATCTCCGAATGTTTCTGTATCTCCGACTTCACCTTCATGTTCGTACAAGAGTTGCATCAATGGTCCTGTATATTCACTTGGCATAATAATTTTAAGTGCCACCCACGGTTCACGAACTTCCGAAATATAACTATCTTCTGGAAAAAATAATGGCGAGTAAACCATTTCTTTTTTTCCATTCTTAAGTTCTAGTTCATAGGTAATAGATGGAGTAGTAACAATAAGATCAAGGTTAAATTCTCGTCTCAATCGCTCGGTAATAATTTCAAGATGAAGCATTCCAAGACATCCACATCGGAATCCTCGTCCGAGTGTTCCTGAGGCTTCTTCTTCGTATGCAAGTGATGAGTCAGAAAGCTTCAAGCGACTCAATCCAAGTTTTAATGTGGGAAAATCATCCTGACTTTCAGGATAGAGTGACGCCCATACCACAGGACGAGGACTCATATATCCTGGAAGCTCAGGAAGTGGATTATTGAGAAGGGTAATAGTATCTCCAACTGATGCAATGCCTGGTTGCTTGATACCTGTCACAATATAACCAATCTCCCCTGCTCCAAGAAATTCTCGAGGGGTTTCTTCAGGAGAAAATATTCCTACTTCTAGCGCCGTAAATTTCTCATTTGCAATACTAAATTTAAGTGTCGCTCCTTTTGAAATACTTCCATCCATTGCTCGAATATAAACAATTACTCCTCGGTGGTTTGAATATTGGAAATCAAAAACTAAACCTCGAAAACTGTTGGTATCAACATATTCAGGTTCTGGAGGTGGAATTCGGTCGATGACACTTTCCAAAAGTTCTTTCACTCCTTCTCCGGTTTTTCCAGAACACTTTAGAATTTGATCTTCGGTCACATCAAGCACACGACAAATTTCTTCAGTTATTTCTTTTACTCGTGCGAGCGGTGAATCGATTTTAGAAAGCACAGG
>JALYQZ010000013.1 GCA_030855525.1 bacterium
GCATATAGATTAACAAAAATCCCGCACCGTATGGTGTGGGATTTTTGTAATGTCCACCCTCTTGGATTCGAACCAAGGACCACCGAGGTATAAGCTCGGTGCTCTAACCAACTGAGCTAAGGGTGGAGAAGCTTTATTCTTGTACTACAAAGCTTAAGGAGATCATACATTGTTGAGGCCCTCTATTCAAGTAAGCTCAAGCTCAGGCGTTACTTTTCCCCTGAAATGTCGTAGTATAATGTACAAACAATATGAAAAATTATATGAACAAATTATCTATATTATTTATAGCTGGGGCCGTATTAGTAGGGGGGAGTACTCCTTTGGAGATTTTTGCTCAAGGTATAGCAACACCTGCTGAATCACCGATTCGACGGCCATGCATGTACATTGAATCTAATGTCGGATACGGTGCACAAGATCGTATGGCAAATGGTAACGTAATAAATGTACAAACCTTTCTTAAATTCTTTGGTTACTTTAACGTAGAACCTACAGGATACTTTGGTCCTATAACACTTTCTGCAGCAAAGAATTTTCAGAGAGATAATAATATTCCTCAGACTGGATTCTTTGGACCACTTTCTCGAGCCCAAATGAAGGCATTAAGTTGTGCAGATGACATGCCAACACCTGCACCAATCCCAGCTCCTGAAATAAAGGGCATTACTGTTTCCGTGAGTGCTAATAAAAAAATATTTACTTCAACGGATACTGTTACCTTTACTATTACAGCCAAGAACACTACCAAAGAATCAAAGACTGTAACATTCAATAATGGATGTCAGACATCATATATGATTGGAGAATACAACAGTCTGGCAGCACAAATGTGTACCCTCGCTCTCAGTACACTTACTTTGAAAGCGAATGAATCTAGGACATGGAATGCATCACATGATCTTTCTATGACACCAATTCCAGCAGGAAATCAGGTCTTAACAGGTACAGTTCAGAATGTTGGATCTGGAACGACTACAATTACTATTTCTGGAACTCCAGCTCCATCAGTTACAATCACAAAACCTAAAGGTGGAGAAAGTGTTTCCCTTGGACAAAAGTATACGATTGAATGGAACTCGCAACTTGGTGCGACAAATCCTGTAGCCCTTGTAAAAGATTCATATATCATTGAACTTGCTCCATCAATTCGATGTATTACCACTCCATGTCCTCAATTTATTAATCCTGTATACATCATTGCAAAAGATATTCCAACTACTACATACTCATGGACAGTAGGAAAGTCAATAAATGGTGGGGAGACATTACTTCCTGGCAACTACAATATTCGAGTTTGTACAACAGTAAAACGAATATGCTCTGAGGGAACTGAAGTGATGTTGAAATCATAATTTTGAATAATAAAAAACCGTGATGCACTATTCAGAGCATTACGGTTTTTTTTATTGAACTCTACTCAAAGTGAATGTCATCTTGTGCCTCAGCATGGGCCTTTAACTCAGGATGTCGGGAGAGATCAGGATTAGATTCCAATAAAAGTCGTGCTTCGGTACGTGCGGCTTCTACCATTTTTAAATTTTTCATAGCTTCCATTGCCAAGTCTGAAACTCCCCATTGTTTTCTTCCGTACAATTCTCCTGTACCACGAAGCTGGAGATCAAACTCTGCAAGCTCAAAACCATTTTTAGCAGTTTTCAAAGCTTTCAGTCGATCCATCGATTTTTGAGATTTAGTTTCAGAAAAGACATAACAATATGCTTGATGATTAGATCGAATAACTCGACCGCGGAGCTGATGGAGTTGTGAAAGTCCAAAACGTTCTGCTCCTTCAAGTATAATAACCGTCGCATTAGGAACATTCACTCCTACTTCAACGAGAGACGTTGCTACAAGAATGGTTGTTTTTCCATTCGAAAATAAATCCATGGTGTACTCTTTGTCACCGGGTGTCATCTTGCTATGAATGGTATCTACTACATATTCGGGGAAGACATCTTTTTTTAATCGCTTTGCTTCTTCTTTTACAGACTTGGCATTCAATGCCATTTCTTTGTCAGGATCGGGTTCATTAATTCGTGGGCAAATAACATAGCATTGGCGGCCAGCTTGAAGTTCTTTTCGAATTAATTCGTATGTTGGTTCACGTTTGGTTGGTGGAATAATTTCAGTAATAATTGGTTTTCGTCCCACGGGCATTTGATCAAGTAATGTAAGATCCAAATCTCCGTAGACCGTAAGAGCAAGGGTACGAGGAATAGGAGTGGCAGTCATCGAAAGGAGATGGGGAATTTCTCTATCTTTTTTTATAAGTTTTTGACGCTGTGCAGTGCCAAAACGATGTTGCTCATCAATAATCACATAGGCTAAGTGTTTAAATTGAACGGTTTTCTGTATGAGAGAGTGGGTTCCAATGACAATCGAAATTTCTCCATTAGCAACCCATTTTAACACCTGTGATCGAGAAATATCAGTCCATCCTGTGGGATTTACTTTTGATGGAAATTTTTTGCATCCCGAAGAAGTCATAAGGGCTATAGAAATTCCTACATGATAAAAATACTTTATAAATGATTCGAAATGCTGCTTTGCCAGAATTTCGGTAGGACACATGTAAGCAACCTGAAGGGTTCCAAAGTGTTGTCCTTGTGGGCGCGTCGTAACTGCTGCATATGCGGTGGTTGCAGCTACGGCAGTCTTACCAGATCCCACATCCCCTTCAAGAAGACGCGACATGGGGCGTCCACGTTTAAAATCTTCGAAAATTTCGGTAATAGCTTTGTGTTGTGCCCCGGTTTCTTTGAAAGGGAAGCGTGAAGTAAATTTCTCAATATCTGCGGCACTCTTTTCTATAATAAACGCAGGATTCCTTTCATTCTCCATGCGTTCTTTTTGTTTGGTAAGCTGGATGAAAAACACTTCTTCAAAAGCAAATCGCTTTCGTGCTGCTTCTGCATCTTTGAGTTTCTTCGGAGTATGGATCCAAACGAATGCCGTCCTAATTCCTGGTAAATTATATTTACGTAGAA
>JALYQZ010000016.1 GCA_030855525.1 bacterium
TTTGCATATGGAGAAGTGGTACCAATCCCGACATTGCCGCTTCCTGTAAAAGTTGCCCCACCTGAAACAATTGCTAAACCATTATTCGATAAGGCGTTACCATTTGTTCTATATAGTACAGCATCAATTGCACCATCAAAACCAACACGTGCTTTTTGTACTCCAGAAGAATTATTGAAACTAATAATATTAAAGCTATCTGAATTGATATTTACTCCAGCATCTGCACCGATGGTAAACATCTTTGCTCCTGTTGAAGAAGCGACAGCAACGACATCATTTGTACCGGCTGTACCTGTAATCGAAAGTTTTGCATATGGAGATGTAGTTCCAATTCCCACGTTGCCGTTAAAAATTGATTCTCTGCCCCTTATATTGTCCGTTCTAAACTGAGCAACATTTCCCTCTGGGCCTGAAAAAGTAAAGCCAGTGCCATCATTCGAAGTGTTTACCGTAAGAAAAGTTGTTGGAGCAGCCCCATCATCAATGCTGAGCATGTTTCCATCTCCTGAAAGAGAAATGGAGGCTCCATTAGTAAATGTCGGTGATGCCTGAAACTCCCACCCACTACGAACTACTGCTCCGCCTGTAAAATCAAAACCTCCTGACAGACCTTTGAATATAAGCTGGTTGCTTTCAGCTCCGATATAACCTAAATCAGAACCAGAGCCAAAAGTCAGTCGTGATGAAGGAAGATTTACAGCACCATTAAATGTTGATGTGGCATTTGATGATGTGGCAGTAAAATATTCTGCCACTGTTTCTCCAGCTACAGAAAGTTTTGCATATGGAGAGGTCGTACCAATGCCAATTTTACCTCCTGTAATTACATTACTGTTTACAAAATTGACAAGCGAATCAGAAAATTCGTACGTTATGTTATTTGCATACAATTGTAATAATCCTGGAGTAGCAGTAACACCTGCCCATTGTGTCACGCTATCATTATCTGCATAAAAATCAGCGAGATTATCTCCAAGAGTAATAAAAGCATGTTCATTACTATCCTTAGAAATCATCAATGTGCCGCCGTTGCCATAAATAGTGTCTACACTTATGTCTCCACTTACACTCAACGTCGAGTTTGGCGAACTCGTACCTATTCCCACATTCCCCGTAGTGTAATAAATATTTGATCCCGAGGTGGTCCACTGGGAACCCACAAACGGTGAACCATTTTGCAGGAAGCTGCCATTGAAGTTAAGATTGCCTGCTACCGAAAGATTTCCAGAGGTGGTTGTCGTTGCTCCATTTGAGCCAAAGGTAGCAAGTCCAGAAAGCGTCGTGAGTGACGGAAGTGACGTTGTGGCAGACAACCGAGTGTCAAAACGAGTTGGGGTGTAATAGAGATTAGATCCTTCTGAAAGCGCACCAGTTGTTGTCGCAGAAAAGTATGTGAAAAATGGTGTGCCAAATGCTGAAGTTGAAAGCTTTGTATTAAGTGCGGTTTGTAAATCCGTCTGGTTTGAAAGTGTCCCTGATATTGCCCCCCAACTTGATGATCCAATGCCTCCGAGATTCACACATGATCCTGCATATGCCAGACACCCTAAGTTAATATCTATTCCATTTGCAAATGTTGATGTCGCTGTTCCATTGGATACAAAAGGTCCTGATACCGTCAATGAAGAAGGATTGGTAATATCAAGTGAGTTGATACTTGTTGTAATATTTTGAATCTGTAATGTAACACTCCGGGAGAGTGAATCGATATTCTTGTCTGTTGTTCTATCCAAAAAATCTTTTGTAACGTAGTTTGAGTTGCTTGATGAAGTTGTTTGAGAAATCGGTTGAGATTCAAGTGCTGAAAGTCGTGCATATATCTGATCAAGATTTATATTTGAATTTGATTGAACGGTGACATATTTTGTAACTGGTACTACTGGAGGAGTTTGTCGTGGTGGAATGGGAGTCGGTTGAGATGGTGGTAGAGGAGTTGGAACATATGTAGGAACTAGTGGAGGTATTTGAGGAACATATTCCTGTGATGGTAGTGGAAGAACAGTCACAGGTTCTTCTTTCCCAAACAAACCCGAAAAGAAGTTCGACACAGCAGAAAAAACAGATGCTGTTTGTTGTACTGTAAGTTTTGTTGCATCGACTGGAACACTGCCTACATCAGTTACACCTTTTCCAAATGCTGAAAAGGTACTGCTTACTGCATATTGACTACTCGTTTTTAGTTCTGTGAAAAAAGATGCCTGAACAAATGTAGGTACACAAAACACACTTACAAGCATAAAAACTGTAATCCAAAATATGAAGATTTTTTCTCTCTTATTTCCTTTCACCGTACCCTTCTATTATACGTCTAAAAAGAAGGGTTCGCTAAGCTCTCTATGGGGATAACATATGGCTTATTTTCGAAGGATTCTCACTAACTCATCCTTAAAATCTTTGATGGAATTGTCATCATATGCAGTAACGGTCAAAATATGCGAATTATGCTTTTTAATTTCCTTCATTTTAAGCTTCAATGTCTTCTCATCAATGACATCATTTTTTGTAAGAATAATGAATTCTTCTTTATCTGCTAGTTCTTTATCAAATTTTTCGAGTTCAGTTCGAACGGTCTTGTACATTCCTACAATATCTTCATTCTCGAGTGAAATACAGTGCAAAATAAGCTTTGTTCGCTTCACATGACGCAAGAATTTGTGTCCAAGTCCTTTACCCTCAGATGCTCCTTCAATAAGCCCCGGAATATCGGCTAAAATAAATCCTTCCATGTTTCCAAGCGATGGATCAAGCGTTGTAAAAGCATAACTACCAACTTTAGAGTTAGCATTAGTAAGCTCATTGAGGAGGCTCGATTTACCGGCATTTGGCTGCCCTACCAACCCTGCATCTGCAACAAGCTCAAGTTCTATTTCAAAATGTGCTGATTCTCCTTCTTTGCCTGGAGTTGACTCTTTGGGGCTTGTATTCGTTGATGCTTTAAAATGTTCATTTCCAAGTCCTCCACGTCCACCCTTCAGTAATAAAATATTCTGATCTTCTTTCAGAAGCTGATATTTTTTCTGAGTATCAATATTAGTAATAATAGATCCGATAGGAAGATCAATAATCATATCTTCACCACTTTTCCCATGTTTACTATTATTCTCTCCAGGAGAACCATGTGGAGCAGCAAATTCTTTTTTGTTTTTATATTTTGCAAGCAAATGAATATCACGTACAGCATGTACGTATACATCCCCCCCTTTGCCTCCATTTCCACCAGCCGCTCCAGAGAATTCTTTTCCCTTTTCATGTCGCCACCGCACTACACCATCTCCACCTCGTCCGGCTTGTGCAAAAATTGTTAATTCATCTATAAATGCCATGATTTCTCTATCTTACAGATTCGAGACGGTTTGTCACTATTTTAATTACAGTAAGAATAAGTGAACCTAGAAGTGCTGCCATAAATCCTGACACACTAAACCCAGGAACAACAAAAGCAGCAAGGCCAAACATTAATGCATTTATGATAAAAGTAAATAACCCCAAAGTAATAATATTTATGGGAAGTGTAAGAAGTAAAAGCAATGGCCGTATTGTGAGATTTATTATTCCCAAAACGATAGCTACAACTATAGCTACCCAAAAACTACTTACTATTACTCCTGG
>JALYQZ010000028.1 GCA_030855525.1 bacterium
GTTGATTGTAATTAGTCATTTATCAGTAGTTATATCATACTTTTTAGAAAAATCAATAGTCATCTTTGTCTTAGATTACTACCTTATCAATTTAATTTTTGCTTCTCAGTTATACTCTAAACGGCTGCGGGACCTGGACTCGAACCAAGATAAATAGATCCAGAATCTATTGTCCTACCATTAGACGATCCCGCACTGCGACCTTCGTAGCTTTAGCGAAGAAGGTATGCAACCCTCAATACACCTAAGAGTACGAGGGTGTGCTCTTAAAATACCCTAAAAACACCCTTTATTCAAGTTTTATTCCGATATCTTTATCTTTTCAACTGGCCCCATGGGTTTAATAGTTGGTTTCACATTTTTAAGTGCAGCTTTTAGAAATCCTGTGAATAACGGATGGGGTGATGTGGGACGAGCTTTAAACTCTGGATGAAACTGTGTACCTACAAAAAACGGGTGTCTGGCAGCAGGGAGTTCTGCAATTTCCATCAATTTTCCATTTGGGGAAGTACCTGAAAATACAAGGCCAGCGTTTTCGAGTTTTGAAATATATTCTGAACTCACTTCATATCGGTGGCGATGTCGTTCACTAATTACATCTTTGCCATAGGCATTGCGAGCAATACTTCCCTTTTTGAGTTCTGCATAATACGCACCAAGTCGCATACTTGCTCCATATTTTCCTTCGGTAAGAAGTTTTTTCTGATCAGGCATAATATCAATCACAATATGTGGAGATTCAGGATTAATTTCTGCAGTATTTGCATTTTTGAGTCCTGCAACATTACGAGCATATTCGATTACCATTAATTGCATTCCGTAACAAAGTCCGAAATATGGAATTTTATTTTCTCGAGCATATTGAATAGCCAAAATTTTTCCTTCTATTCCTGTAGAACCAAATCCTCCTGGCACGAGAATTCCATCGTAGTTTTTAAGAATTGATAATTTCTTTTTTCCTTGCGGTCCTTCAAACCCCTTTGAATTTATACAGGTAATAATGGGTTTTGCACCCAATGCAAACCCAGAAATCTTGAGCGCTTCAAGAACAGAAATGTAAACATCAGAAAGCACAAAGTCTCCAGAATCAAAATACTTTCCAACAACTCCAATTTTTACTTCTTTTGTTGCTGTCTTTGTCTTACGTACAAACGATTTCCATCCTGAGAGATCTGATTTATTTTTTTTGATGCCAAGCAACTTACAAAGATTTTCTCCCAGATTATCACGCTCGAAGTTGATAGGTACATCATAAATACTATCTACATCTGGTGCAGAAATTACATTTTCTGGGAGTACGTTACAAAACATGGCAATCTTTTCTTTGCGCTTATTATCAATAGGAAGCTGACTTCGGCCAATAATAATGTCAGGCTGTATTCCAACACTGTTAAGTGAACGTGCCGCATATTGCGTTGGCTTTGTTTTCATTTCTCCTATCTTTGATGGAATTGGTAGATAACTCACCATAACAAATGCAACTGAACCCGGATGACGAGTCTTCATCATTCGAGCAGCTTCTAGGAAAATAATGTTTTGATATTCTCCAATGGTTCCTCCAATCTCGATAAGCGTTACATCAGAATCTGCCTGCTCGGTAGCTTTTTCGATTCTTCGGATTACTTCAAGTGGAATATCTGGTACCACTTCTACATTCTTTCCTTTATATTCGAGATTTCGTTCTTTTCTAATAACTTCCTGATACACACGACCTGTCGTCATATAGTTTACCCTCGAAAGGGTAATATCGAGGAACCGTTCGTAGTTGCCCATATCTTGATCGGTCTCATCTCCATCATCCAAAACAAAAACCTCACCGTGTTCGGTGGGGTTCATTGTTCCTGCGTCGATATTTATATAAGGGTCGATTTTGAGGGCAGTTATTTTGAGGCCTCGTGCCTTCAGGATAGTTCCGATTGATGATGAGGCGATTCCTTTCCCTACTCCTGACATCACACCTCCAACAACAAAAATGTATTTATGATTTTTTTTCATGCAGAAATTTCTAAATCTTTAAGTACCGTCGCACTGCCATATAACTTGATATTGCTCCAATAATTATTCCTGCTACAAGGATAATCAAGAAGATCTGTCCGAAGTGAGAAATATAATAGTTATAGATATTTACATCTGTAAAAAAAGTTGAAGTTGCTTTTCCAAGATAAAATGTTGCAGGAAGGAAAAGCCCCGCAGTAACAAGTGCAGCAATAGTTCCATACATAATTCCTACAATCACAAATGGTCCTCGTACAAACTTGGAACTTGCTCCTACAAGCCGCATCACGGAGATTTCATCTCGAGAAATATATATTGCGAGGCGAATAGTGTTAAAGGTAATCATAATTGAAATGATAATAAGAGCAATCAGGAGGAAAAGTCCTAAGCGCTGTCCAGCTTCTATGATCTGATTGAGTTTATCAATAGCGACTTTGTTTTGGTTGTAGTTGATCTTGTCGATGATTGGCAATCCATCACTTGCTGAGACACTCTTTGACTCGAGGAAACTTACTACTCCTGCGTATTGTGAAGGTTCTTTTGCTTTAATATTAAGTACTGCTCCCAAAGGATTATCCTGTAGTTCATCAAGAGCTTGGAGAGTAAACTGATCATTTTCATGTCGCTTTTTGAATTCGGCCAAAACATTATCTCGAGATGTGTATGTTACTGCAGCTACTTCTGGAAGTACTTCAACTGATGTTTGAATTGCCAAAATATCTTCTTCTTGTGCTGTAGTTACAAAATATACGTTAATATCAACTTTGTCTTTAATTTGTAGAAGTGCAGCATTTAAAAGTGCACTAGTAAAAATAAGCGAACCTAATACAAAAAGTGTAATGGTCATTACGAATACTGAGGCAAGAGACACAAATCCATTTCGCCAAAAATTGACGAATCCAGCTTTTATTACGCGTTTAGTGTTTGTCCACAACATTGTTTAGATTTTTAACTTACAAAATATATTTACCGTCTTTATCATCACGAAGAATTTTTCCATTTTCGATGGTAATTACTCGCTTACCAAGAGTATCTATGACACCTTTATTGTGTGTAGTAAGAATGACGGTAGTTCCAAGATCATTAATCTTCTTTAAAATCTGTACGATCTCATAGGTATTGATGGGATCGAGGTTTCCTGTAGGCTCATCTGCAATAATAATATCCGGATGATTTACAATCGCACGCGCAATAGCCACGCGTTGCTTCTCTCCACCTGAGAGCTGATGTGGAAAACTCCACATTTTTCGTCCAAGGTCTACAAGCTCGAGCACGTGAGGCACATCTGATTCTATTTCTTCATCAGTCTTTCCCGCTACTTCCATAGCAAAAGCTATATTTTCGTATGCCGTCTTATGTGGAAGAAGTCGAAAATCCTGAAAGATAGCTCCTATTTTTTGTCGGAACTGATTCATCTCATTTTTTCGAAGCTGATGAATATCTGTTGATTGAAAATACACAATACCATCAGAAGGTCGCTCTTCTGCTAAAAGCATTTTAAGAAGTGTTGTTTTCCCAGCTCCCGAATGGCCTACAATAGATACGAACTCATTTGGTTCGATAGCAATATTTACATTATCAAGTGCCACAGACTCATCAGCGTACACTTTTGATACATTGTCGAAATAAATCATATAACTATACTATTATACCCTAATTCTCCCACATGCAAAGTGTATAAAACATCCCTAAGATAAAGCTTTTTCTGCTTCTATAAATTCATCAAGCTCTCCATTGAGAACTTTATCTACATCACGAACCTCAACATCAGTACGATGATCCTTTACCATTTTGTATGGATGAAGGACATATGAACGAATCTGATTCCCCCATTCAATATCGGTCGTTGAACTTATTTGCATGCCCATTGCTTTCTTTTTTTGATCTTCTTCTTGTTTTTTGTAGAGTTTTCCTTTCAGCAATGCAAATGCTTTCTCTTTATTTTGTGCTTGAGAACGTTCTGAGGTTACGTGAACAGAAATATTGGTAGGAATATGCACGATGCGCACGGCAGTTTCACGTTTGTTTACATTTTGCCCCCCTGGACCACCAGCTTTTGAAAGTTCTACACGCAAATCGTCAGGTGGGATTTCACTCTCCTGAACTTTTTCAAATTTTGGAATCACTTCAACCATCGAAAATGAAGTGTGCCGAAGCTGTTTTGCATTAAAGGGTGAAATGCGAACGAGTCGATGTACACCCGATTCATGTTTGAGCGTACCATAAGCATTCTTGCCAAGAACTTCGAATGTAATATTACGAAATCCACCATGATCGTTTTTATGTTCGTGCAAAATATATGCCTGCCATCCTTTATTATCGATATACTTTCGGTACATATCAAAAAGAATCGAAGAAAAATCTTCTGCATCATCCCCTCCAGCACCCGAAAGAATAGTAACGACAGCATTACTTCGGTCATACTTCCCTCCTCCCTCTTTTTTTTCTTTGAGTTCCTGAAGTTCTCGAATTGCAGCTTGAGCTTTATCTTTGTTATTCCAAAAATCAGCCTGCATCATTGCATCTTCGAGTGCCTTTATGTGAAGTTCAAGAGCGTCTTTGTCCATGATTGTGAGTATAGCAGAATTTTGAGCCACTTCCGAGAATCGAACTCGGGACCTCTGCTTTACGAAAGCATTGCTCTACCAACTGAGCTAAAGTGGCACTGTATAAGCAGTGGCCTATATAGTAATTCAAAACTATAAGAGTGACAATGTTGTGTTTATCACTTCCGCAGCTGGAGTGGGAAAGATTTGTGGCAATAATGTAACAATGAGAGTTCCTAATGCAATTACTATAATTACAGACATAACTATTCCTAATCCAATAATTATATAGATGTTTTTTCGAATCTTTTTTTCTTCTTCTTCTTGAAGTTCAATAGGCTTTTGTTCTCGAAGAGACTTATATATTAAATAGAAGAAAAAGATACCTAGTGGAGTTACAATAAATGATTGTATCGCAAGACTAAGTATTGAAGCAAAAAGAGAAACTTCTTTTGGATCTCCAGTATACCCATCCATAAACATGCGTGGACCAATTTGATTTAAGCCAAGGAGTGATGTCACTATCTCTGTAATTATCATGAGTACCCCCATAAAGATGGCAAATACAATCATTCTTCCAAATACTTTCCACCAATTCCCTCGGACATAGTACCAGCTCTTTGTTAGTGCACTCATCCAATGTTTTTTCTCAACTACAAGAACATACATGCTAAAACTCAAAAATATTGCAACTGCAATGCCTGGAATGACGAAAAGTGTTAATCCTGCAATGACAGTAAGTGTAGTTAGAATAAATACTCCAACATAAGGAAAGAAAACATGCCATGAGGCTTGATAGAGAGCAGATACATCTGTATGTTGATTTTGCTCATCCGCAACTGCAATTACAAGTGCCAAATAAGAAATATAAATGACTATAAATGCGAGAACTGATGCAAGGAGATACAACCCTAGCGAATCCTGTAAGGTAAAAGTTATAATTGATTGAAATACTGATGCTAAGAACGATACCGCTAAAACCTTAGAAATAACATGGAATCGAGAGCGATAGTCTGAATATGCTCGTTTTATTAATTCTATAGGTCCCGGCATTACTGTTGTTACAGATGTTACTGGTATTACTTCAGGTTGAGTTGTTTCCATATATTATTATATGAGTTAATGATTGCTCTATTATACCATAATGATGAGGTATATCTGGGAGCCGTTGGGCGGGATTGAACCGCCGACCTCGTCATTACCAATGACGTGCTCTACCAACTGAGCTACAACGGCAATGTTCTCCATACTAGTGCAAAATTACTCATTTTGCAAAAGTAGAGTATAGTAGAAAGCTATGTCATTCAATGAAACTGACCTCAAACGAATTACACATTTCTATCAATCATCTCTTCAGGAGTATGGTGAATCCGATGCACGGAGTGTGCATTGGGTGGATACGTTTCATCAAATGCTCCGTTTTGAAGTCTTACTTCATGTTGCAAGTATTGATAATAAGAAAATCTTAGATGTAGGTTGCGGCTTAGGAGATTTTTATAAGTTCTTAATTAAAAAGAAGATTGTAGTAGATTATACGGGAATTGATATTATTCCTGAATACATTAAACTATCTCAGCAAAAATATCCTAATGGCCTATTTCTACAGAAAGATATTTTCTCTATTTCAGAAAAATATGACTACATTTTTGCCTCTGGGGTTATGAGCTTTAAAGTAGAAAATAACAATGAATTTTATTTTGGAATGATTAAAAAAATGTATGAGATTGCTGATATCGGAGTTGCATTTAACATGCTGAATTATGCAGATCATATTGATAATGAAACATTTGCAGCCTATTCCCCTAAAGAAGTAGCTGAGTATTGCCAAACATTTTGCTCACGTGTAGAAGTGGTTACTGATTATATGCCTCAAGACTTCACACTTTTTTTATATAAATAAGCTGTATACAAAATTGCCTCGCAACCATTATGGTGCGAGGCAATTTTATGTGTAATTACACTACTTCTTGACCAAACTCTTATGAGTGTGATCCAAGTGTCTTATTACCTCGTGCAAGTTTGACGAGACCAATAAGCACTACAGCACCAACGAGGGCAACTACGAAGCTGTATAGATTGAATCCATCAACTCCTGATTGACCAAGCATACTCATAATCCATCCTCCTAGTACTGCTCCGACAACACCCACAACAATATTCAAGATTGCACCCTGTTGAGCGTCTGTTCTCATAATAAGTGATGCAATCCAGCCTACGAGGGCTCCAAACACGATCCATAATATGATATTCATAGCCTTTATAATTAATTCTGATAATAAACTTCTGTACTATAAGAAACGAATCAAAAGCAAGAATATTACATATCTTTTTATTTAAACTCATCTATACAGATTTAGCAAACTCATCTATAAAATAATTTAAACCTTTGTTTTTGAATGAATGACTTTATGAGATTCTTTCAGTTTTTGTGAGAAGCGTTCAAGGAATAATTCCTCCTCTGCAGTCAACGATCGCGAGTGTCGTTTATTCTCTAATAGTTTAATATGATCCTCGATTTCATCTTCAAGTGAGGTAAATATTTTATCTGAAACCATATCTACAGTTTGCATTCGGTGACGGAGTTCTTGTAATGATCCTCGAATAACAAACCATGAATATACAATAAATAGTCCAAGTAATAATATTATTACAAGAACAAGCAATATAAAGGCTAATATCGCTAAGAAGTTATCATTAACAAAGCCATACCAAAAATCATTTACTACTGCTGGTTTATTTCCCTCCATCTCTATCTCGGTTTGAATACTTCCAACTGGACTTTCATTTTTTAGGGGAGAGGTTGTTGCCTCAATAGCGGAGGGAGCTTTGGGTACTACTGTAGGTTTCTGAGGCACAGTAGGTTCTACGATCGGACGAGGAGGGGCTTCTCTAATACTAATAATAGATCCCTGTGTACCAGTTAGTATCTCTGTGCCTTGCCCATCATTTGCTAATACAGAAGCATTCGATAATGTGATTGCAGCATCACCAGCCGACAGTGATTTAAATGTTAGCGTAACAACCTGACCAAATGATCCTGTGTATCCCGGACTCATTATTACTCCACTAAACTGTGCAGTACCATTTGAAAATGATGGTTCCTCTGCCCAAAAATTAATAATAGAACCAACTTTAGAAATGGATAATAATTGTAATTTGTCAGATGGGTAAATAATTTTTCCTGAAACAGCGTTTGCAGCCTGATCTTTGCTTGAAACCACAACACGTACTGTTACGGTTTGATTTACATTATTTGACGCAGTTGGTGGAGATAAGAAAAGAGTAGCAGCATATGCAGGGGTACTCGTCAGTAAGAATGCAAAGATTGCAAAGATAAATTTAAAATATTTTTTTGCGTACATATAATCTCAAACTGAGATACACCAATCCCATAGTTATTAACACAAGTATATAATTAGTTGCACTAATTTCATACCAACTCGCATGATGCGTAGGTGGATAAGATTCTATTCGAATATTTCCTTTCTTATCAATCGCTTTCACATAAATTGCACTTTTTAAATCTTGATCACGTAATACATATGGACTTTGAGCTTTAATCCAATCATGTGTATCATTTCGAGATTCACTTACTTCATAATGATCAATACCAGATCCTTTATCTTGTGCATTGAATGCAATAATCCATCTACCTCTATACAAAGATTCATCCCTGCCCAACTCAATAGCAAAATGATCTGGAGCTTCATTATCTATAATAGAAGGGATAGTTGTACCCATTATGCTTGAGGGTTTAGAACTTTTTATTTCTACTGAAGTATTTTTTACATCTAAAGGTGTTCCCAATCCATCATTACGTAAAATAACAGGGTTTTTAATAGTAATAGTACCGATACCCTCTTCGAGAGGTTGAAGATAAAACGACAAGATTTTTGCTTGATGCTTATTGTTACCATATGGTGATCTTAATTCATTAAACCCACCTGGTATAAGTCCAATAAAATGAATTGAACTAGTAGGATGAGCATCTACTAACAAAGGTTTTTCTATCCATAGTGTGATAATCGAATCATTTGAGAGTACTTCAGACACACGGAATAAATGTGATGGAATTTCAATACTAGCTTCAATGGTATTAATATTTTCTCCTCCACTATCAACATATACATCAACCTTAATGAGTCCCCCTTGATAACTTTGTGGGTTAGATACTTCAACCTGAAATTCAGCAGCATTCAAAAACCCTGGAATGCTTAATAGACTTACTATAAGTATTATTTTCAAATTACATATTTTTTTAAAAAAAGGTATGTTCATATTATCCTGTCCAGTTATATGCAAGAATACTAAAATCTATGAGATCGACCTTTTTATCGTTATTTACATCTACGTTTACTGGCGGATTAACTTTTTTATACCAAAATGCAACAATAGAGAAATCTATAAGATTCACTTTTCCATCACAATTTACATCCCCTCTTTTTATTCCAAGACAGGCTTGGTTTTTATCTACCACTACATCTTTGGTGCCTACCTTAAATGTGGCAATCTTTGAATACTCTGTAATATCATTTCCAGATACTGCACGGGCTTTTACTTCATGATTTCCGTATTCTAATCCAGAAGTATCTATCTTATATAACCAAACTCCATCATCATCAGATAAAACTTTTTGAATTATTTCATGCTCTGAATGAACCCTCACTGTTATTTCTGCCTTTGGTTTTGTTTGCCCTAATACTGTTACAATATTACCTCGAGCGACTTCTGCCTTATCAATATCAATTGTAGGCGGTATAAAAATACCTCCTACAAATGTTGAAGCATTTGCCGTAACATAGACAGGTATTGTAAAGGTAGCAGACTTCACTCGATTTTTGTCTTCACCATAAACTGTAAAAATATGATTTCCACTCGAAACATTACTTATTGTTACAGAGAATAGTGCATTTGGTCCGGCAATTGTAGTTACTGCTAATTGTCCATCCTTTAATACAGAGACTTTGCTTAATGGATAAGCAATACCACTGATTGTAATACTCGCTGTACCAGTTTCTACAGGAGAACCACCTCCGCCACCACCACCACCACCGCCTCCAGAGGGTGGAGGCGGTGTAGTAGACCTACTATTTACAATAGCTGTAACTGTTACGCTTGATTGAGCCTCAAGTGCGAATATTTGGAGAGGAGTTATTATGGACAAAATTAATACTGCCATTAATAGCTTAGATATGAACGAACAATTCATATTCGCATAATTAACGATTGTTATTTACCTTGCTTATAATCCAACGATTATATTTTCTTAGCAATACGGTAAATAACAAAAGAAGGATTACTAATCCAAATACTGTAATAACTAATAAATGCCATGGGAATGCAAAAAATCTAAATGATTCAGATGCTTGAATGTTATTATTACCGTAACTAAGCAAGAGATTTGCAGAATATGGTCCAAAAGCAAAATTTTTAAATTCGTAACGAGCAGCTGCAAAAAAGCCTTTTGGTAAGCTTTCAACTTGTTGACCTTCTGCTGTATTATTCCATAAAACATCAAATTTACGTGTGCTGCCTGGCAAAATATTACCCTGACTGCTATTGGCATCAATAGTACGCTTCGTCATACCGAACAAATTCTTGATTACTACATTACCTTCAGGACGCACTCGATCATTTCCATCATTTTTAAAGCGATAGATAAAATTAATTGGTGGAGCAACAAAAACTCTTTTTCCATTTTGAGTAGTAAAATCAAGTATTCCTCCCCCCTCTTTTACGTCACCTGATACTCGCAGCAAAATGAGTGTTCCAATTTTTGCCCCTACTGAAAGTTCACCTTCACCTGGTGTAATTGGTGTTGTACTTAAAAAAATTGCTGCAAAATGTCCTCCAGCTTCAGCATTCTGAGGAATTGTTATAGTAAATGGAACTTCTTTTTGTTCTCCCTTATTAAGGGTAACTTCCTTTTGGACAGCAATCCATGAAGCGAGACCGCTATCGCTCTGAATAAAATTAGGAGTACCACTCTCGCCTTGTGCTTCAAAATTTTCTGCCGATGAAAAATATGTTCGTGTATCTTCTTGCTCATTAACAAGAAAAAATTTTCCTTCAATCGTTTTGCCGGGATCACCATCCACCTCGATACGAGCCGGTGAAATAGTAAGGGCTTCTGCCGTACCCATAGCAATATAGCCACCTAAGACAGTAATAAACGCTATAGCTGACAATAAGGCAGTAAATGACTTCATGTATTAATTATTATACCAGAACTAGAAGTTTGCAGTACCGACATAAACTAAACTTGTGCTATAAGTACCTGCTTCTGTAAGTGCTGAAATGTTAGCAATGTATCGAAGTGCGTATGTTTCTGTAGCAGTTGCACTTGTACCACTTGCTAATGTATCTGCGATTGTAGCTGTTGCTCCATATCCGAAAGATGAAGCAGTTGCATACGGTGCCGCAATTGTACCGTTTGAACCTCCAGATTTCGTTGCATAAATACCGAACTGTTCGTTACCAACACTTGATGCTGCTGGGGTTGAACCATTGGCGGTAATAGTATTTGCTGCGTTTTGTTGAGAAGTAAGTGTTGCGCCTTTTAGAGTAATGGTATATCCACTAGGTGCGTTTGTCGCTACTGCAACGTTATGAGCAATTGTGTCCGATGCAGAACCTGTTGACGTATTTGCATATCGTGCAGCAGCAGCATCAAGTGTTCCGAAGGCAATAGTGTTTTGTGATACAGAGAAAGTAATAGATTGGTTAACAGTACCTGAAACTGCTACCGTATCATCTGTAACAGTTTGTATGGAAATTGTTCCTGTATCTCCAAATGTTCCTGTAAAGCTAATTGTTTTTGTACCTGTTGTTGTTGGGTTGGTGATTTGTCGGACACCAGTAGTTTGGTTTGTGGCATTGGTACCAATTTTAATTCGGACTGTTGAACCACCAGCTACAGCAGTTGTACCATTAGTAAGTGTCAAAACAGTTCCTGATGTACGAGCTACCCCCCAGGTTGCTCCCGTTGGAGTTGCAGCAAGTGTTTGCTGTCCTGCTCCTACCAACACATCAACATCGGTAAAATCTAACGCTGCATTGATTAAGAAGTCAGACTGGAATGTAAGTATCACTGTCTGTCCTGATGTGATACCAGTTGGTGTTACAAATACGATATCATGATTTGAAACAGTATTTATTTTCAATGATGACATTGTGTCAGACAAGGTTGTCAACGATGCAGCATATGCCCGCGGTATAGACAAGTTCACTGAGACCGAAAACAAGAAAATTATGAGCGTAGCACTGATGACCTTATATACTTTTCCCATTTAAATAGATTAATATTTGATTAAGTTACTTGTTCATTATATACGTCAACCCAAGCGAGCACAACAACAGGTTATCCCCATACTCAGCCATAAAATAAAGTTAGAAGTTTGACGTAGCGATATATTGTATGTTGGAAGTATATGTTGCACTTTCTGTTGTTGGAGAAATATTTGCAATATAACGAACTGAGTAGACTGTATCAGCAGAGTCCCCTGTTGCGACAGAAGCAATTTGGCTTGTTGTATTTGATGTTGCCGCATAAGCAAACCCTGCAGCAGCATAAGGAACGACAATTGTACCGTTACCACTCGTTCTATTTAATCTAACCCCAAATTGTTCCGAACCAATCGATGACGTCGTATTAGTGCCTCCGATAGCATTAATAGAATATGCTCCAAAAGTCATAGTGGCACCGCGTACTGTAATACTGTAACCAGAAGGAGCATTCGTTGCTGCTGTGACAGTATGTGCTTCTACCTCAGTTGTAGAACCACTCCCATTTGCCGTTGCAAATCGAGCAGTCGTAGCATTTAACGTGCCAAACCCAATAGAATTGGAAGATATGCTAAACGTAATTGAATTTGATAATAAATATTTTCCACAAATCTTTTTTGTATACACAGTTCCATTTGCAACATGAGCATTCGTAGTACTAGAAATTGAAGCAATGGTTGTATCGTATCCTGTACAATTAGTATCCTGATTTGCTACAGTCATCGTACCGCTAGGAGCTGCAATACATATGTTATTACCATAATTTAACTGACTATTTAATTCTGCATGAGAATTTGTTGTGTTTTGTAATTTTGCTACTACAGCAAACGAGTTGACGCAGGTATTGCCTAAACCAGTAACACCAGAGCAACACACAACACTATTAGAATATGCCGCATTACTTTGGGATGGTAATTCTGCATGAGCATTGGTAGTACTCGACATACGCATTATTACTACACTTGGGTTGGTACAAGCAGCAGCTGTAGTAACAGAACAACTTAATTGAGCAAAAATAGTACGTGAATAAAATACAATACTCAAACAAACAATAATGAGAATAAGCGTCTTAAACCTCATGAGCATATTAGTCATGTATGATACTAATTCTCCCCCATTTCAAGTTACGAATAGCAGCACTAAGAGTGGTTACTCTATTACCATATCCCATAAGCTGCGTTGCAGTTGGTAGAGTCGTTGTGTGAGTCGCAACAAGGGTATTATTAATATAATATTTACAATCTGTTAAACTATTGGCACAAACAATACGCATAATATACGTCGTATTAGCAGCAATTGATTGGGTAGTGGCAGTAACTGTAGCTGATGCACCAGTGCCCGCAATTGATACAGCCCGCCAAAAAGCAGTACCATCAGCAGCTGTATCGTAGCGGAATGCTACCGCATGAATATTGGGTGCTGCCAATGTGTCAGGTAATGCTGAAAATAACCCAATCCAGTATCGAACACTCGTAATATTAGTAGCATCAGTTTTTATCGTCGTTATATATTCAACTTCCCAGTCACGACGAACCACAGTAAATGCTGAGATTACTCCTGAAGCATTACCGTTTGTTGCTGTGGTAGCGTGATTAAGCCATGGTCCATCAGCATCATCAGCATTTGATGCTGTAGCAGTTAATGTCGGAGCAGCAGCAAAACCCATATTTGTCACTGTTGCAGCACCTGGGTTTTTAACTATCTGCATCTGTCGATTGTTATATACATTCGGTGTAGATGCACTACTTCCTCCAGTAGGAGCAGAACTTGTCCATGTCGTGCCGTTGGAAGTTAGCACATTTCCACTAGTGCCAGGAGCAACTTCTAGTATTCCACTAGTACCGTTACCAAGTAATACATTATTAAGAGCCAAATTCGTATCTCCTGTTCCTCCCTGAGCAACCGAAAGTGCAGTTGTTAAACCAGTTAGCGATGTAATATCCGAATTCACACCAGAACCAGCTACATCGGTAAGTGTATTGTTTGCTTTATTGATTGTTTTATTTGTAAGGGTTTGTGTATCCGTATCTCCCACAAGCACACCAGATGGAGCAGTTACTGCAGTAAAAGCAGAAGTGCCGTTGCCTTTCACAATTCCGGTAAGAGTAGCAGCCCCTGTTCCACCTTGCCCTACAGTTACTGCAGTATTAGTAGTTAATACTGTTGCATTAACATCTGGAAATGTATACGTTCGAAGTGTTGTAGGACCTGCTACCTGAAATGTTCCATCTCCTACTTCGATCCAAGAGTGTCCTGGATTTGGAGTCACTGCCTTTACTACATTTAAAAAGAGAAAAAAAATTATGACAATCAGAATACAACTGATTATTTTAAATGGATGTTTAATTTTCCCTTTCATATAAAGATACTATTTATCTTTATTCTAACAGAATTAATACAAATTTCACAATACTCTTGTCGTTGAATATCAATCTCATTTAAAGATTTTGTATCGATGGAAATAATTCAGTTGAAGTCGAATTAGAATTCGACTCTGTTGTTGTGGATAATGAATCTGTTGTCACAGACTGTTCTGTTGTCGTAGCACTATTTGATAATGCAAATGGACGCAAAACTCCAACCGTAAAAGATGCTTCTCCCAAATAAGAACTATCACTTTTACATTGAGAAAGCGTCAACTGAGAGCACCAGTTTACATGGCGAGTGCTAATAAATACATATGAACCTGGTGTATTAATAAGAGCAGGATCAATCTCAACAGAATTTTGATCTATTGCTGTTGTATATATCAATTCTTCAGTCAGTGCATTATACAATGCAAGTCCTGATGGTGGACCTGATATAAAATAGTTACCGGAATCTGTACTTTTACTCATAGAAATTGGACCTAGCGACTTTCCAATCGATGAAATTATAAGCTGCCTTTGACTTAATGCATCAGGATTGATCTCGTCATACGTAACCTCAAGTGTCATACCGTCTATAAGTAATGTAGGAGATTCATCAATACTCGTGACACGTGCGACTTTAATTTGTAGTGATTTGAGATCCTCCCAATCTGCTATTGCATCAGATGGAAATTCAAATTGTGTTATTTGGATCTTTTCTCCTGCTACTTTTCCTAATGAATTCCATGTTATTGTATCTAATGTATAAAATACTTCTAGTACTGCATCTTGATAGTTATCTTTTACCGATTGAGCTACATCAATACTTGTAGTTGCATCTGATGCATATGCAACAGGAATCAAAGGAGATAGCAAAGATTGCAGATTATTAATTTCATCAGGAGCTGAAGGTTCTTCTGATTGTGCACTTGGTTGTTCAGGTGGTAAAGACTGATCAGGTTTTGCGTTAACATCAGATTCATTTAATTGTTCTAACTCAGTGGTTTCAGATTCTGAAGGAGAATTCTCTGGCAGAACTACGTCTGTAATAATTACAGAATTATTATCTTCTGCTGGTGAGCTAAGAATTTCTTCCACAGTTGAAGTAGCATTATCTGTAGATATTATTGGTTCTGTCTCTATTTCCTTAGCTTGTTCTCTTTTTATTACTCCGGATAATGAAAGCACTACCTTTTTTGGTTGAGCTTCATCAGGTACAGTTCCGCTAAATTCACCACAATACAATTCTGAAAGACTATTAGCCTGTAATACTGCCGAATTATCTTTATTAAAATCATTATTCGTACTTCCTCCTTGTAATGTAGGTTTTCCGCTCGCGTGCTGTGGATTTTCCCATCCTCCTAGGCATGCATTAGGAAAAAACATTGTGGTTTCTGCTCTTGTAATTCTGTGCTGAATTAAAATTCCAATCCAAATCACCACTACTATACCAAAAGTTGTTGTAAGTTTGCGGTATTTACGAAAAAATTCTGAAAAAGCTTTCCTAGAGAATTCTACGGTAAATGGATCATTTCGAAGTGAAAGAGGTTTATTTTTGATAACTTTCCTAACATCACTCACAGGACGTTTGTTTTTTCTTTTCAGTTGTTTTTTAAAATGGTTCATTAGCACAGCTAGCTAATTCTAACATGAATTAGCCATAGACTTTATACATAAGGTTGAAGATTAAAGGCTCTGATTATTATAACAAAACACCACCTTTTCGGTGGTGTTTTGAGCTTTGCGCGGTCGATGGGACTTGAACCCACAACCTCTCACGTGACAGGCGAGTGCTCTAACCAGTTGAGCTACGACCGCAATTGACCGGTTTAATGTAACAGATTTTCTAATTCGGAGCAAGAGAAAGGACTTCGCGTACGAAGCCCTTTTCGATTCATCAGTAAGGCGCTTTTTTCAGCGATTTTTCTCACTCCGAATCATTCCCGATGTAGGGATGATGTAATCCCGATCATCCTCATCTTCCAACCTTCCAATGTCAGTACTCGACTCTTCCCCTGGCGTGTCTTCTGGCCAACTGCTCGCATCTTTGAACTCCAGCTCCTTCTGGAGGTTGTGATCCTTGGGGATCACACTAGAACCATTGGACCTACCCGATTGCCTGTGGCTTTGTGTAGCCATATATACATTCTCCAAACGATGTGAATGGATCCCTGGGCAACATCCGATGTCACCCTTTGTCCATCTATTATTATGTCCTTATTTTAAAAAAAATCAATTCTCTTTGTGTCAGGAGTGGGGATTGAACCCACGACCCCGGGCTTATGAGTCCCGTGCTCTACCAACTGAGCTACCCTGACATGTTACGTTGTAATTTCTACCAAAACACCTACCCCAACAAGGAATCTACTATAATATGTTTTTCTCAAGAAAACAATCCGCCCAAGTATATGTTTGGAGCGGATTGTTTTCTTACTATCTATGTTTACGTGTTGGGGAGGCCGGAATTGAACCGGCTTTTGGAGGTTATGAGCCTCCCGTGGTACCGTTCCACCACTCCCCGATTTGGGTAGGAACAAGTATACAATAAACCCTAAATATAATCAAATTCCTTGAAGACTGATTGATATAGCCCGATAATCCGTTGAGCTTCGCTTTGAGTCAATGTAAAGTCTTGTCCTTCATGGGCAATTGCATTTCGTATCTTGTGGGCTTCCCAAGCTTTATCGAGGGTTTCAAAATCAGCCTTAACTGCTTTTTTTAATTTATCACCTATTGTATCGCCAAAGTACCCAAGTTGTTCCAAAAGATTATCAAGAATAATATCAGCTTCAAGAATTGCGAGCCTCCAATCACTGGGGTTGTTGGTATTAATATGCTCCAATACAAGCTCCCATTTTGCATTCTTTGGAGGATCTTCCTGTGGGATTGGATTACCAGGATAGAGCTGCTTATACCATTTCTTCTCTACTTCAAGCATTTTAATGAGAGCATACACCAGACCAAGCAAGAAAAAGAGTGAAAGTATATTTGCAAATATGACATACGAAAATGAAAGATCTCTTACAATATCTTTTATATATTCCGGAGTGACTGAGAGGATATACTCTACCGTAAAAAGTCGTTGGAATCCTTGCCCACCATCTTGGACAGAAGCATTATAGCGAGCAATAAATGCCATAAGGAGAATCAAAAAGATAATAATTGCTCCTCCAGAAACAGGAAATATTACTTCTCTTTTCTTATCCTCATCTTTTTTATCTTTATCGTCTTTTTTAAAATCTTTTTTTTCTTCAGCCATAAATAATTATGCTACGAACGAACATTCTCAAATATTTTTCCTATTGAAAATAGGATATCTTCTCGTGCATGTGCGGCTGTAAACTGAATACCAACAGGTAAGTGCTTACCTTCCCGTTCAACAAATCCTGAAGGAATCGAAATTGCTGGTAGTGATGTTATATTTGCTGATACAGTAAAAATATCTGCTAGATACATTGATAGTGGGTCCTCGGAACGCTCACCTATTTTAAAAGAAGGAACAGGAGATGTTGGTACGAGAACAATATCAACATTTTTGAATGCAACTTCATAATCCTTTTTTAAAAGTGCTCGTACAGCCATAGCCTTATTATAATACGCATCATAGTATCCTGACGAGAGGACATATGTGCCTAAGATAATTCGTCGGCGAGCCTCTGCTCCAAATCCTTCATGTCGAGTGAAAAGATAATCCTCCAAAAGATCTTTTCCATCTTTATGAAGCCCATACTTTACACCATCAAAACGTGCAAGATTTGATGAAATTTCTGCTGGCATCATTATATAGTATACAGCAAGAGCATATTGAGCATGTGGTAATTTCACGTCTACAATCTCATATCCTTGGTTTTTAAGAGTTTCAAGTGAAGTTGTAAAATTATCCATGACATCTTTATCAATTCCCTCTTTAAGAAAATCAAATGGTACCCCAATCTTAAATAATTTCTTTTCTTCATGAATAATAGAAACTTCAATACTAGTAGAATCCATTGGATCTTTGCCTTTCAAAATATCGAAAAGTATTTCAGCATCCTCGGTATTTTTTGTAAGCGGCCCTATTTGATCAAGAGAAGATGCCATCGCCATAAGTCCATATCGAGACACCTTTCCATAGGTGGGCTTGAGCCCAACAAGTCCAGTAAAACATGCTGGTTGTCTGATAGACCCCCCAGTATCAGAACCAATTGATGCAAGACACATATTTGAGGCAAGAGCTGCTGCTGCCCCACCTGAGGATCCACCGGGTACTCGAGAAGTATCATGGGGATTTTTTACTACACCGTACGCAGAATTTTCTGTTGAACTTCCCATTGCAAATTCATCCATATTGGTTCGTCCTAGAAATACGGCTCCAGCATCTTTTAATTTTTTTATTACAGTTGCATCATATGTTGCTCGATAGTTTTCGAGCATCTTGGAAGCTGAAGATGCAATTCTGCCCTCTATTAAGATATTATCTTTAATTGAAAGTGGAATCCCAGTAAGCAGCGTTGCCTTCCCTGCCTTAATTCTTTCATCAGCAACTTGTGCTTGTTCATCAATATCAGAAAATACTTCTAAATATGCATTTATCTCGGGATTTCTTTTTTCTATTTCTGATGTGTATGCAGCCGCAAGTTCACGTGCTGTAAAATCACCTTGTACAAGATGTTCATGAGCTTTTTTGATAGTCAAATTCTTAAGATCAATCATTACAGTATTTTTTTTACTTTTACATATGCTCCATCTCGCAACGGTGCTTCATTCAAAATTTTTTCTGTATATAATCCTGATTCATGAGATTGAGTATCATTACGAAACACATTTTTAAGAGTAGGTTCAGATGCATCGAGAGAATCCGAGGCTTCCTGAATCTGTTGAACATAACCCAAAATATTATCCATATCTTGAACAAGTTTCACCTCTTCTTCAGAAGAAAGCTTCATACGCGCAAGCATGGCTAATTTTCGGATGTCTTCAACGGAAATCATGAGCTTATACTACATTATTTAAGCATTTTTTGAAACTCCTCCTCAGTAAGGATTTTTACTCCCAGCCCTTCTGCTTTATCAAGTTTTGATCCAGCACTTTCTCCTGCAACAACATAGTCAGTTGCCATTGAAACAGATCCTGAGACATTTCCTCCTAATATTCTAATTTTTTCTTTTGCTTCATCGCGACTCATAGTAGAAAGTGATCCGGTAAGCACAAATGTTTTGTCCTGAAACACTTTATTTATTTTTTTACTAGAAGATGATGTTTGAGGTGGAGGTACAATCTTTACTTCTTTCAATAATTTTTTTATAAGCTCTTTATGAGCTTTTTCTTTAAACCAATTAGTCAGAGATTTAGCTACAATGTCACCAATACCTTCTATTGCTATAAATTGTGCCTCTGTAGCTATTGAAAGAGCTTCAAATGTTTTAAATGTTGCTGCCAATAAGTATGCCGTTTCTTCTCCAACATGTGGAATAGAAAGTGAAATAATAAATCGTGCAAGATGTACATTTCGAGCCTTTTCAATTGATTTTAGAAGATTGTCTACTGACTTTTCTGCAAATCGTGGAAGTTGAAGAATGTCTCCCCGCTTCAAAGTAAAAATATCTGCAGGAGTTGCAATGAGTTGATTATCAAGAAGGACGTCAATTATTTTTGGTCCTAGTCCATCAATATCAAAGGCAATTTTTGATGCAAAATGATAGAGCTTCCGTTTTTGCTGAATATATGAATTTTTTGAAACACACCTCCATGCGGCCTGGCCTGGGATACGCTCGATTTTCCCATCATCTCCACATTCAGGTACAACTGCTGGAAATATATATGGTATTTCTCTACCTGTTCGAAGCTCTCTAACAACCTTCACAATATCAGGAATAACATCTCCAGCTTTTTGAATGATAACAGTGTCACCTATTCGTACACCAAGACGTCTAATTTCATCTTCATTATGAAGCGTGGCACGAGACACAGTAGATCCAGCAACGAGGACTGGCCGCAAATGTGCAACAGGAGTAAGTACCCCTGTTCTTCCCACCTGAAGCTGAATATCTTCCACGACCGTAGTTACCTGCTCTGCTGCAAACTTAAATGCAATTCCAAATCGAGGGGCTTTCCCTGTATAACCAAGTGCATCTTGATATTTTTTTTCATCTACTTTTATTACCACTCCATCTATAAGGTAATCTTGCTTGTCTTTCTCGGTCCCCCACTTTTTCCAATATGCTATTACTTCATCAATTGATGTGACATGTTTCCGATGAGGATTAACTTTAAACCCAAGTGCATCAATATATTCAAGTTCTTCATACTGTGTAGGGGGGATTGCTTCGTTTGATTGAGCAACATCATAAATAAATGTATCGAGCTTTCGTTGTGCTGCCATTTTTGGATCAAGCTGTCGAATTGACCCCGCAGCAACATTACGAGGATTAGCAAAAAGCGGTTCATTCTTCTTCTTGCGCTCATCATTAATCTTTTCAAAATTCTTTTTCCCCATCCACACTTCTCCTTCTACGATTACAGAAACATCTCGTCGTAACTTCAGAGGAACAGACTCGATTGTTCGTACATTCATGGTTACATCTTCTCCTACCACTCCATTTCCACGTGTAGCAGCAGTTTTTAGAATTCCGTTTTCATACTCAAGGACAATCTTTAGGCCATCAATTTTCAATTCGCAGGTATACGTAGGTTTCACTTCCTTTCCTATACTTGCTTTGAGTTGACGTTTCACCCGAGTATCAAAGTCGCGAATATCATTTTCAGTAAACGCATCATTAAATGACCATTGTGAGACTTTATGTGGCACCTTTTTAAATTCTGGTAATGCAACACCTGCTACACGCTGTGTTGGAGAATCTGGAGTAATAAGCGACGGGTATTGTTGTTCAAGTTTAACAAGCTCATCTTTGAGAGTATCAAGTGCCTCAGGTGAAATTTCTTCTTTGTTTTCTACATGATACAAATACCGATGATGGTCGATCGTTTCTCGTAGCTTTTGGACTCTTTTTACCACTTCTTTCGGAACGGATATATTCATTTCCTAAGCATAACAAAAACCCTCCATTGTGTGGAGGGCTTTCATGATTTCTTTTATTATCAGCTTACATTATATTTCAATAAATGTTGGTCCATCTTTTACGATGAGTGTCTGGCAATTTATATCTTTCACAGTATTATCTGTAAGAGTCAATGTAAGTGTAACTGATTTCAATCCATTTGTGGCATATGTTTTGGAGAACGAAGAGGTTGTATATGGAGTTGTAATTTCAGTACCCGACCATGAATAACTTTGAACATTTAGTGGTGGACTTACAATTCTCCAATAGACCGGTGTTCCTTTCGCCGCTTGACTGATTGCTGCACCACCAACAGTCTCTGCACGACACGTAGATGTGATGATTGTATCTTCTACGTTTACAGTTACAGAATCACTTGCAGTATCACCAGCATTTGAACAGGTAATTGTATAGGTCTTTGATGAAGTAAGATTGCCTGTACTTACACCAGTTGCGTTGTTTGTTGCATTACTTGTTGTAAAGTCTGAACTTGTACATGTAGTTGCATTTGATGATGTCCATTTCAATAAAGTGCTGCTTCCTCGAGGGATAGAATAATCATCTGCCGTTAGACTTACTGATACGGATACTGGAGGTGGACTATTAGTAACAGTTACCGTTTCTGTATCATATGCATTACCTCCAGGTCCAGAACAATCAATTCGATATGCTTTTGTTGCAGTAAGATTTCCAGTAGAAACACCGACAGCATTGCTTGTCGCACCATTTGCGTTGAAACCTGTACCTATACATGATGTTGCATTTGTTGATGACCATGTAAGTGCTGAGGATTGCCCAGTAGTGATCGGACTTTGAGTAGCAGCTAATGTAACGGTTGGTGGTAAAGGCTGTGAATCAACATTTACTGTCGCTGAGCTTGGAGTACTTCCACCAGCACCAGTACAGGTAATTGTAAATGTCTTTGCTGCATTGAGATTACCCGTTGAAACCCCCACGGCATTACTTGTAGCATTTGCTGTTGCAAAATCGCTACTTGTACATGATGTTGCATTCTGACTTGTCCATGTAAGATTTGAGTTGGTTCCATAAGGCACACGATTTGGAGATGCTGTGAGTGTTACTTTGGGAGGCGCAGGAGCATCTGTAACAGTAACTACAGTAGGATCAGTTGCAACTCCACCAGGGCCAGTACATTTAATGGTATATGTCTTTGTTCCTGTAAGAACTCCAGTAGATACTCCTACAGCATTTGTTGGTGCATTGCCAGTAACAAAATCTGTACTTGTACATGATGTTGCATTCTGACTTGTCCATGTAAGTTTAGAAGTACCACCACTTGCAATTGTTGTTGGGTTGGAGTTAAGTAAGACTGTAGGTGCGGGAGCATTTACTCTAATGGTTTGATATCCCTCGACTACTCCTCCTCTTGTATCCCATGTTGCTGGAGTAGCTTTATTTGCACTCGCATTTCTTTCCCGTATGTTGGCATTAATGTTAGGGATATTAGTATAGTTAATTACATTGATGATAACTTTATATGGACCAGACCCTGTTGGAGCTGTGAAAGGACCAATTGAGAAATCTCGATCTGATTCTGTCCATGTTTTGTCTGAAGCTTCCGCATCGTTTATATTGTCATAAGTCTTCGAAATAGATTTTCCTTGAAAGGTAACTTTGATGATGACAGTCTGAGGCGTATTGAGACATGCCAACGCAAATACGGATCCATTGACATAAAATGACTGCCCGGGACTCATTGTCTGATTATTTATTGGGGCTGTCACAGTCACTCCTGGCACAAGTGTTCCGGATTGAGTTAATATATGGTACCAAGGTTTTGTGCTTGAAAATGGATGATATCCCATTGTTCCGAAATTTTTATTAGGGGTAGGATTAACCCAATCGTAATTCCATACTTTGTCATGATTTTGTTGTAATGTAACCGTAAATGCGTGTGAAGATTTGGTTCCAGTTGCAAATATTCCACCGGCAATGAGCATCCCAACAATTATTAATGATATATTACGTCCTAACATTTTTTTTCTGAGAAAAATAAATCCGATAATAAGAATTATAACGAGAACAGGGAGAATGATATACCACATATTTATATTTTTTGACGAAGAGCCATTATTTTTTGCTGCTTCATTAACCTCTTTATAGTTTGGTGATAAATCGGTAGAATACTGGGCTATTATTGTGCCGTTTTTATTTACAACTACATTTGCTCTTAATGCCTCAGCATTATCCGATGCCTTCAATACTATATTTTTAGATGTTCCTGAATTAAAATTTATTGTTTCTTTATAAACTCCAACTGCCTTGTCATATTCATTGAAGATTTTAACATCCACCTCTCCTGTTGCATCTCCTGGAGTTTCACCTGTTGCAATATCATATGGTGTGCCAATATAGTTCAGTGTAAGATTTATTAACTCATCTTTTTGAACTGATGTATTTTGTGATGTGAGACTTGTAATAGTTACAATATCTCCTGCAATAATATATCTAAAGCTTATAGGTATAGCTCGTGAAATATTAGAATTATCAAGTAATGTTAATTTTCCAACATATACCCCTGCTTTGTTATCATTTCGTGGAAGATCATATGAAAGATTCACTTTTGCTCCTGCTGCAAGACTGATTTTCTCTTCATTATAATTTGTAATACTTTTTCCAGAAATTGATCTATCAAATAATGCAATGTTTGGAGTAAGTTCTAATGCTGTTATACCTGGGTTACTGAGAGCTACATCAAGTGTTGCTTTTTTGTCTGTATTCACAGTAGGCCCAACGGATGTAATAAAGGTTTTACCATCAACAGTAAGATGTGCATCTGTAATGGTTATTTGACTTAATCCTCCAGTAACAGAAACTCGTACATCAGACCAAGCAAGAGGGGCACCACTTCCAGAAACTGCCCGTACATGAATTCCCATATTCTTACCTGAGAATGTCATTGGTAACTGATATCTGAATTCAACAAGTTTATTTTGTTCACCCGCTTTTAAGAATACTGGTCCAAATGATTTGGTGTCATAAAATGTCGTAGGTAATTGATCATCATATTCCCCTACTAACGAAATCTGATATTTAATATCAGGAATATTCTTCTGAGCTTCAGGGTTGTAAAGTACAAAAGATCCTTTTACAGTTTCACCTGCAGCATATGTATCTTTTTCGAGAACAACATCCCGAACATATACCTCAATAATTTCTTGGGCCTGTAGATTTTTATTAAAACCAACGAGTGTACTCAATACCAGAGCACATGCAAATATAGATAACAAACTCCTTCTGATCATGTTTTTATTAAGTGATGGGTAAAAAACGAACATACTGTAATTATACAACAATGAACGACTTCAACAATAGCTACATATGCACAACTGTTAATAGTCGATTAATATGTTAGGCGTACAGCTCGCTCAACTTTACGTGATGAATTAGGTGCAACACAAGGGAGATTGTATCCTCGAGATTCAATAGTAGTCCCAATCACCAGTCCTTGTTGTATCATCTTTACTACTTCAACTTTGGCACAATAATTATATTGTGCGACAAAACCAACTGGAGAACTAATATCAATTTGAAAGGTCGTTTTTGTGTTTTCCTGCCCCTCAACTTCAGATTCAAAGTTTATAGCATCAGGTTCTTCCCCATTACAAGAAATGGCATTACTCCCTTTTGGTGCTACAAATATCTCATTACCACCTGCATCAGTTGATGTAGCTGCAAATGAGTTATGGACGCTATCCCAATATCGGGCACATTCGGCACCAGTATCAGCAGCATAAAACGCAACTTGAGACTGTTTTCCAATATTTGAGAGGACAAGCTGCTTTTGTGTAAGACCACTCATTGCAACACCAATACCAATAAGTAGTCCAATTGTGAGTACTGCAAATAAAATAACGATTCCTTTTTGACGAGAGTTATTCATAAATTATGGTTTATACCATTTAGACATATGTTCGACAACAACAAGTGGTGTTTGTTTAAAAAATCCTGAGTCACTAGATATGACGACACGAACTGCAATCTCATAATCATTTATATTTTCGATTGTAATTGTACGTCTGAAATTTGATGGATTACCAGTTTGGTGCTGATAAAATCCCGTATCAATTAAAGAATCAAAATTTAAAGGATCACATACCCCCTGGCAAACTATAAATCCATTATTAATATTAGTATTTTGAGTATCTACATCACAACCAGTGGAAAAGCAAGAATCTTCAATCGTGTCGAGCCATACACTAGGAATTGATTGGATTTGTGTTGGATATTGCAAGAACTGATTATCTCGTTTATTACGGATATACTCTATCGCCTCCCCTGCCAAGTAGTTGGCAGTAACCTGCGCTTGTGCATAAGTATTGCCAGCAATACTTGCTTGTGCGAGCCCCATTACTGAAGCAATCACAAGACTCAGCATCGTAACAGCAACAAGTGCTTCGATCAGTGTGAACCCTTTTTTATATATAATGGATGTTTTCATAAAATTAGAGTGCTGTTATTAGACGACGCGACACTAATGATTGTATGTAAAATTTTGATTGTTGTTTTGATCCTGCATGTGCTTCAACTAGTATAAGCACACTTGGTAGATTTCCATCTTCTGTCACACGAAATCGAATATTTTTAATTTCCACATCATCACCGGTAATAAATGCTTCTGATGTCTCAGTGTTAGATTCATCATATATCCTACGACCAATTCTTTCATTCGATTCATCCAAAAAATACTCAACCCAACCTATTCCTGATCCTGGTTTGAACTTTATATATACGTTACCTCCGATTGATGAACTTTCATATGTGAGACCTGCCGAATCAGGTACTGCTGTTCGAAGCGTTTTTGTCATTACCTCAATCGCAAGACTAAGGTTTGAAATAACCAATGTTCCGGTCTGGGATTTTCTGTTTGCATTAATCATTCCAAGAGTAGCGGTCATACCCAAAGTCATTACAACCATAAAAATGGCAATGGAAACCATCATTTCAATAATGGTGAATCCTGTTTGCTTATTTTTTTTATTGAAATTCTTCATATTATTGAATTGAAATTTGGCCTGTAGCATCAATATGTATTATGCGCGATGGACCTGCGGGGATCACTGAATCATCTCTAAGATAAATTTTTGCCGAATCATACGTTCCTCCTCCAGTACCATTGTATGTAATATATGCATCAGGATTTGGACGGACAAAAACTACATCAACAGAATTACCATTTTCATCTGCACAATTGTCTCCTGTTGGAAATACACACACTTTTTCAATTGTATATTTTTCACCAATATCAATTGTTCGCAAAAACTCATCAAGTTGGTCACCAGAAGGGACTGATGCATCATAAAATTTGTTATAAAATCCATCTTGATCTGGCTTATCTATAAACAGCGTATACCCATGAGCATCATCTACTGGTGAAAAATGAAGCCCATACCCATCTTTAAAATTTTCGCTACCCTCTCCTGATTCTCTTACAGCAAAACCACTTGTTTGCACCTGGCGAATAGTAAGAGCTGTATCATATATAAAGTTAATAAATTTCTCTTTTTGACCAAATTTGTTGTAATCAGCAACGATAATCGTTGCAAAAATAATAAATATCGCGATAACAACAATCATTTCTATAAGCGTAAACCCCTGATTGTATTTTGATGAATTCATTAAAAAGATAAATATGCTAAATTCGATATTCCAGGAATGGTGATGTGAAAAAAGAATACGAGAGAAAAGCCAATGATCAGAAATGGAGCAAACGGGATCTCGCTCTTCATTGTAAGATGTCTTCCTCCCAATGACAAATGTATTTTCTGTATAACTAATAGTCCAACACTAATCACCGCTCCTATCCAAAATGCAAGAATAATAGCACTTAATCCTCCCATAATTCCCAAAATAAGACCCATTCCAAAAGCCAATTTTGCATCACCAAATCCCATCCATGTTCCTTTTGATACAAACCATAGGATAGCAAATGGTAAAAATAGTAATGGTCCTGCAACTAATGCACTCAATGATGGGACCTTAAGTGATAAAGGCACAAGACTAATACAAAGATTGATAAGTCCAAGAAGAGCCAATGCTAGAGAAAGACCATCAGGTATTATCTTGTGTCGGAGATCATAAACAAATATAACAATAAGTATGCAGAAAATAAGGACTGTAATAATATACGAAACGATGAACGAAGAGAAGGCTAAGAAAATATATGGATATAGCTTCCAGTATACTGCTACAAAAACAATTCCAGTGAGCAACTCTACAAGTGGATATTGCCATGATATTTTACTCCCACACTCCGAGCACTTCCCTTTTTGATACAAAAAGCTTACTACTGGCATAAGTTCAAACCACTGTAACTTTTTTCCACAAGAAAAACATTGTGATCTTCCATCAAGTCCACGCCCAGTGTTGTATCTCAAGATCACAACATTAAGAAAACTTCCTATTGCTACCCCAAAAACAAAAAAGAATAATGCTAAAGATAAAAACATACTCTTCTATAATACCATATAAAAACCACCCTAAGGTGGTTTTTATATGAAAAGCTCTACATTCTAATTCCTAACAAGTAGGTACAGTTGCGTTAACGTTGAGGTTAGCTCGTGTTTTTGAAGCACCAGTTGAATCTACACACCAGTTTCCTGTTGAGAGTGGAGCTGCTACTGCCCAATTTGAGTTGTTTGAGAAACAGTTAGCATTTGGAGTACTGTTTACAAGACCATTCATACCTGAACCTGTGTTCACAAACATGTTTACAGTACATCCTGCGGCAACTCCATATGCATTGTTATTATTTCCGTAATAAATTTCAGCTGCTGCTCTCATGCTTGAAAGCTGTCCCTGTACCTTTGCATCCTGTGCCTTAGCTCGTGCAGTACTCAATGAAGCCAATACAACTGAGGATAATATTCCAATAATAGCAATTACCACCAAAAGCTCGATAAGGGTAAATCCTGTTTTTTTATTTTTTGATATCATATTATTAAGTCAACAATATGGATTGAGTATAACATTGATAGCTATATTCTCAATACTTTTATTAACAGGCTATATTTTGGTATAAAAGATACTCTTGTACATAAAAAAAGAAAAGATAGCGAGAAGAGGTGAAGCGATAAGCTGAGCACCTAGATAAGGGATATGGAAACCATCTACAAATAAATACAATAAAACGGTATTTAAAACGAGATTTAGTACTCCTGTACACAAGAATAACCCAACCTGTATATGTGCATTATCTTTATTGAAATTTTTAAATGTCCACAACTTATGAAATAAAAAGCTTACCGTTTGAGAGCATAGAAATGCACAAACTCCAGAAAAGATGTACCAAAGACCTATAATGCTCGTGAAAAAATAGAGAAAGGATATCTGTGCTATAGCTCCTATTCCCCCAGATAAAATGAATCGGATGATCTTATGTTGTGTAAATGTCTGGATGAGGTTCATATCTCTATGATACACTAAATCTCATTAGATATTCATTTTAGAATTGCATGGATAAAAAATATTCAGATGTCGGAAATACAATACTGAATGTCTTAGATAAGGCTACAAACTTCACTGATTGGATGTATAGTCATATAAAGCCTCATTTAAAAGGTACAATACTCGAGGTTGGTAGCGGATCTGGTACCTATAGTAAAAAAATTATTGAGGATTTCAAAAATCACTCTATTATACTTTCAGATGTTGATGAATTATACGAAAAAAGCCTTAAAGAGAAGTTTTCATCTGATCGTGTACAGGTATTAAAACTTGATCTTGAAAAAAAAGAAGATTTTGAGGCATTATCAAACAAAGTTGATTCCGCATTTGCCCTAAATGTTTTTGAACATATTGAACATGACGAAGAAGCCCTCATAAATATTTATGCAAATATGAATTCAGGAGGAACACTCATTCTTCTCGTTCCAGCACATCAGTTTTTATATAATCGAATTGATGAAAGTGTTAATCACTTTAGGAGATATTCAAAAAAGATGTTGATTGCAAAGATTGCTGGGACTGAGTTTATATTAGAAAAGTATTACTATTTTAACTTTTTTTCTATATTTGGATGGTATTGGAATGGTAATATTCTTAAGAAATCTGAACTTGATGAAGGATTACTAAGCATTTTTGATTTTTTTGTTCCTGTCTTCTCTTTTATTGAAAAATATATTCTTCGAGGAACATGCGGCATATCACTCATTGCAATTCTTAAAAAACCTTAGTCTATTGAAGGAGTACTAATTTCATAAACAAAATATGCTTTGTCTTTTCCATATACTTTTTTAAAATTAGAGTTGTTATCCAACACATCATTCAAATACGTAAACTCCTGTGAACTAATAATATAACGTGAGTGAAATTTGGTTAAAATTGTAGCAGCAATCTCATCTCCTTGCGTTTGATGCCACTGCATAGGGTTGTGCTGTAATTCTATACTCTGTATAACTTCAAGTTGAGGACATCGCTCCAGATCGCAAATATACCCTTTGTATGAAATGTTTTGCCATAGCCAATAAAGTTGTGGGTCTGTTACATACATGAAACGTGGCTCAAGGCCCGCTATATAATTATTATCTGGACTATAATAGTACAATTGTGGAAACCAATTCCAGGTTGGATTAAAGACTATATCCCCTTTTTTTGTATTTTCCTTAAGCCATGTCCCAACTCGTTCAAATTGTTCAGGCGGCGCTCCATAATATGCAATCGAATTTTGGATTGCAATAATATTATTTGTAAAAAGATACACAATTGATAAACAAATCCCTATCAAAAGTGATTTTTTAAATGATAGATCTTTAAATGTTATCTCATGCATAATCGAGTTTAGTGCAAGAATCAGGTAAACACTTGCAAAAAATATAAAATAATCACTAAAACGTGTACTTACAAGTATGATGCCTACAAATAAACCAATGGTCATAAAAAACAATGTGGATCGCATGACTGCCGTATATTCAACTACCTCTTGGCTTATTTTGCCAGCTCTATAAGCACTATATCTATATATTTCTACACATACAGTGATAAGAAGCACCATAAAGGTTATAAGGTTACCACTAATATAATCAAATATTGGTGAAGGATACAGTTCAGCTCCTTCACCAATTGAAACCTTTTTTCCAATAATAGTTTCCCAGTAAATACCAAATACTACATCTTTAACATAAATAAGGAACCCAGGTGAAATAAAATATACAAAAATGACTGCAAATATAACTCCTAAGAATGTATAGAGAACATTTTTCTTATCACCTTTTCCTCCATAGAATTGTTCGAATCCATAATAAATAATAGCCACTCCCAATGGAAAGAAAAATGTGAGACTATGCCAAAAAAGATATAAAAAGCTAATAATAAAAATCGAAACATATTTATTTTTATATAAACAATATAATAATGCTAAAAGAAAGAGTGGCGCTAAAACATATGCTCTTGATAAAAACATACGCCATAATGAAAATGAACCTAGGAGTGAAAACGCTGCTACAGTCCAAAGAAATGCATTGGTAATCTTGAGACGACGTACAAATTCATAAATACCAGTAAATGCCAGTGCAGCCGCTATAACTGCGTAAAGTTTAATTGCGAGGAAAAGTGGTTTGATAAAGGTAAATGGTATGAGTGCTAGATAAAACAAAAAATTATAATATACAAAATACTTATTTTCTGTCATATACGAAAAGTACAAGGATTTAAAATTCCAAAATGAGTCAAAAAATCCCTTTTCTCGCATTAACTCAGCAAAACGAATGTGAAAGAAATGGTCATCACCACTAGAAAGTGGTGCAACTGAAAAATACATCCACGTAAATATACTTAGAAAAAAGGAAAAAGTAAGAAGTGTCTTTATATAAGGTTTTTTCTCAAGAAAATTCCTTACCTTCCCAATTATATTTTTAACAAAACCCATTATATTCTTTTCAACAATCCATAATCGAAGTATTTCTCTCAGGCTTGAAAGTCCATGTCGCCAATTGAGTTTCTTGCCTTCTGTTTCAGTGCGTGCAGCATAGCGAATCGGAACTTCAACAACTTTTGTTTTTTTTACAAGATAATAAGACAATTCAACCACATCAAAAACAAAGTCATGCGCAGGTAATTTTATTATTTCTTCTCGATGTGATTTTGAAAAAACCTTATAGCATGTTGCAAGATCTGTTAGAGAACTCTTGAAACACCAATTAAAGATCTTAGTGAGAAGAAGCCCTCCATAATAATAAATGCGACTAAAAGAAACATTATTCTTTCCAAGGACTCTTGATCCAAATACGCTCTCAACCTTAGAATTTTGGAGTGGTTGAAGTAATGCAGGATAATCTTCAGTACTATACTCTTCATCTGCATCTTGGATAAGAATATAGTCACCTGTAGCATATTTAAATCCATCTTTTATTGCTGCTCCCTTTCCCCCATTTTCGGCTCGGAATAATACATGAAGCGAATACGGCTTTTGATAGTTTTTGAGAACTTCTCGTGTACCATCTGTAGATCCATCATCAACAACAACAATTTCTTTGTCCCATCCTTTAGGTAAAGGTGCTTGGAGGACCTTTCGGATAATCTTTTCTATAGTCTTTATTTCATTAAAAACCGGAATAACAATCGATAATTTCATAACTGATATTTGAATTTATAGAGGTACTATAGCATGGGAAAACTAATAAACAATATAAAACAAAAGCCACCCTAAGGTGGCTTTTGTAAACAACTCACTATAATCTAGATCCTAACAAGTAGGAGCTGCTGCGTTTGCGTTGATGTTAGTTGGTACCTTTGAAGCACCAGTTGAGTCTACACACCAGTTACTGGTTGACAGTGGTGCTACCACTTTCCAGTTTGATCCGTTTGAAAAACAGTTTGAATTTGGAGTACCATTTGTAAGACCATTCATTCCAGATGTTGTGTCAACAAACATATTGTTTCCTGCGTTACCTCCAGTACATGCGGCCATTGTACCGTAACTGTTGGCATTATTTCCATAATAAATTTCAGCTGCTGCTCTCATACTTGAAAGCTGTCCCTGAACCTTTGCATCCTGAGCCTTAGCTCGTGCAGTACTCAATGAAGCCAATACTACAGCTGAGAGAATACCGATGATAGCAATTACCACCAAGAGTTCGATAAGTGTAAAACCTTTTTTTAAATTCTTTTTCATTATAATTTTATCTTTTAATAATTAATTATGTAAATCGACCACCCGTCATTGACCTCCTGTGACGGATGAGCCTTGATGACTAATACTTACTATTATAATCCATTTAGGACTCAACAAGTAAATATAGCTGTGGATAAGTACATGGGCGAGCTCTAGAATGCACTTGCAAGATTGTAGATCGGAACAAGTACAGATGCTAGGAGAACTCCAACACCAGCTCCCAGCAATACAATCATAACAGGTTCAATAAGGTCTACAAGTGTATCTACTGCATTTATTACTTCTCTCTGATAGAACTTTGACATCGTTTTTAGGATGTTGCCGAGCTCTCCTGATTCTTCACCCACTTTAATCATTTGAATAAGAATACCAGGGATTTCTGAGTATTGAACAAATGAGTCAGAAAGTGAACTTCCTCCTTTAACAGATTCTACTGAATGGTTAAGAATTTTTTCGTAAACACTATTCCCCACTACATTTCCTGTAATTTCAAGTGCTTTGATCATCGGAATACCTGATATGAGCATAGTGTTCATATTGTCAGTAATTCGAGATAGATACAGCTTATGATATAACGATCCTACATAAGGAACAGAGATCTTGAATTGGTCAAAAGATACCTTACCTTGTGGAGTTCGAATATATCGGATAAGAAAAAATGCTCCAATAATAAGGATCGGGAGAAGAAAGATACCATAACTCACAAGAAAATTAGAAATACCAAGTACTATTTTTGTATAAATAGGAATTTCTTGTCCTGATTCCGTAATGATTATACTGATTTTCGGAATAACTACGGTAAACATCAATATCATTACAGCAATAAATGTAAAGACAACGAATGCAGGATAGATAAGTGCATTTCTTGCCTTGGATGTTACTTCGTAATTTCTATCAAGGTAATCTGCCAAATATGCAAAAGCTTCGTTGAGTTTTCCAGATTCTTCACCAGCACGCACCATGTTTACATAGAAATTTGAAAACATTTTTGGATGCTTCGAAAGTGACTTTGAAATTGAGTTTCCACCTTGTAAGTCGTCAGAAACTTGTGTAAGACTTTTTCGAAGAAGCGGGTTATCTGCTTCTGATGCGATGAGCCGGAAAATTCTCAGTGCTGAAACCTGGGCCTCAAAAAGGATAGCGAGTTGTCGGGAGAGAATTACAATTTCTTTATTCGTAACATGCTCAAAAAAAGTAAAATTCTTTTGAAGAAGTGTCCCGTGTTGGTCGGGAGTCTTTATAGATGAAATGACTAAACCTCGACGTTGAAGAGAATTGATTGCGACATCAACATTGATGGCTTCAATACTCCCTTCACGTTCCGAACCTGTATTATCTATGGCTTTATAGTTGAAAAGCATAATGTATACGTTAAATTAATTTTTCCAAAATCTTAGGATTTAATGAATATCGATACGCATTTTCAATTGTAATCTCGCCTGCACGAACAAGCTCTGCGAGTGATCGATTGAGATCAATCATTCCCAACTGTGATCCGGTTTCAATTACTGTATTAATTTCATGGGTTCGCTTTTCACGAATAAGGTTTGCAACAGCACTATTGTTGATGAGTAGTTCATATGCGGGAATAAGCCCTCCTGAAATTCTTGGAATGAGCCGTTGTGAAAAGATACCTGTAAGACTTGATGCCAGTTGCATTCGAATTTGGCCTTGTTGATCAGAAGGAAATGAATCAATAATACGATCAATTGTTTGTGCAGCATTGTTGGTGTGCAATGTAGAAAATACAAGATGACCCGTTTCTGCGGCAGTTACTGCCGTAGAAATAGTATCAAGCCCTCTCATTTCACCGATAAGAACCACATTGATGTCTTCCCGAAACATAGAAATAAGTGCTGAATGGAAATCCTTTGTATCAATCTTTATCTCGCGCTGATCAATAATAGATTTTTTTGGATCATAAATATACTCGATTGGATCTTCTACAGTGAGAATATGTTCCAAACGCTCTTGGTTTATAAGTTCAATCATTGAGGCAAGCGTCGTAGATTTTCCTTGTCCAACTGGTCCTACACACAAGAAAAACCCTTGTGTTTTACGTGTAAATGTTTCAAGTATTGGTGGGAGATGTAATTCTTCAAGTGTCTTTACAGTATGAGGGATGAGTCGAAGTGCAATTGCAAGCTTACCTTGTTGAAAAAAACCGTTACCTCGAAATCGGGCTGAATCATGACCATATGAAAAATCTATTTCTTTGTCTATCAAAAGACGCTGTTTGTTTTCTGGAGTCATTAAATGATCAATGATTCCATGCATGTCTTCGGCTGTAAAAGAATGAATCTTAAGGAGAGGAACGAGGTATCCAGAAACTCGAATAAAAGGTGTTCTTCCTTCTGAGATATGGATATCTGATCCACCTTCTTTTACAACAGTATTTACTAAATCATCTAAAAGTTTTTTGTAATCCATACTCATTTTTTTAATGTGTTTTATTATTTTTATTGTAAATCTCAAGCACCTCTTGGATGACTTCTGATGGTACTGTTGTTGCTTTTACTATATACCCACTCACACCCAATGACTTAGCTTTTTCAATATCTGTTGTATCACTCTGATTAGTAAGCATAATGACTACAGTATCAGGAATAAGTTTTTCTTTTCTGATTTCTTCCAAAAGATCCAGGCCATCTATACCAGGCATGATAATATCAAGAAGCATAATATCAGGAACAAAACCATCTTTAAGTTTTTTTATTACATCAATACCGTGTTGTGCAGTAGTAACTTCAAACCCACTTTTACTAAACTTAAGTGTATACATATTGAGGAGAAATGTGTCGTCGTCGATTAGAAATATTTTGTAGTGAGCACTAGATTCCATAATAATAGTATACCACAGCTTATAATTTGTTCACTTCTTCAAGCGGTAGTTCTCCCCTAAATGCTCGTAGTAGTGCATCTTCTTTCATGGATAACATTCCTTTTCTTCGAACTACTTTACTTAATTCAAGTGCAGTAGGGTTTGTTAAAATTGTTTTTTCAATTTCTTTATCCATTTCAAACATTTCAAATACTGCAGCTCGTCCTCGTGTTCCACTAGGACATTCCGCTGTGATTTCTATTTCTTTTACTGTTTGGGGAATCATAATTTCTTGTCTGAATTCCGGTGGTAAATCTTCAAATTGTTTATCAATCATAAGTTGAAGGCTACCTTCTATCGGAACATCTCTCCCGCTTCCAGAACATAGTGTGGCCGCAAGGCGCTGTGCCATTGCCACTACAAGCGTAGGAGCGATAAGGTAAGGATCAACTCCCATATCAATAAGTCGAGGAATTACACCGACAGCATTATTGGTGTGGATGGTAGAAAGTACCAAGTGTCCAGTAAGAGCGGCCTGAACTGCAAGCTGTGCAGTCTCTTTATCTCGGATCTCTCCCACCATAATAACGTTAGGGTCCTGACGAAGTGTTGTACGCAATCCTGTAGCAAAAGTATATCCAATTTCTGGCCGAACCTGAGATTGACTTATTCCTTCAATATTGTATTCAATTGGATCTTCAAGAGAAAGTACATTTTTTTCTTCACGATCTATAAGATTCAACATAGAATACAGTGTTGTTGATTTTCCAGAACCTGTAGGACCTGAAATCAAAATGAGTCCGTAAGGCTTAAGAATAGCCTTTTTGATGAGTTCGAGGTTGCGTGGAGTAAGGCCCATGTCCTCAAATTTCTTAACTCCTTTTTCTTGATCAAGAATACGCATTACGATCTTCTCACCATAGTACGTTGGGAATGTAGATACTCGAAAATCAATCTTCTTTCCTTCTATTTTAGCCGAGAAACGCCCATCTTGAGGTTTTCTTTTTTCATCAAGACGCATGTTAGAGAGAATCTTAATTCGTGCAATAAGAGCAGAGTGAACCTTTATAGGGAGCATAAGACTTGTATTCAAAATTCCATCTACTCGGAATCGTACTCGTACATTATCTCTCATGTGTTCTATATGGATGTCAGAAGCATTTCCTTCAGTAGCATAACGAAGTATTGTTGCAACAATCTTTGTAACGGGTGCATCTTCTACAATTTTTGTATCGAGTTTTGACTTTGGGTCGTCCTCATCATCTTGTTCTACACTTACAGGTGTCCGAACATTTGATTCGTCTTTTTGATTTTTTCCTGCAACTGCTGCAATATCAGCTTTCAGTTCAGTATCCAAATCATCTAAAGCCTTTGTTACTTCCGCTGATAACCCCTTATATATTCCAAGTATTTTTTCAAAATCTTCTGTTGATATCAAAAATACCTTGTACGGCATATTAATCTTAGAAGATATAAAGTTTAAGGCATCACGTGCTTCAATGTTATCTGGATCAACAAGTCCTACCTCAAGAACTCCATCATTTACAGCAAGTGGAGCAAATTTGTAGTGGATAGCTGAATCCTCAGGAATAAATTCAAGGACACTAAAAGGTACCCCCGAAGCATCGAGTGTTCGTGTAGGTACCTCAAGTATCTCCCCTTTTACCTTTAGAAGATCCTGTTCAGAAATACCACGACCTTGTAAGATCGCTTCTAGAGTTACTCCCGTATCATCCATTTCTTTTTGAATAGCAGGAACGTCTTTTGGAGAAACTATATTTCTTTGTACGAGAGCATCTAAAATTGTCATACGTTGCTAAATGCTATCGTGCTCTAATAGGACTCGCTGTTGGAAGTGGTGCAAAAGGATTTGCTCTTCCAGGAGTTTCAGGAACAAGTATTACTGAAAAGTCTTGAAGGCTTGTAAAAGCTTTGTCTGTAAAAATACTTCCATCAAGACTAATTGATTCGATCTTATCAAGAAGTGCCATTAAATCTTTTCTCACAACTTCCTCTTCTGATATATCTGCTGCAGAAGCACGGTGTGATTGATCAATGAAAACAGTATATCCAAAAGATGCCCCTGCGAGAATTGCAATTGCTAAACTGATTTTAAATATACTCCATGTTTTTTGTTGATGCATAGTAGTTTTAATTATCGCATAACATACGTTTTTAATGTAATGACATAATCATACAAACCTGAATTGTCAGATTTAAAATCAACTCCTGTTATATCACTCAACCTTAGATTCTGCTGTAGATCAATAATATAACGAATAAAGTTGTCATATGACATTCTTGTAGCAAATGAAAGTGTAAGCGATCCATACGGCTTAATATCTGAAGATTGATCGAGGCTACCAGAAGAGTTATTTTCACTTACCTTGATGTTTTTAATTCCTGCTCCGTATTTAGCAGCAATAGAGTTGAGATCAACAATAAGTCGAATATTATCAACATTATTTGGAATAAGTTTTTCTAGCCGAGACCGATCTTCTACCCCAAAACTGTTAAGCTTAACAATTAAATCATCCTTTTTTGCTACAGCATTTCGAGCTCGGATTATTGCTGCATCGAGTTTCTCTGTTTTATCTCGTAATATTCCAATATCTTTATATATAGGATTGATAAACCAGTAGAAAGCTCCTCCCGCTAGTGCTATAAAAAGAAGTGGTGTAAGAAATTTCATATAGTTATTGAGTAGCTTCAGTTACAGAAGTACTTGTTGCAACAACCGTAGATGGTACTTCCACATTATTAATATAATTTCTATACAATATTTTGCTTGAATCAACAGTGCCCGTAAAATCAAAATTAACATTACCTGCTTCATCAAGATTGAGATTAGAAAAGAGTGGATTTTGAATATAATTAAGATTTTTTTCTTGCTGTAATTCTGAAGCTTGCAATGCTACTGATGAAAAGCTTCGTGCTTGTCCACTCATAGTAAGAGTGATCTTTTGCCCATTGATTGCATATCGGAATGAAGAAAATCGCACAGTAGGTAATGTTACTTTACTAAGAAAATCGAAAAGTGATGATAAAGCAATGTGTTGATTTAAAAGGCTTTTTGCCGATTTCAAACGTGTATCGAGGCGTCCTAAATCTGCAACAAGTGAGGGCTCAAACTTTTCAAGTTCTGTATTAAGGGTTGTTTCAAGAGTAGTAATGTTTTTTGTGAGATATTTTTGATATCCCCATACACCTACTGCCAAAATAACAGTAGTAATGAAAATAATAAGAGAAATGAGTGTAAAAAAATTTATGGTATGTGGAGGCCTATTATTCGTTGTCTGAATAAGAGGCTTCTTGGGAATGAACGTTGTTTGAAATTTAGGATCCATCTATATAACTATTCTAACACGGACTCTACTAAAAGATACAGGGAGTTTTCCACTTTTCTTGAATTTATCCCAACTCTTGGAGTTTCCGGAGCGCAATTCCAACAGCAACAGCAAATTCTGGACCAGTTTTCTTTAATACTTCCTCCAAAAAGGCTGGAGATTCTGTTTTACCAAAAGGATTTCCTAGTACTATTGAGGTTTGGAAGTATTTTTCAGCTATTTCATTAATATTATCAATTCGTGCTCCCCCACCTACCATAACGACACGGGAGATATCTTTATTATATTTCTTTTGATAAGCAAGCATAACGCGGTGAGCATCAGAAAATATATATTCAAGAGTAAGACCCATAATGTCATCGACGGTTTTTCTTTGAGTATCTGGCACACGATGAAGATCTCGCTTCATAATTTCTGCTTCCTGCACTGTCATACCGAGAGATTTTGAAAGTGCCATTGTAATATCCTGCGAACCACGGTTTATAATATGTGATGTTCGGACAATGCCTCGTTCCACAATATAAACTTTCGTTGATGCTGCTCCTAAATCCACGATCATCTGAGTAACCGCATCCTGCTCAACAGAAGAGCGAATAGTACTAAATATTTCTATTTCAAAAAACGAAGCATTGACTGCTGCTTGGGATACTATCGATTGGAATCGTGCAAGCATATCATTATGGATTGCTACAAGAAGGACATCTAGCTTTTCACCTTGATTTACTTGTTCTTTATCACCAAAATCAACAGATTTATCAACATCTTTAGGAATAATCATCCAATCAAGCATGACTTCAGTAATAGGAACAGGAATATATTTACGAGCTTCCAAAGGAATCATTTGAGCAAGCTTTGATTCCTCAAGCGCAGGCATCTCGATAGCTGAGATAAGACTCGAACCAAAAGGGATAGCAAATCCTGCTGATGTTGTTGTTACTTTTGACTCACGAAGTACATCTTTGAGTGCCTCGGCCATTTTCTCTGGAGGAAGGTTTGTGGCTCGTCCTATTTCTGCACCTGCATACGGACCAAGTGCAAGTTCCCCATAAGTATCAAGTACTGCTTTACCGTTCTTTATAGAAAGCTGAACTACTTTTACAGAAGAAGATCCAATATCAATTCCAACAACATTAGTAACTTTCTTACTGAAGAGTTTTTTAAAGAAGTTTGCCATGAGTTTATTTGTATTGAGTATATCATATCTCATCTTGAGGAAAAATTTAACTAGTCTATCCCATACTGATCATCTAAAAACGTATGAAATCTCTTTTCATTCATATCATCTATTCTCTTTCCTCTATTGTTTTTCCATCACCTCCCGAGATCCAAGAGCTTGAATCACTATCAACAGAAGATTTCGTTTTAAAAGCACCCCCTCTTTCAACTGAACCATATGACAATATAAAAAGTCTTTTTAATTATCACGATCCACTTATC
>JALYQZ010000025.1 GCA_030855525.1 bacterium
GCGCCAGTTCGGATTGGGGTCTGCAACTCGACCCCATGAAGCCGGAATTGCTAGTAATCGCAGGTCAGCTATACTGCGGTGAATACGTTCTCAAGTCTTGTACTCACCGCCCGTCAACTCAAGGGAGTTGGGAATACCCGAAGCTCATCTTCGCGATGATCTACGGTAAGCTCAATGACAGGGAGTAAGTCGTAACAAGGCACGGGTAGCGGAAGCTGCTCGTGGAACATTTCAATTGAATCTACGTTGGTATCTCTTCTTCGGAAGAATATTGACTTATCGAGTCGATGTTGTGTGATTCGATCGAACACATAACGGATCATAGATATCCTTAAGCTATTGACCGCTGGAAAAGACCAGAAGAACGGAACAAAATAAAGAATGATAGCCCCGCACCACCTGGTGCAGGACAAACAAAACCACCCCACAAGGGTGGTTTTGTTTTATATGGGGATAACTATTTAAGCGACCTTGACAATTCTCTTGTATAATTACTTTAAAGTTAATCAATTATTAATGTAGATATGAAACAAAAGAAAAAAGGTTCAATACCTTTTAAACAAGGGAAAAAAGTTATTCAAAAAAGAAAGAATTCTAGCCCAGCATTCCTTTTTGGGGGAGTGATCGTTGCGGGTGCTCTCGCACTTGTATTTATGGGACAGATTGGAATGACATCCCAAGTCGCATCGTGGTTTGGTAGTAATACTAACCTTGCTGCTGCAGCAACTGTAAACAATTCAAAGCCGACTATAACTTCTGTAACTCATTCAGGATCTTCAATAAATATTAATTGGTCTTATCCTTTGAATGCAACTAATATCAAATATAAAGTATTAAGACAATGTGGAACTATCCCATCAAGTGGTGCAAACCAAAAAGTTAAAGAGGCAATAAGTGGCTCTTCATTTACTGATATAGGTACTGCCATAGAGGGAGGAGATTGTAGTTTCTCACAAGGCAAAATAATTTCATATCAAATACAGGCCTATATACCAGGTTCTGTAAATTCTCCACGATCTGAAATTGCTAAAGTGACAGTACCTGCAGGAGCTGCACCTAATCTTCAGCCATCTGGTTCAAGTTCAAATCCAAAAATAGTAAAACCAGGAAATTTAAGTAGAGAACTTATAGATATAGGAAATGGTAAAAAAGGAGTTAAATTTTCATGGAATGATAATTCTATAGGAGAAGATGGATATAGAATTCACCGAAGAGTTCGATCTAATACTGACAATAATGATATATGGTCATATTGTTGTTTTGCTGACGTGGCTGGAAATGATGGTAAGACAACTACCGAAGATAGGACGGGAGCACTTGTGCCAGGACAAGTATATGAATATATGATTTTAACAGTCGGTCCAAATAACACACAAGCACGATCAGACACCATTGCTATTACAATTCCTGGGACACCTCCAGTTGAGTTGGGTCCCACACCTCCACCTGCTAACCTTAGTGCAGCAAAAGTAGGAAATTCTAAGAATGTTAAATTGTCGTGGGTAGATAAATCTACAAATGAATCTGGATTTAAAATTTTTAGAAGTACAGAGACTGGAGGAGGAGGATATGTTGAAGTGTCGTCATCCCCAGCAGGTCCAAATATGAATAGTAATCAATCAAAAATTGATACTACGACTGCGGCATGTACAAGATATTTTTATCAGGTTCTTGCACAGAGAAAAGGGGATGGTGCTATGAGTGGTCAGTCTAACACCGTAGAGATCACAACATTATCACAAAATGGTGGTAGTTGTTCACCAACAGCAATTCCAATAAATCTTAATAGCTCAAAACCTCAAAATGTAAAAGCAGAATATCAAAGTAATGGATCTGTAAAGATTACGTGGGATTATACTGCTCCTCAAGGCGTAACTAATATTAAATACAAAGTATTACGAGCATGTAAATCTGGAGCAACAGTTAATGATCATAAGAAATTCGTAGAAAGTGCATTTTCAACAAAAACAGCAACTGATGTCGGGCATAAAGGTTTATCTAGCTTTGATGATCCAGCAGCTTTCTGTGGAATAAATCCACAAAACCTTGGTAATATCTCTTATCAGGTTATGGCATACAATGGAAATGCTAATTCAATCCGATCTGACGTTGCAAAGGTTTCAAATGCCTCTGAGTATGCCGGGTCTGTCACCGTTGCTGCCCCTAGTGTAAAAGTAGATAAAGTAAACTCAAGTGGTAATCAGACGACACTTAAAGTCTATTGGGATGATAGTTCAACAAAAGAAATTGCATACCAAGTTTCACGAAAAGTGAATGGTGGTAATTACCAGCTTCTTAAAAACATAAATACACGACAAGAGAGATATGAATTTACTGAATCTGTAACAAACGGAAGTACTTATACCTACATTGTAACAGCAGTAGGAAATCCACCTTCAACAAATTTTGCTCGTTCTGCACCTTATGAATATGCAGTTGGAGCAACAGCAAGCAGTACTGGGGGCACCACCCTTGGTCGTCCATCAGATATAACAGCAAGTAAGGTAGAAGGACAAAATCAAATTAAAATTCAGTTTACCGATAATGCTACTGGAGAAAACATATTTAGAATATCTCGTATGAGACCAACATCTTCGCAAGGTTCTGGAGCATATGGAGAACGAGTGTTTGATGTATCAGCTAACAATGGCACAGGACTTGTAACTGTATATGATACAGTGGGATTAATATGTGGTAAGAGTTATTATTACAGTGTTCAGCCAATTCGACAGGCAGGTGGAGACAGTTATGGAGAGAAAGGTTATGTACAAACAGGTAAATCAGCGAAATATGATTGTACTGGAGTAACAACAAGTGGTGGAAATGAAGGAATGGGAGGAGGAAGCAGTACAGCAGATGCACCTACAAATCTTAACGTAGTAAAAAGTACTAGTTTTAGTCCAAGGAACCCCGTAATGGTTGGAACATCGTTCCTTAAGATGACATGGAGTGGACCTTCCACTAATTATAAAGTATATCGATGTGCAGGAAGTACATGTACTAACTTTACTAATGTAGGTGATTCAAGTGATAAGTTGCATCAAGATTTTGGTACAGCTAAAGGTACAACCTATAGATATAAAGTGTGTTTATCAGAGAATACTTCAAAATGTTCTAACATTAGTAGTGGAGTTCGATAGGTAATCTACGTAAATACGTAAAACAAAACCACCCGTGTGAGGTGGTTTTGTTTTGGGGATAACTTCTAATCGCACTTTAAAGCGATACATACTATAATAGATATATCTTAATGAATTCTTAATATATTTAGTATGAATGATATCCAAAAAACAGTTTTTCTTTTTGCAGCCGCTGCGGTTATAGGTACCACCGCATTTAATGCAACATACTTTGTAACAACTCATCAGGAACAGCTTGCATCTGCTATCGAAGCAAATAAAGGTACACTTACTCAAACAACTCCATTAGAAACTATTACTATACCAACTGAAAAAAGTACAACTGCACCTATAAATGTAAAAGCTGTTTGGGGTGAGCTTGAAGAAGGAATAGATATCATTAAAGTTACTTGGCAAGGTAGTACTATTGCAGGGGATGAATATTCTGTGTATAGAAAAGCAGTATCAGAAGATGATCTCGTTCTTATAGAAACTCTTCCTGCAGACACTACTCTTTTTGGTGATTCAAACATTACTCTTGGAGAAACATATACATATCAAATAAAAACCCAAGAATCATCTCTTTCTGAGCCGTCTGACGAAGTAATTGCTGGGGAATTACCTGAAAAAATCCAAACTGTTTTTGGTGAACTAGAAGGCTAAAAATAAAGATTTCATGGTAACGAGAGCCCCTTTCTGGGGGCTTCTGTTGCTTGACATTTTATATAAAATATGATAATATACTCCTCAGTACAGTCTAATCGCCGAAAGGAGCATTTGTATGCGTACTTTAGTTGTAATCGTCAGCATTATGGCATTTACCAACGTGGTTCGTGCTGATCTACCAAGCGCCGAGCTTTTGTTGGCTCAGGTTCACGTCGAATCGAATGATGACGATAATGCTGTTGGAGATACACATCTCCAACATAAGGCCTACGGATGCTTGCAGATTCGGAAACCTTGTGTCGATGATTACAATCGTTGGCACAAGACGAACTACAAAGCTGAAGACTGTCTTGGAAATCGGGAGTTGTCAGTGAAAATCTACCGTTCGTATATTGACAACTATGCGACAGAGGCTCGCCTCGGTCGCAAACCGACTTCCGAAGACATGGCCCGCATATGGAATGGCGGTCCAAACGGTTGGAAAAAGGATAACACCAAACCCTACTGGGAAAAAGTGAAAGTCCAACTCAAGTAACAGTATCTTCGTTATAGAAAGGAGTTAGTGATGTCGGATCAGGAACAACTCATTGAAGGTGGTCAAGGACGCTCATCTCAAGAGTTAGTTGATTCAAGTCGGATCATCATGTATGTCGGCACAGGTGCCATTCTACTGATGATTATCGTGATCATTGCTTCTGTTCTTATGTGAGAGAATAGAAGACACACAAATCCAACTACTTCGCCACAAGAAAGGCTCATCATGGATTCCATTCGTCAACGTGCGGCTGAACTTCAAGCCAAGGCTGATGCACTTCGCACCACTGTCCGCGAGGACAATGTCGCCGCGGTTCGAGAGCAGATCGCTACCGGCACCTACGAGGACGACAGGAAGCTCGACATCGCCGTCGACCGTCTCCTGCTCGTCATCAACTCGGAAGCCGCGTAAATACCAGTTCTTTTGTTCTTTGTTCACATTCATTTCGAGGCCGCAGATCTCACAGATCCGCGGCCTCTTTTTTTACTTTAATTATTGACTTGTTTTGAAAGAGATTTTTTGATATGTTGTGTTGACGCGCTAGGAGCTGTCTTGGTTGATCGAGGACTGATACATAAAAGACATATCGAGGGCGGGAATAAAACAATGCGCTAGTAGCTCAGTTGGTAGAGCACATCACTGATACTGATGGGGTCCCAGGTTCGAATCCTGGCTGGCGCACATTAAACTTAATGTAATCTTAATAGTATAGGTTGACATTTCTTTTGAAGAGGAGCACACTTTATAAGTGAAGCGTTTTTAGTGGCTATGGATAGTCCTAGCGCTTCGAGTCCTTTCAATCATCTCGGCACATAGGTCCGGGGTAGGAGTCTTTCATGACACGTTCTGCAACTTCTACGATCCTTGCTCGTTCCACTGTCGTTCAGCGTGGATGCTGGGCACAGCAGAACCCCCAACGGTCGGAAAAGCCGACTCAACCAAGGGCGCAGGCGCTGCGTCTCGAACAGGAGGCTTCCGCCAAACGTCAACGCCAAAGCCAAGGCTAAAGCAAGCACGAGCTGCTTGTAGGCTAAAAACCTTTAGTTACACACCATGTGTGACTGAAGGTTTTTTTTGTACTATGCACTTGATTTATTTTAATAATATTGTATTATTCCTGAAGGACCGACAAGATGTACGGATACATCTTGTGAGAGTTTAGGTAATTTCTTTCGGGGTTTGTATGCACAATAGGTATGGCAGTATCGGTAGTACCGTCACGGATTCTGGGGACGCAGACCGTGCTGTTGAGAGATGTGGGGAGTGGGAACCTGATCCCGCTGAAGCAATCCTGCGCTTCAACAACAAGATTCCGGTTTCGAGGAAGATCAGCGATCTCGAACGGACCGTGAAGTTCTGGACCAGGGAAGTTACAAGGCTCCAAGATGAGGTGAAGAAGTTTAGAGGCTCAAAGAGCAAAGGAGCCCGGGACTTGCGTCAGGAGCTGGCACATGCTCACAGGGAAGTTGCCGAACGTAGCGCCAAGGTGAAGGAGTTGCAACAGAACAATCGTCGTCGTGCACCGGTGGGTGCTTGCTAACAGTACTTTCGAAAAGGGATTGAAATTTTTTGAACCGCACATGGAAACATGTGCGGTTCTTATTTTATTTGATTTTCGCCAAAAATACGGTATGATGGTAACTCGTATTATTTAATATTTTCCTTATGAACGTACAGAATAAGAAAACAAAAATTGTTGCAACAATTGGTCCAGTTACAAAATCAGAAGAAATGCTTTCACAGCTTTTGAAAGCTGGTTTTAATATTATGCGCCTCAACTTTTCTCATGGAGATTTTGAAGAACATCAGATAAAGGTAGACAATCTCCGAAAAGCCATAAAGAAGACAGGTATTCAAGCTGCTATCATGCAGGACCTTGGAGGACCAAAAATTCGAATTGGAAACTTTAAAAACGGTGTCATTGATCTTAAAGTAGGTCAGACATTTACACTTACTACCGAGGATATTGAAGGAGATGAAACACGAGTTTCTGTAAACTACAAACCACTTCCTAAAGAAGTACAGGTAGGAGGATTTATCTTGCTCCACGATGGAAAGAAGAAACTTGAAATTACTGATATTAAAGGTAATGAAATTATTACAAGAGTGCTTGTAGGAGGAGAGACAAAAAACAAGCGAGGTATCAACCTTCCTGGTGCACACCTTTCTATTAGTTCTCTCACAGACAAAGACAAGAAAGATCTTCAGTTTGCTCTCAAAAACAAATTGGATTTTGTTGCATTCTCATTTGTACGACGTGGTGAAGATATTGTAGAACTCCGAAATCTCCTTAACAAAGCAAAATCGGAAGCAAAGATTATTGCAAAGGTTGAAGATGTAGAAGGTCTAGAAAATATTGATTCTATTATCGAACTCGTAGACGGAGTGATGATTGCTCGAGGAGATATGGCAATCGAAATTGGTGCAGAAAATGTACCGATGGTTCAAAAGAGTATCATCAAGAAATGTAACGAACAAGGAAAGATGGTAATCACTGCAACTCATATGCTGGAATCTATGATAAGTAGCCCTGTTCCAACTCGAGCAGAAGTTTCTGATATTGCAAATGCAATTATTGATGGAACAGATGCGATCATGCTTTCTGAAGAAACTACGCTTGGACAATTTCCCGTAGAATCAGTAGAAGTAATGACTCGAGTAGCTCTTAACATTGAGAATGATGAATTCTACATGGAACAAGTTCTTGGAAGACAGGATTACAAGCATGCATCTCTTGAAAATCGAGTTGCTGATGCTATCACAAATGAAGCCGTAGATATTGCAAATACTCTGGATGCAAAGGCGATTGTTGCATTTACAAATTCTGGCTTTACCGCACGAATGATTTCTCGCTACAAGCCACTTCAGCCAATTCTTGCTCTTACTCCAAATGAGAAAACAGCGAAGCAACTCCTTATGAGTTTTGGTGTTATGCCAATTCAAATTGAGAAAACAACTATGCTTAATGATGTTTTGAAACTTATTCGAACTCATTGTATAAAAAACAAAATTGCTGAGAAGGGGGATAAAGTAGTTGTCGCTATTGGAATGCCATTTGGAAAGAAAGTCGATACAAACATGTTATTGGTAGAAACAATTTAATACCGTTCCACTGAGCACAATAAAAAACAGGGCAGTGGCTCTGTTTTTTATTGTAAGGATAATAAGGTTATGATGTCTATGCTCATATGTGGTCACAAAATGTCGAGCATATAATAGCCTCTTTCCCATCTCGAGGGATATTTCTTACAGGTATAGAGAGCTCTGACCCATGGGTAAGTAATAACCGTCGCAATCAACTTGTAGAAGCACACAATTTTCATGAACACTGGGAAAAGAGAATCGAGAACATCTACGATCTCGGCATTAGATGGCTACGATTTGGTCCACCGTATTCTCAAACTCATGTTGGAAAAGATGTTTATGATTTTTCTCTCACAGAAAAAGTATTGGCAAAATGTAAGGAACTGGGTATTGAAGTAATGGTTGATCTCTTGCATTTTGGTTTGCCAGAATGGCTTCATGAAAATAACCCCCATGAAACCTTTTTCCAAAATAATGGATTTCCTATTGAATATGCAGTATACGTGGGACATTTTGTACGGAATTTCCCTCACATAAAATATTTTACACTTATCAATGAACCATTTGTTACTGCAAATTTTTCTACGAAGTTTGGAATTTGGAATGAAGGGCATCGAAGTGCATGGAATGAAGATAAACTCTTTATGAATGCAATAAAAAACATTGCTCGTGCAGCAATACTCGCAAAGGAAGAAATAGAACGTATTTGGGAAAAAGATAATAAAGAAGGGCAGCCTATCTTTATTCAAAACGAAAGCTTTGAAGTTGCTATAGCAGAAGATACAGCGGGACATCGAATGCCTGAAGTGAATGCATTTAATCTACGTCGATTTGCAGCACTTGATCTTATTTTTGGTCATCGAGATGAAACAATGAAAGCATACATGAATCAGCATAATCTTCCAGATATAGATTATGAATGGTGTATGGAGCATGGTAATACTCGGAACACAGTCCTTGGAATCGATCACTATCCGACGAACATCCATCGATATAAAGAAAAAATAATTGTTGATGAACGGCATGATGCACCATTTCGTCTAGCAGATCTTGTCGTAATTTACTGGGATCGATATCATTTACCAATGCTTCATACAGAAACCAATGCATGGCCAGATCATGCACTAGATATGTGTAAAAAAACATACGAAGTTATTAATACTCTACGAGAGCTTGGTTATCCTGTGCTTGGTATGGGATGGTATGGAGATGAATATATGGTGGGATGGCACTACGCACTTCATGGACCGCTGAGTCATGAAGAAAGTCCAACAGGATTATTTTATAAAGGTGAAATTCAACCAGTAGGAACGTTGTTTGGTAGCCTTGCAAAAAAAGGTTTTGACCCTATGATAGGTGCATGATTGCAGATATTGGAATAGGTATTCTTCTCGCGCTCTTTGGGCATCACGTGCTTGATGTGGCTCTTACCCCATCATTATTCATATGGAGTATTGTTTTTTCTCTGCTACCAGATATTGATATGATCATCTATCTTATTCCGGGACTTAAGAAAGTGTTCAAACAACATCGAGGATGGACCCATTACCCATTGGTTTATATCCCTATTATTCTCATTGTTTATATTTTTATTGGACCGGCGTGGGCTATTATTATGGCTCTTGGCGTCTCTATTCATTTAGTACATGATCTTTTGTGGATTGGACATGGTGTTAAATTTTGGTGGCCATTTTCTAATAAGTACTATAAATTTTTCTCACAAGAAAAATACACAAAGCCCGGAGAACATTGGATTACCACTTTCTACTTTCGGGTAAATCCAGTAACAATTATAGAGTACGGTATATTTGTACTGGCTCTTGTCATCCTTTTGATAAACATATAAAACAACATATAATATACTTATTCATTTATAATATGATTACAATGGAGACTTCTAAGACAAACGATTTTTCTGCAGAACAGATACCAGATTCAGGTAACGAAGCAATTCCAAAAACTGCTGAGGTTAAGCCTGAAAATCCTGAAGTATTAGTAGCAGACAGAGGTACTCGACAACAAGCTTCGGAAGATAGGCTTTCTGACCTTGAAGCAGAGTTAGGAATTTCAGATTTAGAATATGGTAGTACTGCTATTACTGCATTATCAGAATTAGAGAAAATCATGGCTGAACGGTATGGAAATGATTTTTTTCACAATCCTGAGCATGTCCGTGAATTTGAAGAGTCTGCCGTTGATATTTTAAATACTATCAGTAGCATAGATCCTTCACTGATAGACGAAAATGATGAACTTACTGTTCGAACTATTGCTCGGGGGCATGACCTTGTTGTTAACTATCTTATTAGTTGTGATCCAAAATCCTTCCAGTTTGGGCAACGAATGAGAATACGAGGTTGGGGAATTGGTGATGTTCCTCCAAACTTACAAGAAGCAGTCAGTGAGGATTTCCAAGGGAACGAAAAAGAAAGTGCAGAGGAAACGAAAGAAATTCTCCAAAAAATTGATCCTGACTGGAAAGTATTTACAAAAGAAATGTACCCAAAGATTGATGCCGGGATCGCAGCAACCTATCCTGTTGCCGGTATGGCCCCTATTAATCCTGAGTATTTAACTATTAAGGATGAGGCGGGACAAGATCTAGATCTACGTCCCTACCTTGTTAAAAATAAAGAAGGGAAAGAAGAAGGACTTAAATTTGATCAAAAATATCTCACAGCTGAAAGTCCTATCTCAACGCTAGCAAGTGGTCTTGCCGATTTGTCATATGTAGGAAAAGTTTCTCCCGAAGGATTTAAATCTGCAGGAAATGCAGAGTATAAAGAACTTCGAGAGAGGCTTAGATTTGAACATGAAAGGGGGGCTGCAGTAATGACTCCTGATCAAAAAGCAAAAATTGCAAAAGATATGTTGGGATGGATAGAAAGCCAGTTGGGTTTTGCTATTCATCAAAAAGTTCGTTTTGATGAAGTAGTAAATAGTAATCAGGTTATAAATGGAAGTCCTAAAGCTGAAGAAATTAAAAATGCTCTTAAAAAAATGTATAGCAATTTTGATATAAATATTCTCGCTGCTAAAGAAAGAATCATTGAGGCACGAGAAACATTTTCTAAACTTAAGGATACAGGTATCTATCCACAAGCGGACGATCTTTTTAACGAACTTTTGGTTGAAATGGGATATTAATTTATGTACACTCAAGATTATTTTAAAAATAAAAAAATCACTGTGATGGGTCTGGGACTTCTTGGAAGAGGAGTTGGAGATATAAAATTTCTTGCTGAAGAAGGAGCAGAGCTTATTGTGACTGATTTAAAATCGGAAATAGAGTTGAAAGCAAGCGTAGATGCACTTAAGGCTTTCCCGACAATTACATTTATGCTTGGAGAGCATAGACTTGAAGATTTTCAAAACAGAGATTTTATTTTAAAAGCTGCAGGAGTACCACTTGATTCTATTTATATCGAAGAAGCTCGAAAAAACAATATCCCAATAGAAATGAGTGCTTCGCTTTTTGCTGCTCTTACTCCCGCAACACTTATTGGAATTACTGGTACACGTGGTAAATCTACTGTTACACATTTGTTGTATGACGTGCTGAAGGAAGCATATAAAGAAAAATTTGTCAGAATATTTTTAGGAGGAAATGTAAAAGGCGTTTCGACACTTTCATTTCTACGAGAAGCAAAGAAAGGTGATATTGCGGTTCTCGAACTAGACTCTTGGCAGCTTCAGGGATTTGGTGAGAGAAAAATAAGTCCACATATTGCTGTGTTTACCAACTTTTTAAATGACCATCTCAACTATTATAAAGGTGATATGGAAAAGTATTTTGATGATAAAGCTAATATATTTTTATACCAAAAACAAAATGACTATCTTATTACTGGTCCTACAGTAGGTCATTTGATAACAGCAAAGCATTTCCAGAACCTTGCTCAGCATCCAATTGCTTTGAGTGGTGAAATTGTTCCCAAAGATTGGAGTGTACAGCTTTCTGGTCAGCATAATCTCGATAATATTGCTTTGGTGATTCGTGTTGCAAATATTGTTGGTGTTCCATATGAAGTTACGAGAAAAGTTGTGGAAGAATTTAAAGGAGTACCTGGAAGATTAGAACTTATCCGTGAATATAAAGGTATAAAAATATATAACGATACTACAGCAACAACACCTGATGCAACTATAGTTGCGCTTAAAGCTCTTGAAACAAACATTATCCTTATTGCTGGTGGTGCTGATAAACAACTCGATATGAGCAAACTGGTAGAAGAAATTCCAAAGCATACGAAAGCTGTGGTATGGCTTGCTGGGACGGGAACTGAGAAGATAAAAGGTGATGCACTTGTTTATGACACGCTCAAAAAAGCAGTTGATAAAGCATTCGAGATTGCTCAACCTGGGGATAGTGTTTTGTTGAGCCCTGCTTTCGCATCATATGGAATGTTTATCAATGAGTTTGATCGTGGAGATCAATTTGTGAAGATTGTTGAATCGCTTCCTTCTTAGTACAATAGGTTATAAACCTATGATCACCGATTTTTCAAAAATAAAACACGTTCATTTTATTGGTATTGGTGGTATCGGAATTTCTGCTATAGCGAGGATGTTGATGCTGGAAGGGAAGAAGGTTACTGGATCTGATAGAGATGAATCAGAAGTTACAGGAGAACTCGAGAAAATTGGCATCTCTGTTACGATTGGTCAGAGTGAAAAAAACGTACCTGCAAAAGCAGATCTTGTTATTTATACTATTGCTATTACGGATGATAATCTAGAGCTCATGAAAGCTCGAAAGGTAGGGATCGAGTGCATAACCTATCCGCAGGCGCTAGGAATAATTTCTAAAGACAAATTTACTATTGCTGTAGCTGGAACACATGGAAAAACTACAACGACTGCTATGATTGCAAAAATGCTTATTGATGCAAAAATGGATCCAACAGTTATTGTAGGAAGTTTTCTCAAAGACCAACAATCAAATTTTATAGCAGGGAAGAGCAAGTACCTTGTGGTAGAAGCCTGTGAATACAAGCGCTCATTTTTAAATCTTTATCCCAACATCTTAGTCATTACAAACATTGATGATGATCATCTCGATTATTATAAAGACATCGAGGATATAAAATCTGCTTTTCGGGAATTGATTAAAAAAACAGCATCTGATGGATCAATAGTATGTGACCTTGAGATGCCTCATATAGGTGATGTCGTTCGAAGTATTGAAACAACCGTTGTGGACTACGAACTTTTTGGGGATATGAATTTGGCGCTTAAAATTCCGGGTGCACATAACCTTTCCAATGCTGCAGCAGTTCTTGCTGTAGCTGATGTGTTAGGAATCCCTCGAGTACAGGCTAAGAAGTCGCTTGAATCATTTAGCGGTACATGGCGACGATTTGAATACAAAGGGAGTACAAAAAAAGGAGTAAAAATATACGATGATTATGGTCACCATCCAACCGAGATAATGGCGACACTTAAAGGTACTCGAGAACTCTTTCCCGACAAAAAAATCATTGCTATCTTTCAACCTCATTTATACAGTCGCACGAAACAGCATCTCAAAGAATTTGCCAGAGCATTTAGTGATGTTGATCAGGTAATTATTGCTCCTATCTATGCAGCTCGTGAACCAGAAGATCCAAGTATTTCTGCTGCTATCCTTTCAGATCAGATTATTATGAATAATGGCTCATCAGTAGCACTTCCATCATTTGAGGCTATAGAAAAGTATATTACAGATGAGTGTAAAAAGGGGGATATTGTGATTACTATGGGAGCTGGTGATATCTACAAAGTTGGGGAACATCTCCTCAGTAAATAAGTGGCTAATGCTATAGGTATACGTTATACTATTGTTATGTCCGCTAATAAAGTTCAAATTATCTTTGGAATTCTTATTATTGTTGTACCACTTATGGGATTGCCCGCATATACAAAGACTGTAATTTTAGTAGGTATAGGATGTGTTATGGTAACGCTCGCGGTACTATCTCATATTCGTAGAAGATCAGAAATGCATGGTAAAACATATCAAAAAAACATCGTCGAAGAATCGCGCATCAACAATGGAGAACAAGCATAAGATAGCTCTCGGAATTGCGGGATTCTTTATTTTTGTCTTAGTGCTTATTTTTGCAATCATTCCATTTTTTACTCGAGATACTTATAGTGTTGCTGGTATTGCTACAAAGATTGATGCAAAAACAGACGAGCCAATAGTCTCTAAGCAAGAAATCCCCCTTGCTGCACACATTCCGATTCCAAAGGAAGTAAAAGCTATTTATATGTCGAGTTGTGTTGCCGGGACTAAACACTTTCGTGATGATCTCGTTGCCCAGATTGAGCGGACTGAATTGAATGCTGTTATTATTGATATTAAAGATTACACAGGGCTTCTTTCATTTACACCACGTGATCCAAAGCTCGCCTCATTTCTCTCTGATCGATGCTACGCACCTGACATGGAAGCATTTATAAAAACGCTTCATGAGAAAAATATTTATGTTATTGGAAGAATCACTGCATTTCAAGATCCTCACTATGCAAAACTTCATCCGGAGATAGCCGTAAAACGAGCAAGCGATGG
>JALYQZ010000011.1 GCA_030855525.1 bacterium
AAAGATACAGTAGATAAAGCACTCGATATGCTTGGAGTAGATGATCTAGGTCTAACAGCTTCTGATCGATCAATTCTTGATGCCATTATTAAAAAATACAATGGTGGTCCTGTTGGACTTAATACTATTGCTGCTTCCCTTTCAGAAGAACAAGCAACGGTTGAAGAATTTAATGAACCGTATCTCATTCAAACAGGAATGCTTGAAAGAACATCACGCGGACGTGTTGCAACAGACAAAGCATATCTCCATTTGGGCCTCACTCCTCCAAAGAAACAAGACAGATTACTATAAGCTCTGGCATAAGCCTGATATAAGTTAGACAAACCTAATGAGATTGATACTATAAACACACTATGTCAGGACATAATAAATGGTCAAAAATAAAGAGACAAAAAGGTGCATCAGACGCACAACGAAGTAAGGAGTTTAGTAAACTCGTGCGATACATTGGTGTAGAAGCAAAGAAAGCAAACGGTATTATGACATCACCCAGTCTTGTTGCAGCAATCAAAAAAGCAAAGGAAGCTAATATGCCCAACGATACTATTGATCGAGCAGTGAAAAAAGCAACGACTGATAACTCAACATCAATGGAAAATATTACCTACGAAGCATATGGTCCTGGAGGATGCGCTCTCGTTGTTGAGGCTCTTACAGATAATCGCAACAAAGCAGCGGCGGAAGTAAAACATATTTTCTCGAAACATGGTTATTCCCTTGCAGGCATTGGATCAGCTACGTGGGCATTTGAAAAAACAAACGAAGGATGGATTCCAAATACGATGGTGCAGATTACAGAAGATGATGGAAAGAAACTTGAAGAAATTATAGGAGAACTCGAAGATAATGACGAGGTGCAAGAAGTCTATACCAACGCCGAATAATCTATGCGAATACTTGCAATAGATCCTGGATATGAGCGACTTGGAATAGCAATACTCGAAAAAATTTCTTCTCAAAAAGAAACACTGATTTATTCCGATTGTTTTTTTACACCAAAAACCAAAACACATCACGAACGTCTAGCGATGGTTGCTATTGAAATTGATCGAATTATCGAGGAATATAAACCCACAGCACTTTCAATAGAAACTCTTTTTTTTAGTAAAAATGTGAAGACGGCACTCTTGGTTGCTGAAGCTCGAGGTGTCATTTTAGCAGAAGCTTCACGCAATGGACTGAACGTATATGAATATAACCCCGCTGATATTAAAATAGCAGTAACAGGCTACGGCAAAAGTGATAAGCAGCATATTATTAATATGATCCCTAAGCTCATAAAAATCGATAAGAAGATAAAGTATGATGATGAATATGATGCTATCGCAGCTGGAATTACCTTTTTTGCCACCGAAAAGACTACTTATCCACAGAAATAGGCTGCTCAGTTTGCAAAATTCTTGCAAAATAACTAAGATCTGGTAAAACTATGAAACATTTAGTTAATAGGTCATTTAATTCAATAAACAGATTATAAATAGTATGCAGAAGTTAGATCCATTTTATATGCTTGATGAAGATAAGGAAATCAACGAAAAGTCTGATTTTGAGGACGATGAAGAAAAGCAAGATGATAAAGATGCGGATGAAGACGCAGACGAACTCGATGCGGATGATTTTGGGGATGGAGATGACGACGATGATGATACTTCAGATGACGACGATGAAATGTATGGTTTCCATGAAGAAGATGATCGGGGAGCATTCTAAATAAAAAAAACCGTGACGCACCAATAGGAGCATCACGGTTTTTTTATTTGATATGAATTCTTATAAATCTTCGCTTCCCCACTTTATACGACGCATCCTCTTCGGCTTTAATAAATGGATCTGTAATTTTTTCTCCTGTATCCATATTTTGTACGGCACCTTCTCCCACAAGTCGTTTCCATTCTGTTTTTGAAGCTACAATTTCATTACCAACGAAAATATCACTTAGGAATAGACCCTTCTCAACATCTACAGTTTCAATATTTTCTGGGATACCTCCTTTGGAAAAAGTTGCATTGAAATTTTGTTCAGCAGATTCTGACTTTTCTTTTCCGTGATAGATCGTCACAATTTGTTTTGCCAACTGCATCTTGTAATCTTTTGGATTTACTTTTCCTGACTCAATCTCTTTTTTAATTTTTCCTACCTCTTCAAGGGGAGTAAATGTAGTGAGTTCAAAATAGTTTACAAGTGAGCTATCTGGGATAGACATAACCTTACCGTACATATCATTCGGCTCATCGGTTACTCCAATATAGTTATTGAGACTCTTGGACATTTTCTCTTTACCATCCAGCCCTTCCAGAAGCTTAAATGAAAGCACCGCCTGCTCTGATTGTTTTGATATTCTCATTATTGTACGCCCCATGAGCATATTGAAATGCTGATCGGTTCCACCCACTTCCAGATCACAACCATTATATATTTCATGAATTACAACAGAGTCTATCCCCTGAAGTATTGGATACATCATCTCGTGCATGTAAAGCTCAGTTCCCGTTTTCAAACGATCCTGAAACATATCTCGTTCTATGAGCTGAGAATGAGTAACGTTACGCAATGTACTAATAAATGTTCTTAGTGTAATAACCTGAATATTCTTTCGAAGTTTAAGATCATTGATCTGCATCCGAGTATTTTCAAAGAGTACTGCTTTACCTATAAAACTGTTAGCATCAATATTGATAAACTTTTGAGGATCCTTAGAATCCGTAAGTTTTATAGTTTTTGGTTCACTAATAAGGTCCGTAATTGCGGTAAACCAGTCTGCGTTACCTATCCATGAAAAAACATTTGGGTCTGTCGTAATGAGGATGTTTCCTACTTGTTCGAGGTAGGTTTTCATATTTGCTCGTATCTCAGCGTCTGCTAATTCTGGACGAACCTTACTCTTTCCTGTAGGATCTCCAATTTGTGAGGTAAAATCTCCAATGAGAAATACAACTTTGCATCCCAATTCTTGGAATTTTCGAAGTTTTCGTAAAACCACAGCATGTCCGAGGTGGAGATCAGGACGTGTTGGATCAACACCAAATTTAATTACAATAGGTTTTGTATATATACCCTTACTCTTTTCAATAAGCTTCTTTTTAAATGAACCCTCAGGATCAATAAATTCTCCTACTCCTCGGGTTAAAAGCTCATCAATTTCTAATTCTCGCTGTACCGTATCCATATATACGAATAATCTAGCATAAATATGGCTCTTTGTCGTTATTTTACAGCCTCAATAATTGATTAAAAGGTGGGGTGTGATACGATTTAACAATGTCAAAAAATAGTTCTCGAGGTCTCAAAAAAATAATGTCTTGGTTCTCAAAAAAAGAGCACTGGATGCGTATTCTCATGATTGGAGGAATTGGATTCCTTTTTGCAACTGGAGGAGTAATTTTGTGGGTAGCAACTCTAAAAATCCCTGAATTACAGTCATTTCAAGACAAAGTCCTTGCAGGCTCTACAAAGCTTTATGACAAAACAGGTGAAGTACTTCTTTTTGATCTCAACGAAAATGCCCGACAACAAGTAGTTCCTTTTGATGAAATTTCACCAATTCTTAAAAAAGCTACTATAGCAATAGAAGACAAAGATTTTTATGAACACCAAGGTATCAATCTTACCTCTATTGCACGTGCAGTTTTAGCCAACATTACAACTATGGAATTTAGCCAGGGAGGATCCACTATCACTCAGCAAGTTATTAAAAACTCGCTTCTTACTGCAGATAAAAAGATTTCGCGAAAAATCAAAGAATGGGTTCTTGCTCTCAAACTAGAAAGTGTTATGAGTAAAGATGAAATTCTTAACCTCTATTTAAACGGAACTTCATACGGTGGAAATTACTATGGTATTGAAGAAGCTAGTAAAAATTTCTTTGCAAAATCTGCAAAAGATTTAACATTGGTTGAATCTGCATATCTTGCTGCTATCCCCCAAGCACCAAGCCGTTATTCTCCATATGGAAAAAATCGTAATCTCTTAGATGCTCGAAAGAATTTGGTACTTCTCAAGATGAATGAGGTTGGATACATTACAGATGAAGAATATGAAAAAGCAAAAAATGAACCAGTAACCTTCAAAGCTCAAGAACGAAACAATATCAAAGCTGCACACTTTGTGATGTATGTAAAAGATTATCTCATTGAAAAATATGGTGAGGAAGAAGTAGAAAGCGGCAACCTTAAAGTTATCACCACGATCGATTACAATCTTCAACAAAAAGCTGAGGAAATTGTAAAGAAATATGCACTAGATAATGAGAAGAAATTTAATGCCGAAAATGCAGCACTCGTTGCAATTGATCCTGTTAATGGACACATCCTTACAATGGTTGGATCTCGAGATTACTTTGATGAAGAAATAGACGGAAACTTTAACGTAACTACCGCTAACCGACAGCCAGGATCAGCATTCAAACCATTTGCATATCTTACCGCTTTCAATAAAGGATTCACTCCTGATACTGTTCTCTTCGATGTTCCAACACAGTTTTCTACCACATGTGATGCTGATGGAAACCCACTTTCCTCAGGTGCAACGTGTTATATGCCTCAAAACTATGACCTCAAGTTTCGTGGTCCAATGAGTATGCGTAATGCTCTTGCTCAATCCATCAACGTTCCTGCTATTAAGGCACTTTATCTTGCAGGGCTTAAAGACACTCTTCAAACTTCACAAGATCTTGGTATTACCAGCCTCAATAAAATCGATCAATATGGATTAACACTCGTCCTTGGAGGTGGTGAAGTTTCTCCACTTGAATTAACAAGTGCCTACGGTGTATTTGCTAACAATGGGATTAAAAACAATCACGTAGCAATAGTAAAGATCACCGATAGAAATGGAAAAGTACTTGAAGAGTTCAAAGAAGCTCCAACCCAAGCATATCCAGAGCAATCGGTGCTTCTTCTCAACAATGTTCTCTACGATAATAATGCGCGATTGCCGTTGAATGGCCCTAATTCTCCTACTGATTTCCCTAATCAAGAAGTTGCTTTAAAAACGGGTACAACCAATGACTATCGAGACGTGTGGATTGTAGGTTACACTCCTAAAATAGCTGTTGGTGCATGGGCAGGAAACAATGACAATTCTTCTATGGTAAAGAAGACATCTGGATTTATTATTGCTCCCCTCTGGCGTGCATTTATGGATGAAGTATTAAAAGAAATTCCTGTAGAAACTTTCAAACGTCCTGATCCTATAGATCCAAACCTAAAACCAATTCTTCGTGGTATCTGGCAAGGAGGACAAACCTATACTATTGATAAAACAACAGGCAAGCTTGCTACTGACCTTACTCCTCCTGAACTTCGAGAAGAACGAGCTGTTCCTGATGCACACACCATTCTCTTCTGGATAGATAAGAATAATCCTAAAGGTCCACCTCCCTCTAATCCTTATGCTGATCCACAATTTAATTTATGGGAAAAACCGGTTCAAGCTTGGATCCTTGGTAATGGAGGTAATATTGGAAATCCACAACCACCAACTCAATCAGATGATGTCCATACACCTGATGCAGTCCCTCGTGTAAGCATTACCTCTCCTTCAGCAGGGGCTAGCTTTAATCGAGATGATAGAATCTCAGCTTCAATAAATATAGAAAATAAGTTCGATATTAGAAAGGTTGAATACTATATGAATGGATTTTTGATGGAAACAGAAAATAAAAAACCATTCGACACACGTATTCAAGTAAAAGATATTCAAAACATTCAGAAAATGAATACCCTAAAAGTCATTGCTTATGACGAATACGAAAACCGAGGTGAAACAGAAATCAGGTTCATCATCAATAACTAAGTTTATCTAATATCGTACGGAGCTTTGGCTCCAACGCAATCACGAAGCTCGGCAAGAATGAGATTTTTACGCATAAAGATCTCATTTTTTATTGCTGGGTGTTGGAGTCGTAAATAGATTATTCCCTCTTTGACATCAATATCTTTTTCTGTAAGTTTTATTTTTGAAATCTTTTCTAGGCACTCCAAAATCGGCTTTTTAACCTGCCCGGGATAGGTAAGGAGTTTCTGGAATCTATCGAGAAAATTCTGGAGAGGGTTCATACCCTAAGTGTACTACTTATTAATGGGCATCACCAAGTACATAAATGACTTATCATTTACTCCTCGAATAATAAGCGGGCGTGTGAGACCATTAAATTCAAGAGATACACTATCTGATTCTACAGACTGGAAACAATCAGTAATATATTTGTAGTTAAAATTGATATCTACATCCTCTCCCTCGGTCACAGCCTCAAGTCTATTACTGTTTTCCCCAACATCGGCATTGCGAGTGGATAACTCAAAGAGCTTTTCACTTGGATGAGCTTTAATAGTCAGTTTATTAAATTTATCAGAAAAAATAGTAGCAATTTTAAGTGCTCCAATGAGATCCTGCTTCAAAAGTGTAATATTTGTTTTGTAATCCTTTGGAATAATCTGTCGATAATCTGGAAATACTCCATCAACGACACGTGAAGTAAGGTAAACCCCTTCATAATTAAATGAAATTTGGTTTTTTGAGATAGAAACATCTACATCTCCTGAACACCCTTCGAGAACTCGTAAAATATCTGAAACATTCTTAACCGGAATTAAAATTGAACTAATATCTTTAGCATTTTTTATTTTTATTTTTTTTTCAGCTAAACGGAATGAGTCTGTCGCTACAAACACCGCTGTATCGTCCTCAGAATACACGTAGACGCTCGAAAGTTCTGGTTTCATACTTGATTGTGCCGAGCTGTACCACACACCTTTAATTCCCCTTATAAGCTCTTTGGCATTAAGGATAAGTGTTTTCTCCCCCTCAAGCTTTGGAATGGTTGGAAAATCCTCATTATTAATAGATTTAATAACAGTTGTTGTTGTATCTGAAGTTACTTTAAGGTTTCCTTCTACGACTTCGAGGTGAATATTTTTACTCTGAACATTAGAAACAAAGCTGTTTATAATACTCCCAGGAACTGCAACCTTTCCTTCTACCTCAACTTTTACAGGAAGTGCGATTTCAATACCAATATCAAGATTAGTAGCTCGTAAAATAAGATTTCTCCCTTGAGCTTCAAATAGAATACAGCTCAAAACTGGTAATGTAAGGTTCTTACCTGTAATTTTTTCTGCCTTCCCGATTGCTTCTACCAATTTGTCCCGAGAGCATTCAATTTTCATGGCTATTAATTAATTATTATTTTCTATAAAAAAACATATTACTATTATTAGGCCTGTGGATATGTGTATATCTTGGATATAGTCCTTATTATATAGGTATTCTAAGAACTATTCTTAAAGGACATTTGGGTACAACCTCTTGAGACTCTTAATAACTTTTCCACAGCCTATCGTTATCAACACTTCTTCCCTTCTTTTACCACACTCTACACACATGTTATATCCACCTTATCCACAGAGTTATCCCCAGTTTTATCCACTTTAAAACATAGATCTAATCTGTTTTAACTCCTGTGCAAGAATATGATTAGTCTTAAGTTCATTTTTTATTTTTTCACATGAGTGGATAACTGTGGTGTGGTCTCTCCCTCCAAGTTTTTGGCCTATGGATGGATATGACACATCAAATTCTTCTCGAAGAATGTACATAATAAGTTGTCGAGGGCGTACAACTTCTTTTCTTCGAGTTTTTTCATAGATACTTGCCTCTTCTATGTTGTAGAAATCAGCAATAGTCTTGATAACATCTTTTACTGACACTGCTTTTTTAGGCTTAGCATTGTTTTTGATAAGGTTTTTTATATCATTAAGGTTGAGTTCCCTTCCTTTTATTTGATAATGCATAACCACAGAGTTTAATGCTCCTTCAATTTCTCGAATATTTCCCTCTATAGATGAAGCTAAGAATTCAATTATTTCTGATGATAAATCGATATTATGTATTTTTGCCTTTGCTCGAAGGATAGCTGCTCGTGATTCTTGATCAGGATGCGGAATATCAATTATCATTCCAGCTCCAAAACGTGATTTCAAACGCTCTTCAAGGTGCGGAATGTAGTTTGGATGCTTATCAGATGAAAATACAATTTGTTTATTATCGTCATAGAGATTATTAAAGAGGTGGAAGAGTTCTTCCTGAGTTTTCTCCTTATTTGAAAGAAATTGAATATCATCCATGATTAATACATCGTACTTTCGGTATTTTTCTTTAAAATTATTAACTTTATTTGTCTGCACTGAGTTGATATAGTCGAGTGCAAACTTTTCTGACGTTACATAGAAAATCTTCTTAGATGTAGCAGTTTTAAGGTGATTTCCAATTGCTTGGATAAGATGGGTCTTCCCTCTTCCTGTGTCTCCATAGATAAATAATGGATTGTAGGTGATACCAGGTTTTTTAATGACAGCTTGTGAGGCTACATGAGCGAGCTCATTAAAGGGAGCAATAACAAATGAATCAAAGGTATATCGAGGATTGAGATTATCATCTTTATTTATATAGTAATCGCTGAGAGGTAGTTCGCTTGTTGGGTTAGTAACTAAAGGCTTTGGTTGTTGAGAGTCTGGTCGTTTGGGTTCATCTTTAGATACCACATACTCGAGGCCCCGAACATCAGCGTTAGTTCTCAAACACTTAATGATGAACTTGTGGAATTTATTGAATAACCAGTCTTTAACAAAGACATTGGGAACACTTAAATATACAATTCCATCTTCAAAACGAGATATATAGGTATCTTTAAACCACATATTAAAGTTTCCTTTTGATACAGTGATTTCTATTTCTGCAAGGGCGTTTTCCCAAAGTTTTTTAGTGTCCATAGTTCAAATCGCAAAGGTAAATTGATGATTAATTATATACCTTATAAACAATCGGAGAACTTGTGCACAGTCTATAAGTATGTTGATAAACTGTGGATAAGAGTTTACATTTACCCCTATTTATCCTATACTGGTCCATTATGTCGAGAACATACAACCCAAAGAAAGGAAAGCGAAGCAAAACACACGGATTTCTTGCTCGCCAAAGTACTCCAGGTGGTAAGAACACCATCAAGCGAAGGCGCGCAAAAGGTCGAAAGAAGTTAGCTGCATAGGAGGATTTCATCTATGCTCCCTCACAACAGGAGAGTATCCACTGCGCTTTTTGATGAAATCATGAAATCTGGTACTACGTACCATTCAGATCATATTTCTCTTCGTATTCATCGAATAACGGCTCAAAACCTGAGTCGTTTTTCCGTTGTGGTTTCAAAAAAAGTAGAAAATAAAGCAGTATCTAGAAATGTATTAAAAAGACGCCTCTATTCAGTGCTTTCTATGTCTCTTTCATCCATCCCACCTGGATATGCCGGAATTTTATTTATTAAAAAGGGTTTTTCTAGTCTTTCAGTCGATTATATTAAAAAAGAGCTAGCAATTATTATAGAAAAATCATTCAAGATTCCTTTATTATAATGATTTGATACAATGCGACCATGGAACACGGAATACTTTCAACGTTATTTTATATACCAGTTTATAATGCATTGGTTTTTATTATAGAAAAGATACCTGGTCATAGTGCTGGTCTTGCTGTTATTCTCCTTACCATTCTTATTAGACTTATTCTCTTCCCTCTTTCTAAATCTTCAATCAAAACTCAACTACAAATGAAGAGAATTGAACCTGAGGTAGAAAGTATCAAAAAGAATACAAAGGATAAGCAGGCTCAAGCACAGCAGCTTATGAAGCTATATAAAGACAAAGGTATCAATCCATTTGCTGGATTTTTCCTACTTCTTATACAACTCCCTATTCTTATCGGTCTTTATAATGTATTTCAGAGTGGACTCCCCACAATAGATACAACTATCCTTTATAGTTTTGTTCATGCGCCTGTTGATGTTGCAATGTCATTTCTCGGCATAGATCTCATGAGAAAGAGTTTTATTTTGGCTATTCTTGCAGTTGTAACTCAATTTATTCAAATTAATTTAGCACTTCCTAAGTCTAAGAAGCCTACAGAATCATCATTTCAAAATGATTTGGCTCATAGTATGAATGTCCAAATGCGATATATTCTCCCTTTAGTTATGTTCCCTATTGCGCTTCTATCCTCAGTTATCGCCATCTATCTTATAGCAAGTAATATATTTATGATTTTCCAAGAGCTCTTTGTGAAGAGAAGACTTGAGGCAGAATACAACGCGCAAGCTTAATCGGTTATCGATTTATTTCTAAACTCCATAGTGTCCCGTTATTTCGATTGGTAAAAATAATGTAATCATCCTGAGCACTAAGTATAGGATTTATAATATCCATTTTTTGGTTGTGAGTTTTCTCAAGCAGTGATACAGCGTCAAACTGTTTGTTTTTTGTATCTATTTTATAAAATTCATCTTGAAATGTAACTTTACCTTGGTACCAACTATCTGGAAGTGTTCCATATACTGCTTTTGTTGAGACAGCACAATAAAGTATCGTCGTATCTTTTTTTGACCAGACACATTTTTCTGGAAGTGTTTTTACATTTGTGGGTGATGATGTTTGTGATTTCACATCAAAAATAGAAAGATTGAGCTGATTATCAGCATAGGCAATATATTCTGCAGTTGGATTCGTAAGAGTAGTTAGACCCAATACTCCACCTAACATTTTTTTAAATACTCTCGTTTTTGTATTGAGACTATATACATACCCATCAATTCGTGAAGACGGCTTTGTGGTAACAGTTATAGTGTCTTGTGTTGGCCATTGTGTAATCCATTCGCTCACTGGGAAAGAAAAAATCTGAGTCTGGGTGTCATTAACTGCATCTGTTACGTATCCTTGAGCACCCATTTCACTCTCAGTTATGAAAAAGAATCGTTTTGAATCTGGTGAGACAGCAAGGTTAGTAATATTTTCTGTCATAAATTTACCGGTGAGCTCCCCTACTTCAGTTGGTGAGGCAAGAAGTTTTTTTGTTATTTCTGCATTATATGTTGTAATACCATCTCCAGTCTCATTAACATATCGCAACAATGTTCTTGTTCCATTTGAAAGCCAGAATGATTCTTGAATTCGTGGAATCGTAGTATTTGTTAATTTTGATGTGGTTCCTGCATTAAGATTTACTTCATACGTATGTCCTGAAGCACGGATGTTGTATCGGACTAGTGTGGATGTCGATACTTTTGAAACGTGTGTTCCGGCAATAGGGAGTCTAGAGAGATTCATAAGTGGAGTAACAGGAATTATGTTTTCTCCCAATGAAGTATCTGTTGATGAAATTTCCGGACTGTTTGTTAAAGGATTATCCCCAGATAACCCACCGAAAGGAAATTCACTATCAGAATTTTCTGCTTCTGGAGAAGATCGATTAAAGAATAAAAAGTAGCTTCCTACTAAGAGGGCTATTACAAAGAAAATAATTGCGATGATGAGTGTCTTTTTTATCATATTAGTTATCTACCATATCCTTGGCGAATATAATCATTTACAGCATCAGCTGTATACTGAGTTCGCCAATTTGCTCGAGATTGTTTACGTGCTTCATTCATAAAGGCATCAATACCCCCATTACCTCCCAAAGAACTTACATATGATCGAAGATCCCGTGCTGATGATTGATTTCCACCATTCCAACTATTTCCAGAGTTTACAAAACCAGGAGCGGGTTTATTTGGGTTATTATCAAATGCCGCACCTGACCAATTATAGGCAATATTGTTTTTAAATACTACATTATCAAGTGAAGAACGTGGTGGGGGTTTACAATATTGTGATAACGGTAAGTTTCCACAAGGGTTGCCTATACCACCAAAACTATATGCATAAGATGAAGGTAGTCCAGATGCTTTATGGGCGACAATATTATTCTCCACACTTACATTATTACTTCTAACTCGATTTACTTCGATACCAAACCCTCCAATTTTTGTACCATCACGTACGAAATAATCAGATCCGAGAACGACATTATTAGAAACTTTTCCTTGTTGATCTATCAATAAAGTAGTTGGGTTTTCAAGGAAGAGATTATTATCAGCTATACCACCAGATCGAAGTTGCAATCCATAACTTGAAGCCCGAGCAATAATATTTCCTTTTACTGAAACGTTTTTATTGGATTGCTGAAGATAAATATTGTGATCAAATGTTGACGCACTGCATTTGCATCGGGTGCCGTTTTTGTCAAAAATATTTCCTTCGATAAGAAGTCCATCAACATTTGAAGTATATATTCCCTGAGGACGTGATCCTGTGGAATTGTCCACAATAACGTTTCGATTAATACGAAGATTTTTTACTGGAGTCGAATTGTCTGGATATTGAGAAGCACTAATTCCTTTACTGAATTTTTCAATAATATTATCTTCAATGAGAATATTAGATCTTCCACTTCCAATCATTGAGATCCCCGCACCATCACCACTCCCATTACCTTGTAATTGAATACCGATAATTTTTACATTACTCAAACCATTGTTTATAGTAACTCCTGAATTATTTGTTTTAATTATTGGCCGTGGTCCTGATCCAGTGGAAGCAATTGTTACATTACTGGCTTTGACTGTTATACCTCCACTATATGTCCCCCCTCTTTCAAGAAGAATAGTTTTTCCAGACGCAATTGCATTATTGATATTTCCACCACTTGCTACTCTAACTACATTTGGACCTGAAGTTTCAAAGTCAGTCCATCCCCCTACAGATGTTGGTGGAATAGAAGGGATAGTTCCTCCAGACCCTGGATTAAATGGTGTTGATATTACAGGGGCGGGTGTTCCACTTGGAGGAGGTGTTGTGCCACCAGAAGTTGGAGTACCGCTAGGTGTAGGAGGTGTGTTTGTACTTGGCTGATAGCCACCATATCCACCGTTGGGATCAGTGTAACCATCATAATTTGGTGGAACATAGGGAGTTGAGCCACCTCCTTGTGGGGTATTAAAGGTAGGTTTTCCCAAAGGTCCTAGTTTGTTTTTATTAATTCCATTTCCGCTGCTTGTTGGCTTTCCTGGAGTGCCCTGATTAACTTTGTCGATTGATCCTTTAGTTGAATCAAGATTAATCGCACCAGGACTGATAGTATATATTATGAGCCATGATGCAATAATGAGTATCATGCCCCACAATGTTCTTTTGATGATCTCTTTACCCTCCTGTTTACCTGAGTATGCATCTGTTGTCATGTATTTTACTCCCCCTATAACAATCATAAGTACTGCAATTACTGAAGCAAGAGAAATAA
>JALYQZ010000026.1 GCA_030855525.1 bacterium
TAGATACCACTTTTCTCCCATTCATCCTGCCATTTTTTTTCTATATCTTTATGATCGTATGCTTTCATGCAAAAAAGTTTATTGAATTGGTTTTTGATTAAGTGGAGGATATTTTTGGGGATCAATAGTTCTGTCAAAACATACTCTTCCTACATCATGAATCCAATTTTCATTGGCACTTCTCATATAATAGTCTTGAGCCATTGATTGCTCTCGTATGTTTGTTGGACGGTTAAAGGTAGCACATAATTTAAAGCTCGTTGTAGATACCCGTTGATATTCATACAATGCCTTTGTTTCAGGATCGGTTGGAAGTATGTATCCACTTAATGGATCATTTAACTCTTCTAGCGTGATAGGAAGTTGTTGCTTTTGCTGAAAGTGGTACACAATCTGTCCTTGTATGCTTTGTAGATCTGATACTTTCATCTGGTCATATCGCATCAATCGCTGTGTTCGAGGAGAACCAATAACTATAAAACCTAATATAATTGATCCTAGTACTAATAATGTAGAAATCCCAACAAACAACTTTCGGCGAGATAGCGAAAGTCTATCTCGGAGGTCACTTATATAATAGAGAAAGATACTGCCAACAACGACAAATACGGCTAATACTTTTAGAATAAATCCTGTTGTGATTATCTGTCCATCAAGGAAATAGTAAAGAACCATAATGAGGTCCCCCACCATCACTGCAGCTGTGATAAAGAGTGTTATATAAATAAACCATTTTCGAATCCACAAATCTTTTCGAGCAGGTTGTTCTACAAATCGTTTTTGAAGCATCCATGAAAGAATTGCATAGATTGGAAACAATACAATAAGTGCTGCTACTGGCCAGCTAATAGATGGAGTGCTGTAATAACGCTCTACCGGTGGATATGCAACATCAATAATACTTACAAGAAGCGCAATCAATGTAGGCGTAGCAATATAGAGAGCTATGAGAATACCTAAATAGTGGAAAAAGTCCCGAGGAGTCATCCGTATGCTTTGTGTTGTATCCATAAAATTATATGATGAGTAATAAAAAAACTATATCACTTTTTGATGGATAATCAACTAAATAGAGCCAATGATTTGCAAATTTAAGCAAAAAAAAACCGCTTTCATATACAAAATGTATAGAAGGCGATCATCGAAAAGCTTATGAGTCCTTATGCTGTCTTTCACCCGGAGGTGATTGACTGCGTAAGAATTAATGAACTATTACTCTTATAGTATATACCCTGTATAAAATCTGTCAAGCTATATTTTAAATTCCATCACATCTCCATCTTTTACAATATATTCCTTCCCCTCTGTTCGAAGTAATCCTTTTTCCTTTGCAGCAGCAAATGATCCAGCTTCCAAAAGCTTATCCCATTCGATAACTTCTGCTCGAATAAATTTATCTTTGAAATCAGTGTGAATTGCAGTCCCAGCAAGTGGTGCAGTCCAACCATTCTCGATAGTCCATGCACGAGTTTCTTTTTCTCCGGTTGTAAAGTAAGTCATGAGTCCAAGAAGTTTGTATCCTGCTTTAATAAGATCATTTATTCCATCAGAAACGCCACCCAATTCTTTTCGGAACATCTCTTTCTCTTCTCCTTCCATTTCTTTTAATTCCTCTTCAATACGAGCATCAACAAGTACCCATTGAGATCCAAGAGATTCTATATAGTCAGTTAATTCTTTAAATTTTACAGGATCTGTTTGATCAAGATTCTTTGCACCTGCTTTTTTATTTAATACGTACAAAATTGGTTTTGTGGTGAGAAGATGAAGTGTTTTCAGAACAGGAGCTTCTTTTTCATCAAGTAGTACAGAGTTCCCCAATTTCCCAGCTTTCAATGCTTCCTCTATCTTTTTTAAAACTTGTTCTTCAAGAATAGCTTGTTTGTCACCTCGCTTAATGTCTCGCCCGAGATTTCCTAGACGTTTTGTCACACTCTGAATATCAGCCTGAATGAGCTCAAGATTAATTACTTCAATATCAAAGAGTGGGTTAATACTTCCGGCAACATGAATAATATTCTCATCCTCGAAAATGCGTACCACTTCGGCAATTGCATCTGTTTCTCGAATATTCGTGAGAAATTGATTTCCTAATCCTTCTCCTTCTGATGCACCTTTCACAAGCCCTGCAATGTCTACAAATTCTACTGCAGCAGGAACTGTTTTTTGAGTTTTAGAAAAATCTGCAAGCTTGTACAGTCGCTCATCTGGTACTACAACGACTCCAACTGATGGATCAATAGTTGCAAATGGGTAGTTAGCGGCAAGAACACTCTTTTTTGTAAGTGCATTAAAAAGCGTCGATTTACCGACGTTTGGAAGCCCGACGATTCCGATGGATAGGGAGGACATTGATATTTGATGTTAAAGGAATATATCCATTGATTAGTAATGATTCTCTTGTACCGACCACTTTCTCTATAATGTTCTTTACTATCTCCTGTTTTTGATGAAATATCAAGTTTGTGAGATGTATTGATGATTCTTCCAATTTAATCTACTGTATATTTAGGAGTTCTAATTTCTTGCTATAAAGTTTTATCATAAAAAAGTTTACACCCTGGATAAGATTGATCGGGATTTCCTTAAAGGATACTTCTTTAATTTTTTCAATCTGACTTGGTGATAGTATATGATCCAAATATTTTCCATTCTGTTCCTCGAGCACACCATTACCTACCCAGAATTTTACTATTGATGCTTTAGTCATTCCGATTGATATTACTTTAGGCAAGGGAGTAGTGAAAATTAAAATTATTCTTGGATTCTTATCAGAAAAAGCACGGATGGTCGGCATATCTACAAGAGCATCATGCATCATGGCACTTTGCTCTATTTTTTTTTGTTTATCTTCATTCGATATTTTTGTAAGATCTACAACTCCATCCCATTTTATATTCAATGCAGCTGCTTTTAATATACTTTTCAAATATTCAGGAGATTGCTTCTCTTTCCACGTCTCCTCAATTTCCATTATTTTATTTCTAAACTCTTGTTCAAAATCCTCAATTGTATTAAATAATGAACCATGCCGAACTACTTGTATAGAAAAATTTTCTGGTATATATTTCTCAAATTCAACACATAACCTCTTAAAAGATTCATAGTACGAATCCATATCTGTCTTTGAAATATTGTTCATTTTTTGAATACCCACATCTTCCAATACAAAGATTAGCTTAACGCCAACGGGGTGTGTTGCTATGATAGGTGCTAGATATTCAGAATAATACGCAATTGAAAAAAATTCAGCCCAGTCAACTTCTGGAGCTGATTTTAATTGCCATAATTTGTAACCACCAAATCGAAATCTGAAAATAATTGGCTCATTATGAGTGAGACAGAAATCAAGAGTTGTATCTATGCGTTCTCTCGCCAAATCTGGCAGTTTCCAGCGTCGAAATTTTTTTCTAGTTATTAATTTAAATAGAAATTCTTTGTTACCAATAGTTTTTAGATCACGGTAGTCTTGTGTAGAAAGTTGATACCTAGCACAATTTTTTAGTTTATTTTCTAGGTATTGTTGTGGTTGCATATTTTTAAATACAAAATTAATTTACAATACTCTAAAATTTATTTATTCTCCTAATATACCTATCTACATTAGAAAAGCTTTCTTTTAAAAAAATATCTACCGCATTTGTTGCCTCTTTTTCTGAAATAAAGCACATACCGAGCGATATAATATTAGCACTATCATGCCCTCGGGAGAGGTTAATAATTTCGAACATATCGACACTCTCTCGACCAGTTGCATCGACTGGTAAAACTGTTTTTTGCATACCATAAAATACCATTGCACGAACCCCTTTGACTCTATTTGCACACATTGCCTCACCCTGACCTGAACCACCTAGAATAATACCCACACTTTCAGAATCTTTGGCAACAGCTTCAGCGACAGGTGTAATAAAATCAGGATAGTCATCATTTTTATCAAAAACAAAAGCTCCTTTGTCTTCAATTTCATAACCTAGATCTTTTAAATGGACAATGAGTTTATTTTTAAATTCATACCCCACATGGTCAGTACCTATAAATATTTTCATATTTTTAGTTTAAACTTTTTTAATAAACATCAACCCCAATCTTTTTCCTTACCTCTTCCATTTTTTTAGAAGCAACTTCTTTAGCTTTTTGACCACCTTGTTTTAGAAGCATAAGGGCCTTAGGAATATCTTTTTCGAATTCTTTCCTCTTTTCACGAAGCGGTGCAATGAAGTTTTCTAAATCAGTTATAAGGAGCTCCTTTAATTCTTTATATTTACCCTTCTTTTCTGTATAAATTTTTTCAAGTTCGACTATGGGACGAATTAATTTGTGGATAGCAAACACATTTCGTGGTATCCCATCATCAGAAGAGTCAGTCACTATACTCATTACAAGTTTCTTAATATCTTCAAATTCAGAAAAGAGAGGTATAGTGTTACTATAACTTTTTGACATTTTACGCCCATCGATTCCTGGCACTATGGACACATCATTCATTATCATTGCTTCTGGCATTTTAAAAGTTTCTCCAAAAGTATAATTGAATTTTTCTGCCATATCTCGTGCAATTTCAATGTGCTGTATTTGATCTGATCCGACCGGTATAACATCAGAATCATACAGTAATATGTCAGCTGCCATAAGTACTGGATAATTAAAAACTCCGACACTTATGCTTTTATTTTTTGCTTCAGCGTCTTTAAATGCATGCGATCGCATCAAATATGGCATAGAGATCATCGTATCAAAAATCCAAGCAAGTTCTGTATGTTCATTAATATCTGATTGTTTTACTAAAATAACTTTTTCAGGATCAAGACCTATTGCTAAAAAGTCTAATAAAATACCTATGATATTTTCTTTCATTAGATTTGGATTTTGAACAGTATTCAATGCATGATAATCCACTATTAAAGCATAGGTATTGTATTTATCCTGCAAATCAATAATTTGTTTCATCATTCCGAAATAGTTTCCGATATGAGGTCTTCCTGAAGGTTGAATACCTGATAATAATATTTTTTTTGACATATAAATGTTATTTCGTTAATTATAAATAAGTTTTTTATAGTAAAACTGCATCATGCAGCACAGCTGCTTGTGTCTGAAGATACCAATTCAAATTAATTGTAGTGTGGGTACATAATAGGTATTTATGTGAAGCGGCACAGTTTCCTAGCACTACATACTGAGCTGCATTTTTAATGCTTCGTTTGCACATATCTTCAAATGTTATAGACAAATGAACTTTAAGATACCTGTCTGCTTGCCGAGTGGTTTCAGTTATAAACCTTTGTTTAAATTGTATTCCAGAAAGATATTCAATTGCATCTTTTTCCTTTTCGAGTGAATCCTGAATCATGTCAGTTGTGGTAAATGCAGACCAACCCATAGGAGAAATATACTCCCTGGTTGCTTTTAAAGAATTTGTTATACATTGAAGAAATTCAGTTTGACTTTTACCTATAGAAAGACATAATTTTTCGTCATACGCCTCCTGATCATCCAATAAAAACATAATTTTTATAGACGGAAGTAATTCTTTCATTTCATTTAAAAATGGGACATGTCTTTTTACTAGTGGTGGAATTTCACCAAAATCAGACTTTGCTGTATAGTCCTGACAAACTGGTACCATTATAGTAGTAACATCATTTAATAAACAAACTCCGATTCGGTGAATCATTTTTTTATTTTTAGAAAATTCACCACAGATTACGGACATTTTCATTAACGTCTCAGATAACTTCTGTATCTCAGAGTCTAATTTCGGATATGCTAAAAGTTTATTTTGCTGTATAAGAAATTTTTTGATATTTACCCAATTAATTTCATTCATTAAATTTATTATATTAAATCATATACTGATGCCTACATCTACATATCGGCAGATGCAATCTTTTTTTTCTTGTGTTTGAGATTTTTGATATGATCGGAACCAGCACACATTAGAGCATGGCACTTGAATTTATGCAATATAATAAAAGACGGTGCAGATCAATAAAAAAGAGATCCTTTTTAGGGACCTCTGCTAATGAACGCTGATTTCGTTTCGCATAGATTTTAGTAAATAACGACTCCCATGCGATCACGAACTGCTTCCACAGTGGGCTTAATGAGAGCACGAGCTCTCTTGCCACCTTCATGGAGTACTTCCTTCACGTAGTCATTCTGGTTGGTAAGCTTTGCCCTGGATTCTTGGAAGGGTCCTAAAATCCGAGCAATGCTATCAACGAGCTTGTTCTTGCAAGTAGCACAGCCGATCTGGGCAGTGATGCACGCATTTGCAATCTCACGGTTCTCGGTTTCGCCGATCGTTACCAACTCATGCACAGCATACACTGATTGGCACCGATGGTAAGGATCTCCTCGATCAGAAATTCGTACTCGTTGGACATCAGTGACACCTTTCTTTAGATAGCGCATTCGGATCTCAGGAATCGGTGAGTTAATGTCGATCGCACTGTCTGATTCCGACTTACCCATCTTGGCACCGTCTAGTCCAGGCACCTTTACCATCTGAGTCATCATTTCGGGGACAACCAAGGTCTCCCCGAAGTGATTGTTGAACTTACGTGCAATGGATTGGGCCATTTCAACGTTAGGCACCTGATCCTCACCCACCGGCACCAAAGTCGCTTTCGGACCAAGAATATCAGCTGCCATGAGGACCGGATAAGTCACTAGTCCCAGATTGACGTGGTCCGGATTCTTGCGAATCAGATCTTTGAACGTTGGAACTCGCTCCAACTCGCCTAGCGGTTGGATCATGCTGAGATAAAGGCATAGTTCTGACAGTTCAGGAACGCTCGACTGAGCGTAGATGATCGACTGCTCAGGATCCAGGCCAGCCGCAAGGTAATCCTTCACGATCTCGAGCAAGTTACCCCGAAGCTTTTCGGGATCATCCAGCGTCGTCAGTGTATGCCAATCAGCAATGAAGTAGAGACAAATATTGCCAGGCAACTGGAACTTCACGAAGTTCTGAACGGCACCGAGAAAGTTTCCAAAGTGGAGCCTGCCGGTGGCACGAATCCCCGAGAGAACGGTATGAGACATACGAAACTCCTTATGTGAATGGTTATAACATGCTCCAAAAGTTAGAAATCAATTTGCTAATACAAAACCTACTCGCACAATAACACATTAAATTGTATTAAGTCCAGTGAATTTTATGGAGAAAGTAGCTTTATCTTAAAGGTAAAAGGTATACCTTTGGCATGTTGGGTTGTGTTCACTCCATACCGATTCTAATAGACATCCTGCTAGAGTAGCAGAAAATGAGGGATTATCAAACTAAAACCCCCTTGAGGGGGTTTTAATCTGATCTTTAAATTATAAAGTGTATTTATCTTATATAGGAGTACCAGTAAAACTAGTATGAAGCTAGCCCAGAAGCCCCATCATCTACCGGCAAACTACCTATAGTTACACCTTTTGCGGTAAGAGTACCATTGTCCTCAATGTGGAATGAAGCTACCCCTCCTGTTCCGCGTAGAAGAAGATACAAATAGTTGCCATCATCGCTCAAACTGAGATCAACAGGCTGACTTTTATCCCCCAAAAATGCCGCATTACCATTTATCAATTCAACTCCTCCATTAGGCATAAATCTATAACTAGAAATAGTGCCCGATCCGAAGTTGGCAGTGAATGCGTAACGCTGATCATTTGTTACCACAATCCAGCACCCATCTGTTTGAAAATTCGGTACTGAACCGCTAATTAAACCGAGTTTACTATCTGCCATCAAGTCATATGACGATACTGCAGATTTTCCCATTGCGGCATTGAATGCTTCCACCACTACTACAGTGCCATCATCTTTTATATCAAGAGCAAAGGGGCGAATGCCATTTGATTTATTAATTATTGGCTTCTCACTTGCAGTTCCATCTGAATTTACCGCAAAAGAATCGATAATATAATATGGAGACACTGTTTCATTGAGTACTTTGTGCGTTACCAACAACGTATGACCATCCGGGCTAAATTTTACTTCGCCAGGTACAGCAATTGGAGAGCTTAGCATTCGTACAGAATTAGGGATTGATGTTAGAGTGCCACTTGTTGCCACGTTAAATCCTTGTATTCCCTGCTCAGCAACTGAACCATTAAGCACATATAGCATCGATCCATGCAGAGTCAGGCTTACTGGCTGATCCCCTGCAGCTACCTTTTCGACAAAGGTTAAATCCGTTCCATTTACTGCAAATACCGTAATGTCATCACTGCCTGCATTGACAGCATATAAGAACTTATTATTTTCACTTAAATGCAATGCACCCTGAGTATCAAGGTCAACGCCAATACCAAAACCTTTTGTACTCACACTTGCCATCTTTGTTAATGAACCGCTACTTTCTCGACGATAAGATACAATCTGATTGTCAGCTGTAGCATTACTCATTGCAAAAACTGCACCACTTGAATGACTCATGGTTGAGGTGCCAGTGGTTGGTGTGGTACTTGCTACAGGAGGTGGAGTATTCCCAGGAATTACATTTAGATTAGTATTTGACATACTTAGTTGTCCTCGTATTTCCCCATTTGGAAAATTTACAGTGTGAACATTTACATATATCATTCCTTCCCGTACTGCTTGTACAAGATGAGACATGGTATGAATGTTGGGACTGCATGTTTTTGCAGCTTCAGTAATTTGAGTTTCAGTAATCATCCCTTCTGAGTACATACTACTTGTTGATCCCATTGTGGGATTATTTAGTGCTACTATAACAGGACCATTTTGACCTTGTGGTGAACAATGGAGGTGTGCCCCAGTTACATTTGAAGAAAGATTCTCCACCTTAAGTTTGTAGTGAATCTCTCGCTCATCACCAGATACATGAAACATTGCTTCACCCTTTCCAAGTGTTTGAACAGATGGAACTTCCATATCTCCTGAAAGGGATGCTGTGAGTGTGTGTTTATAATTACTAGACTGCGTCTCTGCCAAAGCTAAACTTGAGCCTGATACTAGCAACCCGAGAATCAGTAATAACGGAAAAATCTTTTTCAACATAGAATGAATTTTTAATTAATAAGGTTTAGCTAATAAAGCAAAGGCAAGGAGTAAAGTTGTCTTTACATATCTTAATGACGCCTGCTTAAGTATTACTTACCCATACTATTTTTTAAGGACACATCCACAAGCATGTCCAACACATCAATTAGAAATTTGTAATTATAATATTCATTATTTATTTCTTCCAAATCTAAATAGCTCAAGATCTTTTGGATATTCTCCTTTAAACAGTTTAACCATAAAATCACCTGCCAAAGCACTATAGGTTATTCCATTCCCACCAAAGCCTAGGGCAAAATAACAATTTTTCCATTCGGGTAATTCACCAATGTATGCAAGACCATCTTCAGTTTCCCCAAAGGTGCCGGTCCATTGAAATGCAATCTTAAGATCATTTCGCGGCATATATTTTTTAAAATCCCTGAGTAATTTCTTTGCTTTTCTTTTTATTAAAAAATCTCTAATGTGCATATTTCGAGTAGCAATATCTCCTCCTCCAATTAAAATACGATTGTCTTCTGTAGTACGTGCATATATATAAGGTTTTGCTGTGTCCCAGATCAATACATTGTCTTTCCATATTTCTTTCTCTGCAATTTTTTCGGTTACAAATGCATACGAGCTTTTTAGTTTCACAATTTTTTCTTTTATAAATGCTTCAGATTCATATCCTGTTGCAAAAATAAGCTTTTTAGCTTTTACGGTATACCCTTTCATAGAAGTAACAACAACTCCGTCACCTGTAATAATTTTATTTGTATCAATTTCAGTCCGTTCAAATATAAAATGCCCATCTTTTTTTAACTCACCAAGTATTGAGTGAACAAGAATATATGGATCCACTTGTGCACCAAGCTCAGAACGAATTGCTGCTACAGCATGTATTTTATACTCTGACTTCAACTGATCTTCCTCAATCCAACTTACTTCAAATCCAGCTTCTTTTCGAGCATTAAATTCTTCTTTTAGGAATTTTATATCCTGTGGTGCTGATGCAATGTACAAACTTGGCCGTTTCATATAAGAGCATCCATGAGGATAGGAACGAGCGACTTCACCCACCTTTTCAATCGCCTCTCCACACAAGTGATATGCTCGTTCTGCTGATTCTTTACCGATTTGATTTTTAAGCTCTGATAATGGTGTATCAATTTCATACTGTAATAAGGCAGTAGAAGCTGCAGTACTACCATGGGCAATTCTTCTTTTATCAATAAGAGCGACTTTTAAACCAGCCTTAGCAAAAGAGTGTGCTATAAGTGCACCAGTTATACCCACTCCCAAAATCACTACATCAACTTCAATTGATTCATTTAATTCTAAATATGATTCTGGCAGACCATTTTTTACGAGCCAAAAGGGTTCACCTGCAGTAAGAGATGCACTCATGTATATTGTAATTCTTGATAATAAGTGAAGTATAGAGCAAATAAGGCGACGTTACCAACACTTCGTGGCCTGAGGATTGATTACCGATCATGACGATACTTTCCATACCTTATCGGTTTCCAAATAACTTCTGTGGAGGAGATAATTTTTTCTTATAATCTTTTATCACTATAAAGTCGAGTTCCCATTTTTGTTAAAACCATAACAACCAGGGTTAACACAAGCCAGATATCTACAGTATGAGAATATGCTTGAACCAAAATACCAATAACAAGTGTTATCGATCCTAAGAGGAATGCCATCCTTCCGGCAAGCAGGCGATGCATTCCATCTCGCTCATCACGTACATTTTCTCTTAAAATAAATGTAGCAAAAA
>JALYQZ010000023.1 GCA_030855525.1 bacterium
ATAAACTCATGCAAGAAGTGAAGGGATGGAATAGTGTAGAAAATAAAAAAATAGAAAAAAACCTTACATTTATTGATTTTAAATCTGCCCTTGGATTTGTTAATGAAATAGGAGACCTTGCAGAATACGAAGGACATCATCCTGATATCAACCTTCATAACTGGAACAAAGTTACTATTACCCTTTATACTCATGCTGTAAAAGGCCTTTCAGAAAATGATTTTATTATGGCAGCAAAGATTGATGAGGTTATAAAAGATAATAATGTTGAACCAAAATAAAAAAACGCACACCCCTCCGGATGTGCATTGTGTTTCTAAGTTTTAACTGTTCTGTACTACTTCATCAACAACTTCTTGATGATCCCGCCGACTTGTTTCCTCACGTACTCCTTGTCGTCGCGCGAAGCATCAATACGGACGTAGGCCATGTGTTGCTTGAGAATTTCCAGCGTGGACGGAGCGTAAGATTCGTAATCGTCCATACGACGGTGAATCTTCAAAACGTCCTGGTCATCCTCGCGATTACCCTCATGAGCCCGGATATCGCGGATCCGATGCTCACAGGTTTCGCGAGATGCATCAAGCTCCATGGCGATCTGCACTTCGAACCCTCGTTGAGCAACGATGTGCTGAAGTGCTTCTGCTTGGAATGGAGACCTTGGGAATCCATCCCAGACAATTCGATCACGGTTGCCCGTTACCTCAATCTGATTGTTCTCGGGATCCATGACGTCGTGAACGACTTCGATGACCTTGTCATCACTGACACGAATGCCAGCTTTGACAAGCTTGGCCTCCTCATGAAACTTGGGATCTTCGAGCATCGTACGAAAGATCTCTCCAGTCCCAACGTGCCACATATCAAATCCTTCGCGGCTAGCGAGGAACTTGGCCAGTTCGCCCTTCCCTGAGCCAGGGTAACCAAAAAGCACCAATGAAATCTTCACAGACTACCTCCGTGCATGAAATGACTTATCCTCAGAAAACACGTGTTTTCTATAGGTATCTTAGACTATTTTAGCACATTTTGCTACTAAAGTCAACTGCAACTATGGGTCTAATTCTCCAATTTCTATAAATGCTTTGTAATTTATTGTACTTCTTTCAGCTAACACCTTTAAAAACAACTCCTTTTGTTCCCCTTCCATGAGCTTAGGCTGGCTTCGAGTACTTTGAATCGGGATAATTTCATAGTGGGGTTTATTATCAACAAATGTTAGTTTGATAGCATATCCCTGTTCCACATCTTTAGACCAATATTGATCAAAAATAAAATTTCCTAGAGAATAAAAAATTGCTTTACCATTATATATCTCTATTTCTTGTGTTACATGAGGATGAGCACCAATCACAACATCTGCACCAGCATCAACTAGCCCTCTATAAAAATCCTGCTGACTTTTATCTGATACTAATTCATATTCAATACCTCCATGATTGAATGCTACAAGAAATTCATCGGGTGCATGTGGAATAGTCGTTACATACTCGAGTGCTTTTTTATAATCAAAGTTAGGATTAGTAATATTAAATCCGACATAAATAAATTTCTTTCCTTTGACTGTGGTTCTTAATATATCTTCGGCACCATATGCAAATGGATGGCCAAAGTATTCTACTTTTGCTGATCTAAGATACGCAGCAGTCTCTGCATACCCACCCGCACCAAAATCAAAGGTATGATTATTTGCAAGAGAAACAATTTTTATATTATTTTGTGCCAATATAACTGGCATTCGTGGATGAAAATCGAATTTTACTGATTGTGATGGAGTCCTTATATGATTATTGGATATTGGTCCTTCTAGATTTGCTGCTACTGTATCTACAGATTGTAAAAGCTCTGATACAAAAAGAAATGGATAATTATCCCCATTTTTATCCATAAGTAATTCTACATTCCTTCCCATCATTACATCTCCGACAATAAGAATGTTAGGAGACTCTTGAGGTTGATTATTCGGATTATTACTATCACTCACATATGTTATCCGCTTGTAATGAATAATGCTAAGCTGAGTACCAGCAACAACGATCAGAAGTGCAACACAAATGACAGCTATATATTTCATGAGGAGACTACTAGTATCCAATAACTTCAGGTACAAAGATCAACGTAATTCTATTTGGATTAACCTCTTTATTAATAACAAGTAATTTACTTACAAAACTTCCATCAACACCATAAGCTTTTTTTGCTCTTTCTGATTCTAATGGGAGTGTATGAGCGTAAATTCTTTTCAATGCTGTATCAAAATCTTTTACGATTTTTTGTGTACCTACAACCCAAATCACATGAGGAGATCCATATGCATGTGCAGGTAATTGACTTCCAGTATTTGAAGCAATTACTATATGACCATCTTCTGTTACTGCATGCACAGATCCTATTGCATAGTCTGGAGCAGCACCAATTTTTTGCATATCGTTGCTTTGCGTCGCTCTATCCATAGAGGCTAACTTATTTTTTACAGAATTATATTTTGGTGATGTGTTAATTTCTTCACTAATTCCTAATGAATCTAAAGTTACTGATGTCATGGTCATTACTTCAGCTCCTTCTGGAATCATACCTAACACTTTAGTTTTTGCATCTGCAGCATTTTCTACCATTATCGCAGTAATACCATTATTTTTAAGCGCAGCTATTGTCTTTTCAACTGAGTCACCTTCTGCGATCTTTTTATAATCCATATTTATAATTAGTTAACGGCTAATCCTTACATTTCTTTAGATCTGACGTGAGATCTTTCAATACTTTCAACATATGAGCAGCATTGAGCGAGTAGAATACTTCTTGGCCTTTTTTATTGCTTTCAACAAGTCCGCACTGCTTGAGTGTCGCCAAATGTTGTGATACAGCTGGCTGTGACAATTTCACCTTGCTTACAAGTTCATTTACGGTTTTAGAACCCGACATGAGAATTTCTAGAATCTTATATCGAGATGGGCTTGCAATACCTTTTCCAAGTTGATGTATTTTTTCACATTCCTCACTCATTCAAACATATTAGCATTTGCTTATATATTATGCAAATAAAAAACTCCGTTTTACCGGAGTTTTTTATTCTTACATTTTTTTGTGCTTGTCTGGGGTTACACAGTCTTTACATGAGTTACAGTCGCACGAACATATATTTTTTATTCCTTCCATATCATGATCTAAGTGGCTTGATCCCCTGCACCATTTACACCATTTACATCCCCATCCTCCACAACCACATCGTCGTCGCAATACCATTGATATTCCAATAAGCATAACAACAATAGGCCACAATATATTCCAACTTATATTATTGATAAGACCCAGGTTTTTGAAAAAAAAGAGAACTCCAACTAGAATTACAATAAGTCCTAAACGCATTACATTATAATAATGTTAATAATGCTCTCATTATACACCAAGCACTACTTTTTGTTCAAAGGATAACTTTATGCCCCTTTATACATTGTGAGCATTGCAGTAAGTTTATCTACTGATTGCTTCATAGAAATAGCCATATCTTTTTGTTTGGTATTTAAAGGGCCCATTTTCTCTTTTTCAAAAAGCTCTAGTGCTAAGCTCAATGCTGCTAGTGGTGATCTCATGTCATGAATTAAATCTCGAATGTTATGGTACTCGGTCATAGTGATACTAAAATTATACTAATACTTACTTATGCTTTTTATACCTTAAATCTGTATCCGATTCCTCTCACTGTTTCAATACAGTTTTCTCTCCCTTTTTTATTTAACTTCTTCCTCAAATTATTAATGTGAACATCCATTATATTACTCATTGAACTAAAGTTATAGTCCCATACATGGTCCAAGACATCATCCCGAGTCATAACTTGATTCGGATGACGTACAAGATACTCTAAAATATTATATTCTTTGAGTGTAAGCGGTATTTCTTGTCCCTCACGAAAAACTTTTCGTGTAGAAGTATTCATAACAATATCTCCAGCCGCAATTTCTGTTGGTAGAGATTTCTTTGGACGACGAAGCAATGCTCGTACTCGAGCTAGTAATTCATCAAGAGAAAAAGGTTTTGTAATATAGTCATCTGCACCCGCATCGAGGGCATCTACTTTATCATCGGTTGAGTCTTTACCAGTAAGCATAAGTACCGGGAGTGTTATTCCTCGTTCTCGTGCAGACTTACAAATATCCACACCACTTTTACCTGGCAACATCCAGTCGAGAATTAAGAGATCGTAATCAATAGAATTTAAACCAATATGCTTCTCACTTTCTAATCCATCAACAAATGAGGTGACAACATACCCAGCTCCTTCAAGACTTGTTTTAAGTGAAGAGTTAAGAGCCTGATCGTCTTCGGTCAATAATATTTTCATGTTCGAATTATATAATGTTATGACGTAATTTCAAACCTGTATCTTACAAAATAGCTATAATTGAAGAGCTCGATAAGCTCGTGTATTTATATTTTGTTCATGATAAAATACTGGTATAAGTGAAAAAGAAGATTTTAATAATTGAGGATGATGATGCAATTGGCCAAGCTTTAGCCATGAGTCTTGAGTTTGAGGACTATGAAGCACGGCTTGTATTAAAAGCAAAAACAAGCTTAAAAATCATCTCTACCTTTAAACCAAACCTAATTCTATTAGATTTACTCCTTTCTGGTACTGACGGAAGAGATGTTGCTCAAAGGATTAAGGCAGATAATAATTCTAAAAAGATACCTATTATTTTAATGTCTGCTCACCCCACAGCAGACAAAGTAGCTCAAGAACTTGGGGTTGAAGGATTTATTGCAAAACCATTTGATACCGATGATCTTTTAAAAAAGATCAAAACCATATTACACAGCAAATGATACTTTTCCGTGTCCACTTCTGATAAGAGTATCAGCATTTTTTTGTAACGAGATATGAATACTTCTTAGGTCACCATTAATCTTTCCATAAGAAAGCTCTTGCCATGTTTTCATAAATGTTTCTTGTGTTAAGCTCTTAGCTCTTTCTCGTGGCAATTTCTTTGATATAAAGAACATAAAAATTTCATTTACAAATGCATCATATACTGCCAAGAACTGTGTGTGTGATTCATGGTGTGTCATATTCATAGGTGATTAGCTTAACCGAATCTTATTAAGACAAGATGAAGAATAGAGGATTCCACCCCTTTTGTCACGCCCTAATAATATTAGAGAACATCTTCGTTCTTTCGGAAATATTTGAGTCCAATCATGAGAATAAATGTATAAAAAGATGAAAAAATATAAAAGACTACTATAGAAATAATAAGGGCAAGTGCAATATGCGTCCTTGCCTCAAGTAGTTTATAAAATGTGATAATACTGACAATAAAAGAAATAATGATTGAAGACATCCCTACAACAAAGGAGTAGCTCGATGAGAGATCCAGGCCACGTATTTTAAATATAATTCTTTTAGGTGACATTGTTTGGGTGAATTACTGTCGATTGCTGACTTTTAACTACTTCTTTCATTACTTCGTGATGAGTTACTCTGGTGGTTTCGAGTTCATCTTTAAGTTTACTATTCTGTCTTTGGAGGCCAGAGATTCTTAATCCCGTCCGAATAGTTGTGGGCAAAGAAAATAGTACGCTAATAACAACCCCCGTAACGACTGCACATAGTAATATGAGTGCTAAAGATCCTGTTAAATCCCATGCCAAAAACGTAACAGTAATTGTTGTGAGATTTTGTAACGCAAAAATAACTGCTAATCCTCCTAGTAATAACCCTATAATAAGAAATATAATCATATACACAAGTATACCCTACTTTTTACTAATATGCTGTTGTTTTAGAATTACTTTTTTCTTTGGTGGAACACGTAAGCGCGGGACATATACACTAAATTCTGCAGGTATTATTTTAATTTCAGGCACATAATCATCACCTGTCTTTTTCTTAAATATATCTAGTGCGGAAAGAAATAATTTAAAGTTAGCCTGCGAATCTTCTTGATCCCATACTTTCATTTCAAACCCTGATTTATGACTTGTTCCAATTCTCACAATTCCGGTCCACATATTTTTATATTCTTGTAGAGGTAGTTTGTTTTGTAGATACTCTAATGCAGCATTTCTATATGATGCAATCTGTAATTCATAGTCATCCCATATACCTCCCGATGTTTTCCAATCAAGAAGGATGAGAATTCTCGTTCCCCACATTTCACGTGAGAACGTCTTATCTCCTTCTGGCACAAGAATAGTTCCCAAAAAATCTATTGTTCCTGCATATTTATATGTGGCAGACCACACGGCTTGTTCATTGATAAGTACTTTGGGCTCATATTTTGTACACCAAGCAGCAAATGCTTCTATATTCGTCCATTCATCATGATTAAGGGGCTCATATCGTTGTGTTATTTCATTAAAATAACGTGTATCAAGGGTAATACTATCTCCGCGAATAAGATCTCGAAGTGCCTCATGTGTTCGTGAACCCTCTTCCCCAGCAGTCTTAAGTTTTCTTTCTGCTTCACTTGGAGTTGCACGTAACAGATAATTGTAAAATCGTTCACCTTTTGGATACCCCATGCGAATAATATGATTTACAGCTGGTACAAATATTTTATGGCTCTTTATCCAATAATGAGTCCAGTTACCTTCACGATCAACAAAACGCAAAATAGTGCGGTCATTAGTAGGCTCGTAGCTGTGACTCGAAATAGTCTTTGGCTGTGCAGCTTGTTTCATATTATGAGTGACGCTATTGTTAATAAAAGGTTACAAGAAAAAACCCCACACCTTGCGGTGTGGAGTTTCTTCATTTGTGTCTAGTACTTTCGGAAGTTACCTTGTGGTCGTTCTTCCTTAGGTCGAGCTTCGTTCACTGTCAATGTTCGGCCGTCGAGGTCCTGACCATTAAACATGTTGATAGCAGCCTGAGCAGCTTCATCAGTTTCCATTTCAACGAAACCGAATCCTTTAGATCTGCCACTCATCTTGTCGATGATGACTGATGCTGAAGTTACAGCTCCTGCTTTTGCAAAAGCATCTCGTAAACCTGCTTCTGTGGTGCTGTATGAGAGCCCACCTACGTACAATTTCTTTGCCATTTTGTTCTATAGTCTTTAATTCTAAATGTAAGGCGACTATAAATCTCTATTGATATTATCTTCAGGAGATGTTCTTACTCTTCTATCCTATATCATATATCATTAAGGGTCAATGAAGTTGATTGTTTTCTCTTTGTGGAATTTTTCAAGAGCTGCACTCTGACGTTCTGATACATGATCACCACGTACAAAAAGAATGCCTAGAGCGATAAGCACAATAGCAGCCATATAAATTGTGTAAGGATGATGCATACTCCTAAGAGTATACCATTATCTAACTTTGTTAAGACAACGAAAACACACGAGCTGGTCTTTACGAGTTTTTATATATTTATTACCGCATTCACATGTCAAAATCTCGGATTTAGTAGGTACAATCCGTCCAAATGAATACTTCTGTTTATGTCGTTTTGATGCGATAGTCATAGTCGTAAAGTAATGAGTATTCTTATAATATAACTTTTTTGTAATTTAGTCAAATCAATGCTAGTGTACACTCTATATAAGACGTATGGAAACCATAGAATTAACAACATGGGATGTCGTTGTCATTGGCGGTGGTGCTGCTGGAATGATGGCTGCAGGGCGGGCTGCAGAAAGCGGTGCAAAAGTCCTGCTTATTGAAAAAAATGAGACGCTTGGAAAGAAGCTACTTATTACCGGTGGCGGGCGATGTAATGTCACGAATGCAGAATTTGATAATCGAAAGCTCCTCGAAAAATTTAAGGAGAATGGTAAATTTTTATTCTCAGCTTTTTCACAATGGAGTGTCCCAGAAACACTGAATTTTTTCCATATCAGAAGTATGCAAACAAAAGTAGAAAAAGAACTTCGAGTCTTCCCTAGCACCAACAAAGCTCAGTCAGTATGGGATGTTCTTGTAGCCTATCTCAAGGCTGGGAATGTGAGTATTCTTTCTAATACACATGTAATTGGCTTTGTAAAAGATGAAACTACAATTGCAGCAGTAAAAACTAAAGATAAAAAAGAGATTCATGCGAAATCATTTATCCTTGCAACAGGTGGTAAATCACGTCCAGAAACGGGTTCAACCGGTGATGGCTTTGTGTGGCTCAAAGAACTCGGCCACAGCGTTATCGAGCCTGAGGCATCACTGGTACCTCTGACTGTAGAGAATGCTTGGGTAAAACGTTTACAGGGTGTAAGCCTTACTGATATCAAGCTCACAACCTTTCAGAATGCTGAGAAACAGGATGTAAAAAAGGGTAAAATTCTATTTACCCATTTCGGAGTATCAGGACCCACCGTTTTAAATATGAGTAAAGATATTGGAGAGCTTTTAAAGTATGGTGATGTAACTCTTTCTCTAGACACTCTTCCTCATCTTGATTACAGTCAGCTCAATACAAAACTCCAAGATATTTTTAAAGAACATGATAAAAAGAAATTTAAAAATTCTCTCTCTTCTATAATTCCATCCTCCCTTGCTCCCGTTATCGTAGAATTATCTGGAATCAATGCTGATGTGATGTGCAACAGTGTGTCGCGTGAAGAACGTCTTAAACTTGTAAAATTACTTAAGGATGTTCCCATGAATATTTCCGGACTTCTTGGTGTAGAAAAAGCCATTATTACAAGTGGAGGTCTCAAGCTTGATGAAGTGGATTTCAAAACCATGAGCTCTCGACTCTATCAAAATCTCTATGTAGTCGGAGACATTTTAAATATAGACAGACCTTCAGGTGGGTACTCCCTTCAACTCTGCTGGACAACAGGATATGTTGCAGGAAGCTCATCATTTACAAGTGCTTAATTTTGTGGTAGATTCTATTTCTATGAAAAAGCCAGCTCCGAAACCAGAAACAAAGCCTCTCTACCCCATGCGAATCAACAAGTATCTTGCATGGATGAAATATGCTACCCGCAAAGGTGGTGATGAAATGGTTCAAAATGGCAAAGTCTATATTAACGGGAAACGAGCAGTACATGGAGACAAAATACAGGCTACTGACAAAGTAGAAGTAAATAGCAACAAAAAACCAAAGAACTACGAATACTATGCATACTACAAACCGCGAGGTGTGATTTCTCATTCTCCACAACGAGGAGAAAAAGATATTCGAAAGGCAAGTGCTTTAAAACATGTTTTCCCCCTTGGACGACTCGACAAAGACTCTGAAGGATTAATCATTCTTACAAACGATGGACGGATTACTGACTTCCTATTGAATCCAAAGTACGAACACGACAAAGAATATATTGTCACTGTTTCCAACCCTATGCGAACCAACTTTGCAAAAATCATGTCAGAAGGAGTTGACATCGAAGGATACATGACAAAACCTGCTAAAGTAAAGGTAGTCGATGAGTACCGATTCAAAATCACTCTTACTGAAGGAAAGAAACATCAGATTCGCCGCATGTGTTCTGCACTTCATAATGAAGTCCGCGAGCTTAAACGTCTTCGGGTGATGAATATAGAATTAGGAAATCTTCCATCAGGAAGTTATCGAGCTATTGTAGGAGAAGAACTTGAAATATTTTTAAAAAGTTTGGGATTCTAGTAATCTCATTTTCTCTTCCCTTTTCAACTGTTTAATAACATACTCTCTTTTCAAAGCCTCACTCCGAGTTTTATATTCCTCTGAATATTTAAGTACGACAGGCCGCCTTACTTTAGTATATTTAGCTCCCTTGGAAGTCGAGTTGTGCTCGATGAGACGCCTATCAAGATTAGTTGTAATTCCACTATAAAGAGTCTTGTCTTTGCATTCGAGAATATATACAAAGTAGGACATAGTTATTTTTCGAGATCCAGTGTTTCGTCAATTCGAATCTGCTTCACAAATTCTGGAACGTGACTAACAATAATCATTGCTCCATCATATTTATTGAGCGCCTCAGCAATAACAGGAATGTGGCGGAAGTTAATATGGTTGGTAGGTTCATCAAGAATAAGAAGGCCTGGACGTTGTAATACAAGGCGAGCAAATGCTACAAGCCCTTTTTGTCCTTCTGAGAGGCTACCAATCCTTGATGAAATCATTTCACCGGTAATGAGAAATCCTGCAGCTACAGATCGTAGATTGTGTTCTATATGTTTGTCCATGACTGAAGCAAGAGAATCATATACAGTATCCTCAAAATTGAGTGTTGAGAAATCTTGTCGGTAATACCCCACTCGAATGCCAGCAAGAATCTCTGAACCTTCTGCAGTACCTGATGCTATTGATTCAAGAAGTGTACTTTTTCCAATTCCATTTGGACCTTTTAAAAGCAGATGGTTATTTCTTTTAAGAATGATTTCTGATTTTCGTTTAACTGGTTTATGAGTTTTAGGATTTAGTGTAGTAAAAGAAGTAAGAGTAAGGATGTTTCCAATAATGTCTGGCTGTGATGGAATAACAAAAGGTCGAATTGTTTTATCTTCTTTCCACACATCTACTTTTTCATCTTCAAGCTCCTCTGCTTTTTCACGCATTCGTTTTGCAACAAGTCTCATTTGTCCTCCCTTGTTTGCAAAAAAGTTCGCCTTATCTTTGTTTTCTTGAATTTCTTTTGCAAGCTGTGCATTCTTTCGCTGTTCTTTTTCAATTCGAGCAGAAATGTTAGCTACTACATCAAAATAGTTACCTGTGTATTGTTCTACTTTTTTATTAAATACATCAAGATATAACACTCCTTCAGTAAAGGCATTTAAGAAATCTGCTTCATGAGAAATTACTATTACAGTTTTTTTGTATTCCTGAAGAAATTTTGTAAGATGCTCTATACCTGCTTTATCCAGATTGTTGGTAGGTTCATCAAGCAAAAGTACATCTGCATTTTGGATAAGAGCAGATGCTAAAAGAAGTCGAGCCTGCTGACCTCCTGAAAACGATTTTACTATTCTATCCTTAGGAGCATTCAGATGGACAACTTCAAGTACTTTATCGATACGAGGATCAATATCATAGATTTTTTTATCAAAACTCTTTTCAAAAAATTCGCGAACTGTCAGATCTAATTGATCTCGAGGAATAACTTGCCGTGAAAGTGCAATACTGAGCCCTTTTGAAATATGGATTTCTCCATCTTCAGGCACAAAACCTCCAGTAATAAGTTGAAAAAGGGTGCTTTTTCCTGCACCGTTTTGGCCCATGATTGTGAACTTAGCTCCCCGCCGCACAGTAAAATCCACCTCTTTGACAATGGGTTTATTATGTCCAAATTCAAAGGACACTTGATCAAATCTAATGATGACGTCGCCGCTTGACATAGGTTTATAAGATTACCTTATTTTTACTCCGACCGCAATGCTTCCATTGGACTTTTAGCAGCTGCACGCTTTGCA
>JALYQZ010000036.1 GCA_030855525.1 bacterium
GGTCTTGGATATGATGAAGGAACTGAACTAGCCCAAATTCTAGATTCTGCAGAAAAAAGACTTTTCCAAGTTACCAACTTTTCTTCTGCACATCGATTTATTGAACTTAAAGAAACTCTTGGTGAAGCATGGGAACGACTGGATAGACTCCACAAGTCAAAAGATGAAATGCGGGGTATTCCTACAGGATTCAAAGATCTCGATGCAAAGCTTGCTGGATTTCAAAAATCAGACCTTATCATCTTGGCTGCGCGACCATCTGTTGGAAAGACCTCCTTTGCGCTTGATATTGCCCGCCAGGCGGCCGTAATGCACAATATCCCTGTAGGTATCTTCTCACTCGAAATGAGCTCACAACAGCTTGTAGACCGTATGCTTGCAGCAGAGTCTCGTGTGGATGCATGGAAGCTCCGAACGGGTAAACTTTCTGCAGAAAGCGAGTTCGATCAGATTCGGCGATCACTTGATACATTAGCAAAAGCTCCAATTTATATTGATGATCAACCAGGAAATAATATTTTGAAAATGCGCTCGGTTGCAAGACGATTAAAAGCAGAAAAAGGTCTCGGATTAATTGTCGTCGATTACCTTCAGCTTATTGTACCTTCTTCAACAAATAAAAATAATGACAACATGGTACAGCAAGTAACCGAGATATCTCGTGCCTTGAAGCAGCTTGCCCGTGAGCTCGAAGTACCAGTGCTTGCTCTTTCACAGCTTTCTCGAGCAGTAGAGCAACGTGGAGGAAAGCCTCGCCTCTCTGACCTTCGAGACTCAGGATCTATCGAACAGGACGCCGATGTTGTAATGTTCATTCACAGAGAAGACAAGGTAAAGAAAGAAGAATCAACAAAACCAAACATTGCAGAAATCATGATTGAAAAGCATCGAAACGGTCCTACAGGAGTCGTAGAACTCTTCTTTGATGAAAAGAAAACGACTTTCCTTTCTATTGATCACAACAACTTCGGTGGTGATAGTGTTGGAAGCTCAAGCGATGATTTTTAAACATTAATTTCTTGCCTCATGCTTAAAGATGCTCAACGGAAGATAGATGAGATCGCAGAAAAATATGAGAATTTTTATTGGTCACCTCATGAAATATTAGCTCGGATTACCGAAGAAACAGGTGAATTAGCGCGCATCATTAACCATATATATGGTCCAAAGAAAAAAAAGTCTACCGAAGCAGAGCAAAATCTCAGTGAAGAAATATCTGACATACTCTTTGCTCTCATATGTCTCGCAAATTCGCAAAAGATTGACCTTGATGATTCATTTAATAAGGTTATAGAGAAATTTTATAATCGAGATTCTAAAGATCCAGCACGATTAGGGATTACACATATTGAAAAGAAATAAATGAATAGCATTCAGAAATTAACAGAATTTTTTACAGAATTTCCTGGCATTGGCCCACGCCAAGCTCGGCGTTTTGTGTATTTTCTTTTGACGCGTAATCCAGAATACCTTCAGCAATTAACTCGCCTCATTTCAGAACTCAAAAAAGATATCCGCGTATGTCAGTCATGTTTTCGATTTTTTCAGGATTCAAACCATGAGACAGACTTATGTGATATTTGTAGAAACACTTCACGTGATTTAACTTCACTTATGATTGTAGGACGAGATGCAGATTTAGAAAGTATTGAAAAAAGTAGGTCATTTCAGGGACTCTATTTTATTCTTGGTGGTTCAGTACCAATTCTTGAAAAAAATCCCGAATCTCGAATTAGAGAAAAAGAATTGCTTACTATTGTTCAAGAACGAGCTCAAAATAATAATCTTCAAGAAATTATTATTGCAGTAAATGCTACACCTGAAGGAGAAAATACAAGTGATTATGTAGAAAATATTTTGCGTCCAATCACCTCTCAATATACTATTAAAATTTCGCATTTAGGACGTGGAATTTCAACAGGAACAGAACTGGAATATTCAGATAGTGATACGATAAAAAACGCTTTGAAAAATCGACAATAAAAAAAAGACCCCGACGCAATGTCGAGGTCTACTGGAGGCTTTTATCCATAATCGGTGCCTTTGTTAAACCTTAGTACCCTCCTGGAGAGTTTTCTGGAAAAGAACCTGCTGGCGCTTCTCCCGATTTCTCTCGTGAATGATTTCTAAAGCTTCTTCTGGGTTTGTGATTGGGCACCCGTCATCGCCCATGCCCGCAAGGACACTGAGATCATAGGCATCTCTGTAGCCAACAAAGTTGCCAACCCGCGTGCCACCCATAGCCACAACAGTCGTTGCCGAAGCCTGACGTTGTGACTGAAACATGACGTTCTCCCAAAAAGGGTTTACAAATTTCCAATAGTTAGACTCGAACATCGATTCATAACTACTGTCTACACACGATTATATCAAAGCAAGATTCTAGTGCCAGCTTCGGCAATGAAGTTATCCCCAAACAAAGCCGCGCCCGATGATCACAAGCTATCTGCTTTACGAGAAGGTGTCGAGGACTTTTCCAGCAACTTCTCAAGTAAGTTGAGTAGATCGCCATTGTAGCGATTTCGAAATTCATGCCACGTCTTGCTCATCGGATTTGCACAATTTACAGAATCATCCTCCGCTGCTTGATGAGCAGTGTCGTAAGCCTCTAGGGTCTTTGCCGACATAACCGATCGATCAAAACCCCCGTTTTGTGCCTTTTCAACCAATTCTTTCAGTCTCTCTAACGTGATGGGACTTGCTGCAACCTGATCATGCTCAGCCTGGACTCGTGAGTCTGACTGTGTAGGCTGCACGGGATCTTGTAAGCCTGACATGGAGACCTCCAGTCTTCAAACAATGAGGAACATACCCAAACCAACATAGGTTCGAGTCTGCGGCTATTATAGTCAATATAGATGATTTGTATAGTTTAAACAAAAGACTCCTCACCAGAACGGTGAGGAGTCTTTTGTTTATTTTCTATTTATTTAAGATCTCCGATTTTGATCTTCATAAATGGTTGTCGATGACCATTTTTCTTGAAGTATCGGCTCTTCTGTTTATATTTGATAACGGTAACTTTCTGAGCTCTTCCTGCTGAAACAAATTCACCAGTAATCTTCCCCCCTTTAATAAAAGGAGCACCGAATGTGGTATCAGAACCACTATCCGTAAGGAGCACTTGATCAAAGGATACTTTATCTCCTTTCTTGAAATCACCATCAAGCTTCTCGATAGTAATAGTTTCTCCGGCTCGAACTTTATATTGTTTTCCGCCTGTTTGTATAACTGCAAATTCCATAGTACAGCTATTCTACCTATTTTCCATAAAAATGCAAGTGGGACATTATTGACAGTATCTAATAATAGGATTATGGTTCTCTAAGACATTCATGGAGGTAGTTATAATGACGTGTTTCTTTTGCTCAGGGGATGCTGAAAAGGGTGTTACTCTTTTGGACACATTCAAGCGGGTGTGCCCAAAATGTATAAGCCGACATTTCAATCCTCTGGTTCACATCGTGATTGAACATCGAAACGTGGTTCTTGGAGAACCAGATCGACAACCCCAACCCGAACCAACACCCTCAGGCGAGACCTGAGGGTTGTTTTTTATTTTTCTTACTATTCTTCCCTATCTGGTTTCTCCAATGATAGTGCTTCTATATCTAATGATTCTCCTGTAATTCGCGTAATATCTTTGTCTATTTTTTTAAATTCTTTTCCAGATGCATTGTAATGACTTACAACTGTACCAAGAGCATTTCCAATTTTTGAATGATATTCTTCATATGTTTTAAGATGACGCTGAAGTTCTCCAACATTCTTTATAATACCTTTTACGGATTCTTCTATTTGAAGTGCTTTCAATCCCTGAAGTACTGTTTGGAGATATGCCAAAAATGATGTAGGAGAAACAATAATGACATGGTATTTTGTCGCAGCTCGTTGAATAAGGTTATCCGTGTCCTCAGTTACTGCCCCAATTTTATTTATAAGAAGGTCATAATAGATAGCTTCGTGTGGAATGAACATAAATGCAAAATCCATAGTTCCCTCTCTTGGTAAAATGTACTTTGACGTTTCTACAATTCTATTTTTGAGATCGTTTACAAATGCTTTTTCATGCTTTTCTTTTTCAAGAGGGTCCTTAGCTTCTATTATCCTATTATAATTTTCTAGTGAAAATTTTGAGTCGACAGGTATAATTTTATCTTTTACAAACACCGCAGCATCAACAATATTCCCATCAGGAAATGTATATTGCATCTGAAAGCTTCCTGGTGGCATGACATTTTTAAGTAAAGTTTCCAAATAGTATTCACCAAGGATGCCTCGTTGTTTTGGATTTTTCAAAATATCCTGCAAAGATTGTAGTTGGTCCGCAAACGAAACCACTTGTCTATTTGTTTCATCAAGCTTTGTTAAGCCTTGAGTTACATTTTTTATAAGATTTGCGGATTCAGAAAACTGCATACGAACCGAATCATTCATCATTTTACCAGATTCTGTAATCTTCATATCTATAGTGCGTGACATATCTCGCATTTTGCCATCAACAGTTCTATTGAGTTCATTAAGCTGTTCGAGCATGAGTTTGAAAGCTATGTCATCATTTTTTGGTGCTGGCTCATTCGTTTTCTGTAATAATCTCCAGATAAAAAAAAGATTGCCGAGTACTGCAAGCACGAAAATAATAAGAAGAATGGTTGTGGTCATATATTATAGTATAGCAAAAAAGAGTACTCCATTAGAAGCAAGCTGTACAGTTGCAATATATTTGTAGAGTTGTAGCATTAAACTAGTTGTACAAACATGTGTTCTCTAATTACGGAGGTGGTCAATGATTTATGGAGCATGGAATCGGATCATGATGGCGTTAGTGGTTGGATGCTGTCTCTTTTCTCCCTTGTATGCAGAGACAAAACTCTCAGACATACAAGAAAAGAAATACGACCTCATATCACCAGTGGTTACCACAGAGATTTGGAATGAGGAGAACAAGATCAAGGAAAAAATTGTCGGCAGAGGCATCGTCACTGCGACACAGCAGATTAAGTCAAAGGTTGGTTTACCTGCGTCTGATAACTGGGTGACCTACATTTTGACGGCCCAGCATACGTTGACGCCTGATGCGATTAAGAGAGGTATCGCACAGGTTACAAAACCGATCTTCAAGGATGGCAAAATCACAGGATCAGCCCAAACTGCATGCAAGATCGTGGCTGTCTCAGACAAATATGATCTAGCGTTGCTTGCAATCGAGACAAAAGCTGAACCTTTTCTTCCTGAGGTTGCAATCTTTGTTCTGAGTGCTCAGTTCGAGAACCAGATGGTCTATACAAGTGGACCACCACTCGATGGAAAGAGACAAGTCACACTTGGGAAACATCTCCCTGGTTCTCACACCTTTCCATACAGGGGTAAGACTATCGATTCATCGATGGTAACAACCTGTCTGAGCAGACCTGGAGCAAGTGGCAGTGGGTTCTTTATCATCGACACCGACGGATCATTTATGTGTGTGGGATTACTTACCCATGTAGTTCACACGAATGCTAAAGGTGACGGAGATGCATTTGGATTGACGAGCAATCAGATCCTCGATTTTGCAACAACAGAGAAGCTGGATCATGCCTTTCAATTCAAATCTCTCCCCGCTCGTAGCACATTATCCACATCAGTGGCCAGCAATTAGGAAACGCTTCCCCATGGACTTACCCCACAACTGAGGTCTGTGGGGTTTGTTTTATCAATAAAATCAAAATGCTATACTATCCCTATATTAATAAAATAACTTTATGTCACTTCAAACCCAGATTAAAGACGAAATTAAAAAAGCAATGCTCGCTAAAGATACGGTAAGGCTCAACGTAATGAGAGGAATTTCAAGTGCTTTTACTAACGAGCTTGTTGCAAAAGGCCAGAAACCCCAAGATGAACTCGCTGATGATGCAGGAATTGCTGTGATTAAGCGTCTTGTTAAACAACGAAAAGATTCCATCGAACAATTTACCAAAGGTGGACGAGAAGATCTCGCTGCAGATGAAAAGACAGAACTAGCAGTGCTTGAGACTCTTCTACCAGCTTCTATGCCAAAAGAAGAAATAAAAAAAGTTGCTGAGGCAAAAAAAGCAGAACTAGGAATTACCGACATAGCAAAAATGGGGATGCTTATTGGTGCTGTTAACAAAGAACTAAAAGGCGCTGCTGATGGTAGTGATATAAAAGAAGTTGTAGAAAGTTTATTTGCTTAGTTCTAATTTTATGAATGAAATATTCAAATTACCTCTTGATAATAGTGAAGTAAATCTTTTTTTTGCAGATTATGGAAAAATGGCTTACAAAGCTAAAAAAGAAAATGATGAAGTAAGTCTTACCCGAGCACTTGAAGGTATGTATAGAGTAGGATCTACAGAAGAAGAAATGCTAAAAATCATTGATTACATAACAGTACCCGGTTGTGAATTTGAAAAAATGGTATTAAGAAAAAGAGATGACATCAAAAATAATAAAACTTCAGATTCAGAATCCTTAGCGGCTTAATTATAGTTTTCTAAGATAAATCTATATTCCTTCTTTGCCCAGATTGGCCCTGCGTAATCAACTCCGATTCGAGGGCTCTTTTTGATATGAATCTCAATAACCTTTTCACCTCTATCTTCAAACCACAAACCATTTTTAGGTAAAGCATCTCGAGTATTAAATGCCTTGGTAATTCCAAGTTTTTTTGTAAGCTTACCCGGACCATCCAACCCTTTTACACCTCTTATCAAGACTGCAGATGGATAATCTTTCTTATCAGTAACAATATTCAACATATAATACATGCCATATATCAAATAAATATACATTTTTCCAGCTTCTCCAAACATTATCTCAGTTCGAGCTGTTATACCTTTCGATGCATGACTCGCGAGATCGTCGAGTCCATCATATGCTTCAGTTTCTGTAATTATATATGCTTCCTCTATTCCCTTTCTATTAACGACAAGGTATTTTCCCAACAATTCGGGAGCCACAATAAGTGCAGATCGATTGAAAAAGTTCTTTTTTAAAACCTTTCTCATATTTCTTTATTTAATCTTAATCAATATTTTATGTTTGTCTTAGTAGTATTTAAACATGTTTGAAGAAAAGGTTAAAGCCGAAATACAACGTTCAGATTCGATTTCAATAATTAAACTTATTGATCTATTAATACTTCATGCTCAAGAAGAAAATGTATCTGATATTCATATAGATCCAACAGAAAAACATATACGAATTCGATTTAGAACTGATGGACATTTACAAGAAAAATATCTCATTCAGAAGAAACTTCATGCTGAAATTATATCTCGAATAAAGATTGTTTCCCGCCTCCGAACTGATGAACATCGGTTACCCCAAGATGGAAGATTTCGACTATCACTTAAAGATAGCTCATACATAGATTTGCGAGTATCAATTACACCTACTTTTTATGGTGAGAATGCTGTGCTTCGATTATTGCGTGACAATACCAATGCTCATGATTTAGAAGACTTAGGGCTATCTAATAAAGCAAAGACAATTCTCCTTCACGCGATAAAGAATCCATATGGAATGATTCTAGCCACAGGCCCAACTGGCTCTGGAAAAACAACTACCTTATATACCCTGCTTAAATTATTAAATACTCCAGAACGGTCAATTGTAACAATAGAAGATCCAATAGAATATTCAATTCAGGGTATTAGACAGATTCAAGCAAATAATCAGAAGGGTCTAACTTTTGCTCAGGGACTTAAAACAATTGTCCGCCAAGATCCTGATATTATTATGCTCGGAGAAATTCGTGATAGTGAAACAGCACATAGTGCAGTTAATATTTCTCTTACCGGACATATGATTCTTTCTACCATGCATACAAATGATGCTCCGACTGCACTTCCAAGGCTTCTCGATATGGGTATTGATCCTTATCTTGTGGCTTCTACTGTAGAGATAGTTATCGGCCAACGATTAATTCGAAAACTATGTCCACTTTGTAAAAGAAGTCGTGATGCATCTCAACAAGAACATGATTTACTTAAAACAGAAATAATTTTCTATTCAGTCGGATGTATCGAATGTAATGATTCAGGATTTAAAGGACGTATTGGAATCTATGAGATTCTTGTTCTCAATGAAGGGATTCGAAATATGGTAATGGATAAATCCCCGGCTCATGCTATCAGAAGCTATGCGCTTAAAAACAATATGGTTTCTATGATTGAAGATGGATACCGTCATGCAAATAGCGGTACAACAACATTCCAAGAAGTACGTAATGCAGTATTTGAATAATATGAAACTTACTATTAAAGAACAGATACATTTTTCTAAAAGACTGAGCTTTCTCTTAAAAGCAGGTACATCTTTGAGTGATAGTATTTCACTTTTGGCTACTCAAGCGACAAAGAAAAAAGCATTATTTGCAACAATACTGGCAGATATTTCACGAGGAGGTTATCTTTATCAAACACTTATGAAATTCCCTACATCATTTAGTCCATTAGCAATTAGTCTCACGAGAAGTGGTGAAGAAAGTGGCACACTCGCTGAAAATTTTAACCGTCTTGCGATTGAACTCCAAAAAAAACAAAGGTTTCATCAAAAACTTATTTCTGCTCTTATTTATCCTTCTTTTATTGCACTTGCCACTATATTGCTTTCGAGTTTTCTTCTATTTTTTATTTTTCCAAAAATTCGACCGCTTTTTACAAACCTTTCTATTCCCTTACCATGGTCAACCAAACTATTAATGAACATAACTGACATTTCTTTTTTAACGTTATCAATTATGAGTGGAGGGATTTTTCTTATTATACTTATAGTAAAATTTTCTTATAAAAAGAGTTTTAAAGTAAGATTGATCTTTTCAAAAACCCTTATCAAAATTCCAATTATTGGGAAAATTATTCGTCAACATGAATTGGTAACTTACCTTTATACAATTGGGATTATGCTTCAAGGAGGAGCACCCCTTGATCATGCAAGTCTAGTCGGGAGTGAAGTATGTAAAAATCTCATTTATAAAAATGCTTCTCGAATGATTTGTATTACCATTGAGCAAGGGAAAGAATTTTCAGAAGCATTAGCGTATTCGTATTATACTTATCTCTTTCCAAAAGAAGTGTCAGATATGCTTGCTACTTCAGAGACGGCTGGAACACTTCCAGAAACACTTCTTTATATTTCAGAAATGTATGAATTAGAACTTGAGGAAACTACAAAAAATCTCTCAAGCACACTTGAACCTATTCTTATGATCAGTATGGGACTCATTGTTGGGTTTATTTCTCTTTCGATCATTACTCCTATATATAGTCTTACTCAAAATATAAAACAGTAATATGACTCTCGTAGAATATTCAATAACATTTTGTCTCCTAGCTTTCATTATGATTATTGGCCTTAATGCTTGTATGGATTTTTATTCATCATCCTATACATATAATGAATATATGTTAGTGAGGCACACCATTGAGTCATCTCGTAACAAGGCTTTTAATCGCGAAGATCCCGTTTCTGTCACACGTGCGCAACTTCAAGCACAATCGCCTTCCTTAGATATAGCTGGTCCCAATCTCATAGTATTCAATAGTAATGGTGAACCAAATATCGCATCACTTTACAGATTGCAAAAAGGATTATTTTTTAGAGATATTTATGTTCATGAAAATGGCAGTATCACAGAATAAAAAAGGAAGTTTGATGCTTGAAATATGTTTATCAATTGCTCTCTTTACTATTATTATTTCATATACGTCCCTCTCGCTTTCCGGAATAACATCTGCTTCAGGTTCTATAGAATCTTCACGTACTTTATTATACAAACATAAAGAATATCTCGAGAATGCTATAGCGGCAGAAAAAACTATGGTGTTCGAAAGCACTTCCGAATTTATTACATTAAGAAATAGCACCCCCTGTCGAACAATATTATCAACTCCTCTTCTTTTCACTCTTATAGTTGATTCTGTTTATAAGGAGGCAATCGGCCATGATTGTGGTGGGACAGAACCTCTCCTTAGTAATTCTCCTCAATCTAAAGTAAGCACTTCGTTTGGAACAACAACTGCTTTTGATGTTGTTAATAACAAAGCATTTATTACACGTTCTAGTGCAAGCAGTACAGAAGTAAATTTTATTATTGCAGATCTAGATAAGGATATGCTCGAAATTTCACGATTGAGTACTGGAAATAATTTTAATACTATTGATGTTACAAGCGAATATGCATATATAGCTGCACGTGGAACAGAAAATCAATTTCACATTATAAATATTCAAGATCCATACAACCCAATACTTTCAAGTAAGACTTCCTTACCAGGTGTTGCAGGTTCTTACCCCGATGCAATTAGCATTTTTTATTACAACTCTAAAGTATATATTGGCACACATAGAACTGCTGGAAGAGAATTCCACATCTTTGATGTTGCTTCTCCTGCAAATCCCAAATGGCTTGGCTCTCTGGAAGTTAATCATAATATTAATGCGATTGCAGTGCGTGGAAATTATGCATATTTGGCAACATCAGGAAATACAAAAGATCTTATCGTTCTTAACATTGAAAATCCATCCCGTATAGCAATAGCGTCTTCATTATCATTTTTGGGTAATGAAGATACATTATCTCTGCATCTTTTAGGGAATACTCTCTATTCAGGGCGAGCAAAAAGCATAGATAAAAATCACCCTGAAATTGTAATTCTCAACATTCAAAATCCTCTGCAGCCACTCGTAACAGGATCAATACATATTGGTGCAAAAATCGAGAATTTGAAAATGGGTGGAACTACACTGTATACATCCGTTATAGGACCAAAGCCTGGTCTTTATTCTTTTTCTGTTACCTCAATGGCCTCTACAACAGCTCAGATTATTACTCCTTCAAAAATTCCAATAGTAGATATCGATTATGAAGATAAAAAGCTTTATACACTTTCACAAAGTGGTGTCATTACCAAGTATGAATAAGACAAAAGGATTTACACTCATAGAAACAATGCTGTATGTAAGTCTTCTCTCATTTATGCTGGTAAATTCTCTAACGACAACCCATTCTTTTTTAGAAATTACCAATAAACTTCAACAAAAAATGAATATTGAAAAGGAAGGTACGTACGCTTTGCAGCGTATAGAACAAGATATTCGAAATAATAAAATTATTACTCGTCCTTTCATAAGTAGTACAATTCCTATTTCAAATTTCTTAATCAAGAATGAAATTATTGCCAATAAATTTAAAAAAGTGATAGTTCGTTTTAATATAGAACGACATGAATTTTCAGTAACTCACATAATTCCATATGAATAAAAGCTCAAGAGGATTTGTAGCACTTATTTCAATAGTACTTGTTTCTGCAGTACTTTCTCTAGTAGTCATAGAGGCATCAACTCAAGCCTACTTTGTGAGATTATATATTGAAGAAAATGCATACAAAGTTCAAAGTTATTATTCAGCACGTTCATGTTTGGAGATCGCACGTTCCAATATTATTACCAATTCTTTATATAAAGGAAATGAAGTTATTTTTTTAGAACGCTATAGCTGTTCTATTTTTCCCATAGAACGCACTGGCCCTTCTATAACTATTACAACACAAGCAATTATTGGTGAATCTCAAACAACATTATCATATCGTCTTTAATATTTTTTTAGATTATCTTTATTGTCTGCATGTTTCAATAGTATGGTACTAATAATTATTATATATAATATGAAAAAGAAGTTTGAAAATAAAAAACAAGGGTTCACATTGATAGAAATTCTTGTCGTTATAGGTATTATTGCAATTCTTGCAGCAGTTGTTCTTGTTGCTATAAATCCCGGCAGACAATTTGCCCAAGCGAGAAATTCACAACGAATAAGTAATGTAAATTCTATCTTAAATGCAATAGGTCAGAATAGTGCTGATAACCGCGGAGTATTTACATGTGATGCTGGACCCATCCCATCTTCACCAACACAAATCACAACAGACGAGGGTGGATACAACCTTAGAAACTGTATTAGTCCAAGTTATATTACAGAAATTCCAGTAGATCCACTTGAAGGTCAATTTACTTCTGCGCAAGATTATAGTACTGGGTATTCTATAACTCAAGATCCAACAACTAATCGAATTACTATTTTTGCTACATATGCAGAACTGGATCAAGAAATACAAATAAGACGTTAAAAATTCATAAAAAAGTGCATTGACATAACTTATAAGTCAGATCTAATCTCATCTGTTGTAATATTTCCTTAGCACCACGTCTGAATAGTGTAGGTCGGTATTATTGGCCAAAGCAAATATAACCAACATGGCAGGAAATAATACTAAGAAACGAGGATTTGCAAGCATGGATAGAGAAAAACAAAAAGAAATTGCTAGCCGAGGAGGCAAAGCTGCTCACGCTGCAGGAACCGCTCACGAGTTTACCTCAGAAGAGGCTCGAGAGGCTGGACGCAAGGGCGGACGACGAAGCCGAATAACCAGAGTAACGCAATAATTACGTTAGATTCCTTGGGTTCGTGAAAAACTTTCAACTATATTTAATTTATTTATATACATAAAGTCTTTTCAATCTTAAGGTGCTATCATGACTGCATACTTAACTTAGTGTAAAAAACAAAAAAGCCTCATAAAGAGGTTTTTTTGTTACTACATATTTATCTTATTACTACATTCCTTTTCCTTCATCGTCGCCATCAAACTTGTCTTTCACACTTTGCCCCATGTCTTTTACATCATCCTTTGTTTGTTCATAATCAGCCTGCATCGTAGCTTTCATATGTTCCCCACCTTCTTTACCATGCTTAGCATGCTCTCCTAAATCTTTGATAGTATCAGTAGCATGAACTTTATTTTCATCTTTCATATGGTTATTTATATTAATTATTAATACACACCCAAGACTGGTGACGTATATAATCAATTTAACTTACCTTTCTTTTTTTTATATCTTTCAGTGGATGCTTGGCAATTCCAATATACGTCTCAATACTCTGTTGTATATACCATACATAATATGAACTAAAACTATAAAAGCCCATTCTTCCTTCATTCATTTCTTTGAGTCGTTCTTTATAACGTTTAAGTGAATATTGAAAATATGAATATGAAATGAGCATAAGTTCCTGTTTTGGAACTCCATATCGTGTGTGATAATACTCAGCAAATTTTTCAATGAGTGGGAATATATGTTTACGTAATGCAATCTCACCTCCCTCATTCTTAAGTGCCGAAAATACCAGTTCTTTTTCTTTTTTAAAAAGTATTCCAGGTGACATAAAAATCAGTAGCTTCATAATCTAGGACGCACTAACCTCATAAACTTTACACTTTGCATAATATGAAATATAAAAACACCCTGCTTTCTGCAAGGTATTTTTATATTTACTTTAAACGTTAGTTTTTTTGACTTTTTTATGTCTATTTATAAGCTCTTCCATTGTTTTGCAATTATAGCATTGAAGCTCATCATGAGAATCAGGTACAAACTGAGCTTTACAAGAAGCACAAACATGAGTCTCAATAGGATTTGTATTAGGTATTGTCATATCTATAAGGTTATCTTAAATTGGTCCACCAACGCGTCTATAGATGATATGGTGGGTCGTTGAGTGATGTAATCCCATATATCTGTAAAAACCTTCTGTGAGAGGCATTTTGACTGTTCTCGATCAGAGGTTTTAGTATAGAAATAGCTAAAGACCTCTTCAATGCGAGAATCATATACGTGGAGAAATTCCTGTTTAGTCGTTGACATATATTTAGTGAAAGAGTCTTATTTATACACCATTTATTCAAAATTGTCAATAGCGTACCTTTTTGTAATAATCTGATGAGTTGTGCGTCGGTAATTACAGAAGTACTTTATATGCATTAATCATTAACATATAATTTTATGGCAACAATCGTAAATACCCCTCGAGAACACTCAAATACAGGTTTAATAGTGGGATTAGTGCTTGCTGTCCTTCTTCTCATTCTTTTCTTCGTATACGGCCTTCCTAATATGGGTGGCTCTGCAGCTCCAGCAACTGATGGTGCAACAGGAGGTGCAAATCTCAATGTTGATGTCCCAGGAGTTGGTAATGGATCAGGTAGTGCTGGTGGATCTGTATCTGGTGATGGTCAATAATTCTCTCCTATCTAAGAACATACTACTTATAACAAAAGCAGCATACACATGCTGCTTTTGTTATTTACTAAATTGTTTTTTATAACTTAAAAACTGTGTTAAATAATTTGATAACTGTTGAGAATTTTGCTCATTAGTAAACAAAATCTCTGGGACATCTTCATTTTTTACTATGGAATGTCAATTCCACGCCCCTACGTTTATAACATTGGAATCACTTTTAAATTATAAATAAAAAACACCCCGTCGCATAATGGACGGGGTATTCAATCTTACGGGGGCTCGTCGACCCGCGTCCTGATTGACATGGGTTGCCTCCTATAGTTAATTTGCCACATTGCCCGGTGGCGTAACGGTTTACCTGAGTTGGAAATGGACTAACAGTATCACATAAATCAACAAGGACTTCGCACGTCTGGCCTAGACGGAAGGTTACCCTGCAGTATTCCTGTGACTTACTAGTACATCACCGGCTCCTTTAAAATAAAAAAATCTATTATTTATATTAGCATATATATAGAGATTGTCAACTTTGTGACCCTACCGGGAATCGAACCCGGATTTAAAGCTTGAGAAGCTTCCGTCCTAACCGTTAGACGATAGGGCCAGTTGTGGAAATATACCAGCTTTCTATTTTTTAGCCAACCACTGTGGTTCCTGCCTTACTAGAAGAGTATCTTTCTCTTCTGGATTATTCATAAGCTCTTCTACAATTCGCTCCATTCGCATCGATTGAGAACCTTTCACAAGAATAATATCTCCAGCTTTAATAACAGATTCGAGGTACTTCCCTGCTTCCTGAGCACTATCAAACTGTAAAATATTATTTTCAGAAACTCCTTCATTAAGTGCTGCTTCTGCAGTCATGCGAGATCGTACCCCAACCGTTACAAGAATATGTGCAATACCAGCAACTATTTTTCCTGCTTTTTTATGCTCATCGACGGAGTACTGTCCAAGCTCCATCATATCCCCGAGAACTGCGATTTTTCGCCCTGCTACATTTACAGCCTTAAGTGTAAGAAGTGCTGCTTCTACTGCAACAGGAGAAGAGTTATAGGTATCATCTATAAGTACAGTGTCTTTTATTCCCGCAATGAGTCTCATGCGAGATCGTGGAGGTACATGATTTTCAAGTGCTTGGCTAATTTCGATAGGCTTCATTCCTTCAGCAATACCCACAGCAAACGCAGAGAGCACTGGATAAATATGCTGTACTCCTAATGATCCATGAATGGCAACAGGGACTTTAGTTCCTCGTACATTTATCACAGTCATCATTCCATTTGGAAATTCTAAATCAGTGTGAGCATAGGCACCATATGTAACAATTTCATGCGATGCTTCGACATCAGCAGGAGGATTAAATCCGTAAGAAATTTTCTTTATAGTATGTGTACCCGGGTGCACAACACTTTCACTAAAATCTACAATCCTTTTATCATCACTATTTAATACAAATGTTCCACCATTTTTAAGTTCGCGCACAAGATATCCTTTTTCATTCACAAGATCCTCAATTGAAGGAAAAAATTCTACATGTACAGGTACATCTCCAAAACGAGTAATTACAGCAATATCAGGTTTCAACCATTTTGAAAATGATTCTATATCTCCAGGTCTATCAGCACCTACTTCAAGCACAAGCATTTCTGGATATTTGAATGGAAATACAATCAGCATCATTCCTTCGACTATATTCTTGATCCACAAAACTGGGTTCAAGTATGCATTTTCTAATCCAAGAATTGTAAGTGGTACACCAATTTCGCTATTTAAACTTTTCAAACTTTTGCGGGCTTTATATTTAGTAGCAAGCACTGTATGAATTGCATCTTTGGCTGATGTTTTTCCGACAGAACCAGTCACAGTTACAATTCGAGGTTTATACTTTCTAAGTACAATCTTTGATTCCCAAATAAGAATTCCACTTACAATATTTTTGAATAATGTTTTCATAAAATTATCTGTCAGGGGGTACTTCGTAATAGTTGATTAGGAACTTTGTAATATCCACAAACGGGTCGGTAAGTGTATGTGATGCGTATTCTACTCCTTGAGGCTCTACTGTGTAAAGAAATACTAAAAAGCGCGGATTAAGAGCAGGAAAATAGCCAAAGAATGAGTGGAGATACTTATCAGGAGAATACCCTGCACCGGGAACAGCAATCTGTGCAGTTCCTGTTTTTGCAGCAATACTATAATGTTCCATTTTCACCTTTCCTTCAAGGAGTGCTTTATCTACAACTTCGGTAAGCATTCTTGTGATTTCATCTGATGCGGCTTCAGAAATCACGCGCGTACCTTGAGGTTGCACAATATCACGTGAAAATCCCACTTTATAATCAATCTTCTTTCCCACATGTGGAGTAACAGTAACTCCACCATTAGCAAGCACAGAAAGTGCTCTTGTAATTCCTATTGGACTTATAGCAATCCCTTGTCCAAATGAAGCTGTAGCGTATTCCACTTCACGATTATTTTTAAGATTATCAACCAATCCTTTTGCTTCGTTTGGAAGATCAATTCCAGTCACTGAACCAAAACCATATTTAAATATATAATCCGAAAATCGCTTATTGCCAAGTTTTGTCACGACATATGATACTCCGGTGTTTAGAGACTGACTCAATACTTGTTGCATATCTGTAACTCCTCGTCCACGTTTGTCATAGTTATAGATTGTCTTTCCATTCAAGGTAATTGAGCCCGAGTCGAAATAAGTAGATTTTGCAGTAATTACCCCAGCATCAAGTCCTGCTGCAACAGTGAGTGGTTTTACAATAGAACCCATTTCATACACATTTTGAACAAGAGGATTTGTAAAAACACCTACATTTTTTTCCAATTGAAATGAGTTGGGATTGTATGTGGGAATTGCTCCCATCGCATAAATCTCTCCTGTCGTAGGATCAATAATAATACCTCCTGTCAATTTTGAATTAAACTGAGATTGAACAAGTCCAAGTTGTTTTTCAAGATAAGACTGAACATTCGGTTCAATCGTGGTTGTAATATCACCTTCTGCCGTTCCTGTGTCAGTAAATGTTTTATGTATATCAGAGAAAATTTCAGCAAAAAAGTTTACATACACGTTTTCATCATTACGCTTAAGAGTATCATTATAGAAATTCTCAAGACCATAACGACCTCCAAGAGTATCCCCTTTGAATCCCACAAATCCCAATGTTTGTGCAGCAAGCGTTCCACCTGGATAATATCTCCATTTTTCTTTATAAATATTAATACCAACAATATCTAATGCATCAACTTTAAGAGCAAGTTCCGGATCAACGCGTTTTGCAATTTCTTCATATGGATCGTCAGATTTTGCTGCTCTCGCTAAAAACTGAGTTTTATCAAGTGCTATAAACTTTGAAAGCTGAGTATAAACTGACTCATGATTTTGAAGAAGCTTTGGGTTTATTGCAATTGTATATCCAGTCTTAAGTGATGCTGCCGCCATTACAGTTCCATCTTTTGCAGTAAAGAAAATACTTCCACGATTAAAAACTCCTCCTACTGGTCTTACATATTGTCTATCAGCTCGTTCAGAAAATACTTCACCCGAAACAATTTGCACATAATACAGCTTTGTAACAAGAAGAATGGCAAAAAATATTGTACCAATTGAAATAAGTCGGATTCTTGTAGTGTGATCCTTCATAATACAGAGTCTAGTATAGCACGCGTATTAACGAGAATTAT
>JALYQZ010000017.1 GCA_030855525.1 bacterium
CATGCTTCAAGGGTTTTCTTTACATCAAGGTCGGTAATTTCTGAGTCTCCACGAGATACAATAACCGATCCTTGTGTGACAGTCCCTGTGAGACCCAAGCCCCCAATAGAAACGAATGCACGCTTGATAGGAACACCCGAGGTTTTCTCTGCTTGGCGTACTGCAACTTTGATACTTCGTACTACATCCGCAGGGCTCATGATATAGCCATGACGCATTCCTTTTGATTCAGCGAGCCCTGTACCAATAACTTTAGGGAATGGCTTTTCTTTTCCATGGATAAGTTCCGCAACCACGACTTTTACAGCATGGGTGCCGACATCTATTCCTACTGTAATATTTCGTGCCACTCTTTGATAATTAATTAAAAATATATTTAGGAAGAGTGAACGATTACTTCACTCTTAAATGGAAAACTTCGCGCGTAATTTTTTCTCTTCAGTTTCCATTCTACTACCATGATCGAATCCTTTCAAATGCACTAAACCGTGGATAAACAAAAATGCGAGGTAATTGGAGTATATTCTATCAAATTGTGAAGCTTCTTTTTTTGCATATGTAGGACAAATAATGATCTCACCAGAGGTTTTGTCGAGGGGAAAACTTAAAATATTTGTGGGTTTATCTTTTGCTCGAGTTTGAAGATTGATTTTATGAGATTCTTTTTCTGTCACAAAAACAACACTCAGATCATAGTCTTTTCCGAGTACTTCATTTTTTATATCTACAAAAGGCAAGCTTGGAAGCTTGCCTTTTGTCATATTTCTCACAGTGATACCTCCAGACATTATCTGTAATTTTCTGTTGCTTTACCGAGCTTTACTTGGACATCATGTGCTGCTCGTCTTTTGAGACCTTTGAGAGTTTTCTTCTTTCGAACATATTTTGACTCTGCACGTTCAGCATATCGGAGACCTCGAACTCGAACAAGAACGCCTGATCCCTGGACTCGCTTTGTAAAGCGCTTCAAGACATTTGTTGCGTTTTCGTTGTTGTTTTTCTGTACTTCTACATTAATCATATTGGAATATACCCTATCATATAAGGTTAATTAAGACAATAGAGCTCTACTTAATGAGTTTCTTAATATACTCACATACCTGGGTAATCTTGATGGTTTCTTGGGATCTATTGCTCATTTCACGTATCAAAACAGTATTTTCGATACTTTCTTTTTGGCCCATAATAAGGAGAAATGGTACCCTTAAGTGCTCAGCACTCATGAGCTGTACTGAAAGCTTGTCCTTGGTAAGAGAGTGATAAACAGGGATTTTCTCTTGTCTTAGGATCTCGATTAAGGTCAAACTTCGAAGTTTTGCTTCTTGGCCCATTTGGATAAAATAAAACTGAGGCTTGCGGATTTTTGTAGGCTTTATTTCTTGTGGTTTTTTGACACAAATAACAGCTGTTACTCCTGGGACATCTTTTTTTATACCAATCTTTTTTGCTAGTCCTGCCCACCGCGCACCACGCCCAATAATAGTTGGTAGCTTTTTGCCTTCTTCTGTTACATACATTTTAAAAATAACTTGAGAGGCAAATTCGCAGTTATCAAGAAGTGTACTATTGATTGTAAAGGGAAGTGATGACATCTCGAGCATTTCAAGTACTTCTTTGAAATGTGTTCGTGAACTTTCTGAAAGATAGTTCATCGGTTTGGGAGCATTATGCTTTGCCTTTTGGCAGCCTTCATGTTCACAGGTCAAAATATCAATCGCACCCTTTTTGAATTTCTGACGGCATTCTGGATCGAGTTCTGTAATATGCTTTCGGAAATATGCAGTAAGTTCACGATTGAACCGTGCAAAAGAATCTTTGTCACCTAAACTATTTACTTCAAGTTCTATATTTTCGTACCCTTCAGATCGCAATATTTCATATGCAGTTTTTATTACAGATACATCAGCAATACTTCGTGATGTTCCTATTGCTTCAATAATATATTCGGCACGTTTATGTTCTTTGCGTTCACGAATAATCATCAAAGGTAGCTGAGGTTGTCCTTTAACAAAATGAGATCTCAAAATAGATATTTCTTCTTGAGGCAAGATATGTGGTCCAGGTATTTCTCCTGAAACTATTCCTTTTACGAAGTCGAGATCGGCTTTTTCGATGGAGACGGGAGTATGGGGGGTAAATCCATAATAGAGAGCTATTTCTAGCGCGTTTGTAGCATTTGGGTAAATCCAGTATTCGTTCGACTTAGTTTCTTTCGCAGTCGCTCGTTGAGTCATTGTAATTAATTGGATTCGTTAAATTCTCCTGGGTAGAGACCTATCCGATTGAGGGGGAATAATCGCACAAATGGAGTTCCTACAATCAAATCGCGTTGTAGAGTACCCCATGCTCGAGAATCTGAACTTTGCCGGCGATTGTCACCCATCACAAAGTACTGACCATCCTTGAGGGTTACGGTCATGTTTTCGATCTTTTCATTTTGAAGTTCGATATACTCTTCATCTAATACCAAACCATCTGGATGTTCGGTGTTCTTGATAGTAACAGTCGTACCATCAAGCTCGAGAGTGTCACCAGGCAAACCAACTATACGTTTAATAAAATATTTGGTTTCGTCTTTTGGATATTTAAAAATAACAATTTCACCTCGCTGTGGATCTTGTAAATGATAACTCAGCTGATCAACGATAAGATATTCGCCGGTTTCAAATGTGGGATCCATCGATGCACCACTTACAATAAATGGTTGTGCAATAAATAATCTGATAGGGAGAACAATAAGTAATGCAAAAAATGTAAACCGGATTATTTCACCCCAGAAACTTTCCTTTTTTTCTGGCTGAGTATTAAAAGATCTTTCAACTTCATTTTCGTTATTCATTGAAGAAAATTTTACTATGACAATTCATTTGACACAAGAGAGAGAAGTAGGTCACAATGATAATACCCTTACAATAATTTTAATTTATGTCATTTATTATCGCAGGACTCGGTAATCCGGGAGAAGAATACAAAGACACCCGACATAACACGGGAAGAATCATTGCAGAGTACATTGCAAAGAAATTTGAGATGGATGATGTGAAAGAAAACTCAAAAATAAAAGCATTAGTTACAAAAGGAGAAGTAAAAGGTAATAAAAAAAGTGAAAAAGTAGAAATGGTTCTACCAAACAATTTTATGAATCGTTCAGGAGCAAGCGTAGCTCCATTGATTACTAGTCTAAAAAAAGCTCATCAACTTATTGTTATTTATGATGACCTCGATTTGGCTCTCGGAACAATGAAAATCTCTTTTAATAGAAGCTCAGGAGGGCACAGAGGACTCGAATCTATTATTAAAGCGCTTAAAACTCAAGAATTTATCCGTATTCGTGTAGGAATTTCTCCGGTGACTCCAACAGGAAAGATCAAAAAACCAAAAGGCGAAGATGCTGTTGGGAAATTTATTATTGATCCATTCAAAAAACCAGAAATGGATATTATAAAAAAGATGGCAAAAGATGCACATGAAGCAGTGCAGATAATTATTTCTGAAGGGAAGGAGAAGGCGATGGAGGCGTTTAATTAAGTAAACAAAAAAACCACCTGTTGAGGTGGTTTTTTTGTTTTAAAAGAAATAATCTTTATTTCTTTGCTTCTTTATCTACAAAAGAAAGCGCCATTTTTTGTTCCTTAGGATCAAATAATGTGATCTTAAAGGTGTAACTTCGTCCGAGTTCAAGTTTACTTCTGAGTTTATCTTCACTACCAAATTCTGAAATGTGAACCAGTCCTGCAATTCCTTCTTCTATAGAAGCAAGAGCACCATGCTTGTTGAATTTGATAACTACGCCTTCGACAACATCATCTTTCTTGTATCGAGCTGAAGCTTCTTTCCAAGGGTTTTCTTTGAGAGCCTTGATAGAAAGAGAAACTTTTCCTTCTTTGATTTCAATAATTTTTACTTTAACTTTTTGCCCTACTTTGAAGAGTTGCTTTGGATCCTCTACGAGTGCCCAATCAATTTCTGAGATGTGAACAAGTCCTTCGAGACCTTCTTCGATTTTTACGAATACTCCAAAGTCTACGATTCCTGTTACTTCACCTTCTACTTCATCATTAATTTTGTATTTTCCAATGATCTTATCTTTGTCTTTCTGTTCGAGATTCTTTTCTGAGAAGATAAGCTTTCCTTCTTTGGGAAGTGCAGAGATCATTGTAACTGCGATTCTTGTGCCAATAAGCTTTTTGAGCTCTTCAAGAATCTTATCTTTGTCTCCATCAGCAACACGTGGATAGTGTTCTGCTTTAAGCTGTGAAGCGGGAAGGAATCCTTGGATGCCTTGCCATGAGATGATCAAACCTCCTTTGTTTGCTTCCATAATAGGAAGGTCGAATACTTTTCGGTCTCGAATTGCATCTGCTGCTTCGCCCCAAATGATAGCTTGCTTTGCTTCTTTGAGAGAAAGTTCGATGTACCCGTTTTCATTGTTGGTATCAACAACTTTTGCGCTTACATTGTCGCCAATTGCGATTTTTTTGATGATATCTCGAGCTGCGATAAATTCGCGGCCATAGATAATACCTGTTCCGTAGGGAGGGAGGTCGATATAGATCGCACTCTTCTCGATACCAATAACAGGACCTTCTACAATATCAGCTACTGATGGTGGTGTAACACTATCATTCAAGATTCGAGACATAAGGGTCTCTTTCTTTGGTTTTAATTCCTTATCTTCTTTTGAAGAATTATCGGGGGCTAGAGCCAATTCTTCGGCTGTAACTCCCTCGATTCCGTCTTGGTTGTTTTCGTCCATGAATAAAAAAAATGCATTACGTTCCGAGTTACAATGGTCTGAAAAGGTCAGAAACTCGGGGTTACGCCATGCTTCCTACAGGGTAGGATATTGCTAATAAAGGACGCTTGCTATTATACATATAAAGAGTGGATTGTAAACAAAGCTCAGGGGGTATGAAATCCTAAATCCTCTATGGTATAATCTCCTTATGATTGTCACACATCACGGAAATCAGTTTTTCAAACTTCAGTTTGGCGATATGATTGTTGCGGTTAACCCAATCTCAAAGGATTCAACACTTAAAACTTCACGATTTGGCGCAGATATCTGCCTTCAGAGTATTAACCACGAAGATTTTAATGGTATTGATCAGCTTTCTTATGGAGATAAGGTCCCATTCCTTGTTTCGGGGCCAGGTGAGTATGAAGTAAAAGGAGTATTTATTAAAGGATTTGAAACGACATCTTCTTATGATAGCGACACCTTTATTAATACTATCTATACACTTACGCTAGATAATATTAATATATGTATAGTCGGTGCTCATGATGCTAAAGAAATCCCACCAGCACTCAAGGAAGCAATCGATGATATAGACATACTTTTCTTGCCAATTGGAGGCAATGGGGTATTGAATGCTTCTGAAGCATACAAACTTTCACTTCAGTTTTCTCCAAAGGTTATTATTCCAATGGGATATGATAGTGGAGATAAAGATGCGCTCAAGATTTTCTTAAAGGAAGGAGGCGGTGAGACGGTAAAGCCAATTGATAAACTTACCGTTAAGAAAAAAGATCTTGAAGGAAAGGAAGGTGAAATCATTATCGTTGAAAATAGTTAATATATAAATATGCGACGTTATATAAAACATTTACGAACTAAGCCAGATCACACTAAAAAGCAAATTGCATTTGGTGTTAGTTCTGTTGCTCTAATAGGAATAATGACAATTTGGGTTGCAACATTTTCAATTCGATTTCCTGGACTTGTACTTGATAAGGAAAAGAAAGATGCTGATCCGAAATCACAAACTGCTTCTGCGAGCTCTGCAGCAAATACATTAGAAAAGATAAAAAGACAGATGGAGGCTGACATGAGGAAAGGAGTTTCAAATGAACCACTTGATTCAAATGGTGTTATGATTTCAGATCCTAATGCAGAACAGCAGTATCAGTATGCAGCATCATCCTCGGCAGATATAAATTAAACACCCATGGCTGATAAAAATTCAAAAAAACCAAAATCTGAACCTGAAGTTCCAGAGACAAGAGTCAACGTTGTTGATCGAAGTATTGTAACGGAAATGCGAGAGTCATTTATTGACTATGCTATGTCAGTTATTACTGATCGAGCATTGCCTGATATTCGTGACGGCCTTAAACCTGTGCATCGACGAATTTTGTATGCAATGTACGGAATGGGTCTTACTTCATCCGCAAAAACTCGAAAATGTGCTGCTATTACCGGAGAGGTTCTTGGTAAATATCACCCCCACGGAGATATTGCAGTGTATGAATCCTTGGTAAAACTTACACAACCATTTTCTATTCGATATCCTATGGTTATTGGACAAGGAAACTTCGGATCAATCGACGGAGACTCGGCCGCCGCGCCTCGATATACCGAAGCAAAAATGTCTCGGGTTGCAGGAGAAATGCTTTTAGATATTGAAAAAGAAACAGTAGATTACCGACCCAACTACGAAAATACTCTTAAAGAACCTACGGTGCTTCCTGCTGGAGTTCCGTATCTATTATTGAATGGAACCCTTGGAATTGCGGTGGGTATGGCAACTAACATTCCGCCTCACAACTTAGGAGAGGTAATTGATGCAACCATGCACCTTGTTGATAACAAAGATGCTACCACTGAGGATCTCGTGAAATTTGTAAAAGGTCCCGATTTTCCAACAGCAGGAATTATATATGGTGAAAAGGATATTCATCATGCATATACAACAGGGAAAGGATCAATTGTAACTCGTGGAGAAGCAGAAATTATTGAACCAAAATCTGATAACTTCCAAATTATCATTACTTCAATTCCATATCGAGTAAATAAATCAGATCTTCTGGTAACAATTGCAGATCTCGTACGAGACAAAAAGCTCGAAGGTATTCGAGGACTCCGGGATGAATCTACAAAAGACATGCGAATTGTGATCGAATTGAAAGTAGGAGTTCATCCACAAAAAGTCCTCAACTTTTTATATAAACACACTCAGCTTGAAGAAACATTCCACATGAATGCGGTGGCACTTGTTGATGGTGTGCCGCAGACATTGGCATTGAAGACGTTCCTTCAGGAATTCATTACACACCGAATAAATGTTGTTCGACGACGAACTGAATACGATCTTCGAAAAGCAGAAGATCGAGAACATATTTTGATTGGTCTTAAAAAGGCATTGGATCATATCGATGAGATTATTCGTTTGATCAAAAAATCAAAGGATACTCCCACAGCGCATGCCAACTTGATGAAGGAGTTTAAATTTTCTGACAGACAAGCTACTGCAATTTTGGAAATGCGACTTCAGAAGCTTGCTGGACTTGAGAGACAAAAGATTGAAGATGAATTGAAAGCAATCCAAGCTCTTATTAAAGAATTGAAAGATATTCTTTCAAATCCAAAACGAATTCTTACTATTATTAAGACCGAGCTTGCTGCTATTAAAGAAAAGTATGGAGATGAACGTCGAACTCGCGTTGTAAAAGGTGCAGTAAAGGCATTCTCTGAAGAAGATCTCGTACCTGATGAAGATTCTGTACTTGTATATACTTCTGGTGGATATATTAAACGAACTGACCCCGAAGAATATCGTAAGCAACGGCGAGGAGGTGTTGGAGTTGTTGATATTGATACAAAAGAAGAGGATTTTGTAACCCATCTTCTTACTACTAATACCCACAGTGATCTTCTCTTCTTTACCGACAAAGGTAAGGCATACCAAATGAAAATGTATGAAATTCCCGAAGGAAAACGAGCAACTCGCGGAAAATCAATTATGAACTTCCTTGCACTTGAAGGTGGGGAACATGTTACATCTATTATCGCTATGACAAAGGAATCAAAGAAAGGTGACATGTCTCTTCTTATGGTTACACGTCAGGGTGTTGCTAAAAAGGTTGCTGCAGAAAGCTTCCACGATGTACGACGTTCAGGAATTCTTGCTATTAAACTTGCAGGTGGAGATCAACTCATCTCAGTATCATTTGTAGAAAAGGGTGATGACGCAGTCGTTGTTACAGCAAAAGGACAATCAATTCGATTTAAAGAATCAGATGTGCGTGAAATGGGACGAGCTGCAGGTGGAGTAACTGGAATGCGCCTCGACAAAGGTGACAAAGTAATTGGAGCTGACATTGTTAAAAAAGATGTTAAAAAGCCTGCACTTTTGATTGTGATGGCGAATGGATATGGAAAGAAAACAGATCTTGAAGAATACAAAGTTCAGAAACGAGGGGGGTCAGGAATCAAAACTGCTCAAGTGACCGCAAAAACTGGTGATGTCGTAGCATCAAAAGTTGTCGTAGAAGATGAAGAATCAGAGCTTGTAGCTATGTCTAAGAACAGCCAGGTAATACGACTTGATATTAAAGAAGTTCCATCGCTTGGACGACAAACTCAAGGAGTTCGAATTATGAAGATGCGTGAAGGGGATTCTATTGCATCTGCAGTGTGTGTATAAAACTGTTGATAATAGTCCTGCTTGTTTCCGAAAAAATTGCTATACTATAAGAAATGGCATTTTCGGATCCACAACAAAATCTAGAATCCCTTGGAATACAAGAGGGATCATATGTTGCTGACCTTGGTTCTGGATCAGGATTCTATTCTTTTGCTGCAGCTCGATTGGTAGGTGGAGGAGGGAAAGTTTATTCTATTGATGTACAACAAGATCTTCTCTCTCGAATAAAAAATGCAGCTCATGTTCAGAAGCTCCATAATATTGAAGTTATTCATGGTGATATCGAACGCCTCGGAGGTACACGTCTTCGTGAAGCTTCAATTGATATTGTATTACTCTGTAATGTTCTTTTTCAGGTTGAACACAAACAAGATTGTGTTAATGAAGTAAAAAGAATTTTAAAACCTGGGGGCAGAGTACTTATTGTTGATTGGCAGGATTCTTTTGGTGGAATGGGCCCTGCTCCAGAACATGTATTTACTGAACTTCAGGTTCAAGAGCTTTATGAAAAATCCAGTTTTGTATTTATTTCGTCTATAGATGCAGGGGATCATCATTATGGAGTAGTTTATAGAAAAGGATGAAAACATCTAAATTCCAACTAGGACTGCTGGCAATCTTTGTAATTTTTATCGCAGGAGGTTTACTCTTTTTCTCTGCATTTAAAGGAAATCCACAATCTGAGGCACCAACACTTTTGGTATGGGGGACCCTTCCTAGTGCAGCAGTAAACAACTATTTAGGAGTAACAGTAAACAAAGCAGAATCCCCGGCATTTTCTCAGGTAACATATATACAGAAGCGACCTGAAACAATGTACCAACAATACGTTGAAGCATTAATCTCTGGAACTGGTCCGGATATTCTTTTAATGCCTCAAGAAGAAATACTAAAATATAGAGGAAAACTTACTACTATTCCGTATGCTAATTATCCTGAAAATGATTATAAAAATTCATTTATTCAAGAAGGGGAACTTTATTTAGGATCAGATGGAATTCAAGCGATTCCTTTTACTGTTGATCCGATGGTTATGTACTGGAATCGAGATATCTTCTCAAATGCTCTTATTGCTACTCCTCCTAAAACATGGGAAGAATTTCTTTCTCTTGCTCCGACACTCACAAAGCGTGACAACGCCACAAACATTGTGAGAAGTGCTGTGGGGTTAGGAGAATATAACAATGTCACTCATGCAAAAGAAATTTTGAGTATGCTCTTTATGCAAGCGGGAACACCTATTACTGCACGATATGGTAACAAAGTACAAAGCCAACTTGTTGGAACCCAAGAAGGAGTAGTTTCAGCAGGAGAACAAACACTTCTATTTTTTACACAGTTTGCAGATCCAATTAAAAAAGTGTATTCATGGAACCGATCACTTCCAGCTACAAAAACATATTTTACGTCAAATCGGTTGGGAATTTATTTTGGATTTGCAAGTGAATTTCGAGAATTAAAAGCACTTAATCCAAACCTCAACTTTGATGTAGCTGTAGTACCGCAAATTACAGCAAAAACAACTACAACTCCTATAAATATTACCTACGGAAAAATGTATGGACTTTCTCTCGCTCGTACTCAGAAATCGGGAGCAGCACTAGCAGCAATCTACTTTATGACTTCATCGGCAACGTTACCAACGTGGGTAAAGCAATCTGGATATGCTTCAGTGAGAAAAGATGCACTTGCAATTGATGCAAGTAGTGCTGAATCGTCAGTTTTTGCAATCTCAGCTCTGTGGTCTCGAGGTTGGATTGATCCTGATAAAGCACAAACTGCAACGATATTTAAAAATATGATTGAAGGTGTAACGTCAGGAAGGAATACTCCTCAAGAAGCTATCTATGACGCGAATAGTCAGCTTCAAAATATTTTAAATAGAATGCAATGAGAAAAGTAACTATTACTATAGGAATGCTTTTCTTCATGTCTGTCATGATATTCATGCCAGTAGAGTCTCATGCATTTAGAATAGTCCCTTGTGATGGAGTCGATACTACATATGAAGGAGGTGGAACATTTGGTGAAGAATGTGGTTTAGATGATTTTATTATCTTAATAAAAAATGTAATCAATTCAATCATTGTACTATCAATTCCCATTGTAACTATTGCGTTAACATGGGTGGGGATACTGCTTCTGACTGCACAGGGAAATGTTGGTAAGATTACACAAGCAAAGCAGATAGCAAAAAGTGTTATAATTGGGTTTGTATTTATCCTCACAGCATGGCTTATTGTGTATACATTGGTTTCGGTATTACTTGATGACGCGTTTAATCTTTTCTTAAAATAATGAGAACAAAACTTATACAATTTTTCACTACATTTTTTGCACTACTTATTGTACTCTCGAGTTTCACACATGCATTTAAGTCTTTTGACACGGTGTCTCATGTATACGCACAAGCCGAAAATGGTGGAGGAATAGGTGGAGGAGCAGAGAACGGAGGTGGAGTTGGTGGTGGCCCAGAGAATGGTGGAAGAATAACATTACCAAATCCTGCATCAAAATTCAGTAATATTTGTCAATTGATTAATGCATTTATTACTATTATTGCAGAAGTGGGAGCTATTGTTGCTGTACTCTTTATCATATGGTCTGGATTTCTCTTTGTGTCAGCACAAGGAAATCCTTCAAAGCTAGCAACAGCAAAGAATACATTTTTCACAACGATTATTGGAACCCTCATTTTAGTAGGTGCAGCTGTAATTACAAAAATTATTGTTAATACTGTTATGAGTATTACTTCTGGTACCCCAGGCGGAGGAATTTGCTCATCATAATAATATATATGTATAAAAAAATAATAATTGGTTTAGGTATAAGTTTATTACTTCCAGCTGTTGCTCATGCTGAGTTAAGAAATTTTTCAGATTTAGTTACGTATTTGATATTGATTATCAACTCTCTCATCCCTTTACTGTTTGGAATTGCAGTACTCGCTTTCTTCTGGGGAGTAATTCACTACATATGGTCTGCAGATCCAAACAAGCTTAACGATGCACGAAATTACATGATTTATAGCATTATAGGGATTGCTGTTATGCTCTCTGTGTGGGGGATTGCATTGCTCCTCAAAAATTCATTTTTCCCAAGTGCTACTTTACCAACTTCTGGTGGTGTGGATTATTATAATGGTAGTGATCCTGCAGGAGATCCTACACCCCCTCCTGATATTTTTAATCCTATTGAAAATGCATAAGTCAGTAAGATATCCACAGGTACATTGATTTAATCCTTAAAATAGGAGATAATTTATTGATAAGCTTAGTTAGTTTAATTATTAGATAGAAGTTTAATTATGAAAAACGTTTTATTATCAATTGCAGCGCTTGGTTTCCTCCCTTCATTTGCTTCTGCACAGGGTGCACAGCAAGTCGACGTAACAGGACTTTCAGGAACAGTTCAAGGATTAACAGTAGTGGTAAACTATGCAATTCCACTTCTCCTTGCTATTGCCGTTATTGCATTTATTATTGGTGTTATTAAATACTTGTTTGCAGGAGGAGCAGATGCAAAAGCTGCAGCTAAGGATCACCTTATCTATGGAATTGTTGGGATCACTGTTATTCTCGCTATATTCGGTATCGCTCGATTGCTCATCAATCTCTTTGGTCTAAATCCAGCTCAGCTTTCAGGAACAGAAGTCCCAAGTATTCCAATTTCTCAGCCAATTGACGGAGTAAACTAGTAAAATAAGTTTAAGTAAATAATATATAGCATGCAGCCGACCACATCAGTTTCAGTTTTTGGAACGATACGATCACTTCTTTTCGGAAGTATCATAGGTCCGGCTGTTTTGCTACTTATGGCTGTTGCACTTTTGTATTTCTTGTGGGGAGTTGTCACGTTCATTATGAACGCCGATAATCCAGAAGGAAGATCAAATGGTGCAAAGCATATGATATGGGGAAGTATTGGGCTCGCGATTATGCTTTCTGCATTTGGAATTGCTACGTTTCTTTTCAATTCAGTAATATCAGTTGGAGGCAATAAGGGAGTAAATGATGCACCAATTCAAACTCCAGGAATACTCGTACCAGGGAATCAAGGGTTCTAACTAAGAAAACATAACATAAAAAAACAGCCGTGTACCGAATGGTACATGGCTGTTTTGTTTTGAAAGAACTGTTCTCCTTTTACTTTTTACCGTAGAAGAGGTTTTCCTCTAATGCGCCTTTGGGAGTGACCCAGTACATGATGACATGGGCCTCTTGCCCATTTTCTGATTTCATCAGCAACGAATGGATCTTCTCCTTGTTCGGCTGATACTCGGAATCACCAGCACCGAGGCGGAAGGTCGATGCGGCATTTTTGACGCCGTTTCGATAGCAGGTAATCACTTTGCTTCTGTCGACCCGCATGATGCGGTACTCGTAGACCTTCTCAACTTGTTGCCGTGAGATCCTCTTTCCGTTCACCAGACGAAGGTTGTCGGGGATATAGACACTCACAAGCTTCTCCTGATCCGCCGGGATGACGACCGTTTCTTCCAGGTCAATCCGTTCCGGCAGGTCGACGTCTTTGAACGTCTCCATGCTAGTCGAGGTTGTCTGTGCCTGTGTCGCCGCTGTCCCTGAGCTGGTACCAGTGGATTCGGGCGTCACGACGTCCATGACCATTGGTGGCGCCTTTGCTTTCTCGAGCTCTTCGACCTTCTTTCGAAGGTTTTGCAGCTCGAGGGTTTCTTGCGGCACTTTGTCAGGGGACGCATTCTTGAGTACCCCAACGACGATAGTGATCACCAGCGCTGTAATGCTGATGATGATCACCCATCCTACCTTCCTCTGTCGCTTCTCACGATCCAGATCTTTAGTTGCCATGAGACGTTTCCTTTCTAGGCCTTGAGTAACTGCCAAAGAATGTCACCGAAGAGGATTCCGAGGGCAACATACGTATGCACCCTACGAAGTGGACCGTAAAACTCGTTGTAATGGGTTGTCCCATCCTTCCGAGCTTGGTCCTGGAGTGCTTGAGACTCTCCATTGTAGTCTTTTTTTGCTTCTGCCATAATTGATGGCTCCTTACTTTTTGCCTTTGGGTGGAGGATTGGTCTTGCCGACAAAATTCCGAAGAATGTCGGGGACTTCACCTTGGAAATCGAAAGTCTGCCTGGTAATACCACGCTGACCTGCGACGATTGCTGCACGATCGAGAGCATCCTTCTGCTGGTCAGGGGAGAGTTTCTTCCACTCCTCAAGAGCCAGTTTTTCGTCTTCGACATTAATACCCACACTGACCATCGCGACGTTGAGGATCGCACGCATTTCAGTAAGCGCGTCGATCGACCGTTGAACGTCACCAGGAAGTTCGATGTCAGTGATGCGAGCATCAAGGACGACGATGCCAAACTTTTTTTCAGTATTACGAAGTTCATCGGTAGCTTTCACTACCTTTTCCTTCGTCTTGGCATCCGTCGTGCTGATGTTCATCAGCGTGTCGAAGAGGTCTTTTTCAGGTTGTGTGAACCCATGTTCTTCCTTCACTTTGTCGAAGTCTTGCTTCTCTTCGTGCACACCGATTTTGAAAACGATGTGTCCGACGAGCGTAAGCACCCTCATGGAATTTGGTGCTTGGTGAGGTGTGAGATTTGTCACCAGTGACGAGAAGAAACCTTCCATGATCGCTACAAGTGACTGGTTGATACTCGGCACACTCTTTCCATAGAATGTCTCGAGCCCTGGGAGTGAGGCTTTCCAGCGCAAGATTCCCATATACCGGATGTTGCTCCCTTTTGCAGAAATGTCTTGAGTGAAGGGAAATGTGCTGTCCCTCAATGAGAAATGACGATCTCGATGCATTTCCTCGGTAGGATACTTCGCATGAAGACCGTTCCCGTATACAACGGGATTTCCCGAAATCTTTTCTTCGAGTACTGCTCCGGTATAAACAGGTATGTTGATCGTGGTCTTGTCGATGATGTACCCATGAAGGTAAATCCCGATACAAAAGCCAAGGACCATCAACCTGTCGAACAACCACTCGTTGAAAACATCAGCTCCAAATGTCACAAGTGCTGACTTCTGAAGTACCGTGTATGCGGTTGCCAGGATGATCATCGGGCCAGCGATTACCCACACGGAAATGAGCAGGCATACTGCTGTGCGACCGAAACGGTTACGTTTGACGAGACCATCGCGGTCTGCCTTTTCTTCATCCCGAACGCCGGAATGATCTTCATCTTGCTGCTCTAACTTCCTGTACCAAACACACGCGACGATTGCAATGATTGCAAGCACGCCGATGAGAAATGGGATGGGCGACATACAAACCTCCTAGGTTTATTGTTGATATGTTGTTGTCAAAGGACTCTAAATATAATTATATCATATTTAGAGTAAAAGTCAATGGGTTAGGCTGAATAGAAACCTTTATTATTAGCCGTATTATTTATTATGTGCCGAGGAGAGGACTTGAACCTCCACGGGTTACCCCGCTTGCTCCTAAGGCAAGTGCGTCTGCCAATTTCGCCACCTCGGCATATTCTCGTCAAAACTTCTATTTCCTGTCGAGTTTTCTTAGTATATAGCATTCGAGCTTGTTATACTAGATTTGTGAAGAATACCAAAAAATGTATAAAAAAACTACCAATAGAAACATTTGTTTTAGGTATCCCATGCCTCTTTTTTTTGATTTTATTTTATATATATCGGATACTTCATCCTGAAGTATTTGCACATATTACACCTACATCCCCAGTACGATTTGTAGTAGGGTTTGGGAGTGGAACATTTGAATGGCTGCTTCTTTTTGTATGTATGTATGTTGGAGCTAAGGGAATAAGGTATTTATATTTAAGAAATAAAGGATATAGCTTCGATAATAATAAGATTATTTCATATGGAAAAAAAGGTTTTTATGGTTTAGCACTTCTTACGCTTGTGGGTACAACAACAAAATTTATTATTAATACTATTTTCATTACCGCAGAGCCATCACACATAATTACTGTCAGTGATTCCTTACTAAAAATCGATCAATTTTTCTTGAGTACGTTTCCGGCACTCTATCTCTATCAGATTCTAAGTGGGGGGGTTGTAGAAAAGCTCATTGTGTATTCTTATACCTATTTGTCAGTTATACTTGCAGTTATTTTTTTTGTAGTTTTACTCAAAAACAGATATCTCTTTAGACTCTTTTTTTTATCATTTATTATTGCTTTCAGTATTGCATCACCTTTATGGCTCTTTTTCCCAGCACTTTCACCACAAGAGATGTATCGTACCAATGTACTTGATCGACAGATACCTCAAGATATTATTCAAGAAAATAAAGAGCTGACCAATAGTATGAGTCCTTTCATCAAAAATTACTTATATAAATTTGATCGTATATGGATAAGTGAAGATAAAAGTTTTTATGCAGTAAGTTCATTTCCAAGTTTGCATGTCGCGTGGGGAATTATAGGTACTGTTATAGGTATCGCCTTATGGCCTGCACTCGCATGGATTCTCGTGCCGTGGTGTATCTTTAATTTTATTGGCACATTTTATCTTCTCCAACATTATGTTGTAGATAGCTTTGCAGGGATAATAGTAGCAGTTATAAGTCTCTCTATTTCGTATATGATTCTCAGGTTAGAGAAAAAACTACGATCCTAAGTTTTTACTATACGTATTTTTGAGCATTGCTTCTCCATATTTTTCTACTGGTGCAAAGTCGTCAGTGAGAATCGGGATGTCTGATGTTAATCGATCTACTTCTATACGTGAAGCAAAATCCGGAAGTGAAGGTAATTCTTGTTGAGATGCAATAAAAATAATATTTTGTGGATTTGAACCATGGGTACCAGTATGCACAGGCAGAACAATAACATGTGCAAATACTTCTTTATATGTTTTATATGACGCTTTGACAAATGACGAGCCTGGCCCGTTGAGAGAAGAAACAATATTGGTAATAACAACTCCATCATTAGTTAATGAATTTCGAAGAGCTTGGACTGCCTCTAAGGTTGTAAGATGAAAGGGAATAGAAAGCTGAGATGAATATGCATCAACAAGGATTGCCTCATACTTTTTTGTATTTTTATTAAGGAAGGTCCGGCCATCTTCTTCGAAAACATGAACATTGGGATTATCTGTATAGAAAAAATATTCTTTTGCTATATCTTGAAGTTCAGGGTCGATTTCAACAACATCAAGTTTTTTGTCGGCGTATTTCGATACAAAATGAGTAGGATAGGTGTATCCACCTGCACCAATGAGCAGAGCATCCTTAAAATCGGGTTTCAGGCTTTCTGCGAGGTCAAAAAAACGTAAATAAGGAAAATAAAGTTCATGCGGTTTACTAATATAAATTCCTGATTGTGTACCAAAAATATTGTTTATGAGAAGCCTTGTGCGTTGTTGGGTTGCTTCATCGTACGAATCTTTGATAATCCATCTACTGTAATTGGTATCGATATCTGCAAGTGAGTTGTTTTCAGAAAAAAAGAAAACCCCTTGGATAATAAAAAGTATAATAAAAAAACCAATTATTTTCGTATCATTGTTTCTATCTTTTTTTTTAGACACTGTGATACTAAAAAGATAAAGTATAAAAAGCATTACTGAAATTCCAATCAAAATTGCATGAGTTCCAAAAAGTGAAATAAGAATAAATCCTCCCAAAAATGTTCCCACGATGCTTCCAAGAGTTGAAAGGGCATAGAGAGTTCCAACGGCACTTCCTGCAGTGCTTACTTCTTGAATTTTAAGTCGGACAACGTAGGGGCTTACCATTCCAAGAGTAATGGTAACCGGAGAAAAGAGAAGAATACTAGAAATAACAGCTGTGATACGGAGACCAAAAGGGAAATCAGAAACAACAGAAAGAAGAGGTCCTAAAATAATAATTGAGCAGGAAAGTAGTGCGCTTAAAAGAAGAATTCTCGAAAGTATATGAGGATAGGGATACTTGTCAGCCAATTTTCCTCCATACCAATATCCAATACTTAAACTCGCTAAAATTGTTCCGATAAGACTTGTCCATACAAAAAGTGAAGTTCCCAAATATGGTGCAACAAAACGAGATCCAACAAGCTCTAATACCATTACCAGTGCACCGGATACAAAAGTAATGATTTCGAGACGATATTTCATATACGTTAGTATATCGTATCTTTAGAAATAGTTGTGCGTCTATTGTCCGCCCAGTTGGAGTCGAACCAACGACCATCCGCTTAAGAGGCGACTGCTCTACCAGCTGAGCTATGGGCGGAGAGCTTTCTTTATATCACAGAGAAGCGAAAAAATCTATTTATATACTAGCTTATTCAACAGCATTAATTGCTGCTTGAAGAGTTGGGAAGACACGGTTGGCTATGAGGAGATGTCCTCGATCATTAGGATGTACAAAGTCTGCAAGATAAAAAGGATTGCCAAGAATACCCATAAGAACATTTGGAACATATCGTGCCCCTGTGTCTTGTGCAACATCTCTAAAACCACTTTCAAAATCTATATCAAAGACTGCACCATGAATTCCAAGGAGGATTACTTCTGCACCAGATGCCTGGATTCTTTCTACAATAGTAGTGAGGTTTTCAAATAAAGTTGCTCGAGGAACTTGTTGCAAAATGTCATTTCCTCCTAAAAATACTATAACAATATCAGGATTTCGACTGATAATATCAGTATCAAGACGTGCTAATGCTTCTTCAGTAGTATCACCGCTTCGGCCTGCATTAAGGATAGGACGATTTACAGCTTGTGAAAGTTCAGAAACAAAATCATTGCCTTGAGTTGCTCCTACACCAGCAACAGTACTATCTCCAAAAGCAATGATGGAAGTATCACCATTTCCAGGATTTGTAGAAGTTCCTACATTAAATGGTGACGAGCGGGCACGTTCGGTATATCCATTATTTTTAAAATAACGTAATTCATACGTGCCAGATTGAGTACGAGCAGGAATTTGTAATGTAAGGCTTCCTGATACTGCACTTACGTATTCCCAATCAACATATCGTCGATTATTTTCTCCCGTTTTAAAAAGTCCGATCCAATCCCTTCGAATGTTATCACCTGTTGCCGCAGTCCAAGCAACTGTTACTGCTGAACCAGGTTGAAAATTGGTTCCGGTGTTTGTAACATTTACAGAATAATTACTCGGCATTGGATTGGGAGTCGTTGTTCCTGTCCCACCTCCATTACCAATTTGAAATTGTGAACTCCGTGCAACTTCTGTAAATCCATTGTTTCTTAGATATCTAACTTCATATGTTCCTGGTGTACGTGGAACGGTTAGAGAAAGTGATCCTGATGCACCAGTTACATATTCCCAATCCCCATATGTTCGATTACCGCTTGTTGATCTGTATACGGCAATCCAATCACGGTTTGTATTAACCCCATTTGGTGCTGACCACTGAATATTAATTGAAGATCCAGGTGCAATTGTTCCCGTCGTTGTAATTTGTACTGAGTAGCTACCATTTGTTGGTGGAGGATTTGGTGTTGTTGTGCCATTACCTGGAGGGGTAGTGCCAGTACCTTGTACTGTTAGAGGACTACTTCGAACAACATCACTATATCCACTGTTAAGAAAATATCGAAATTCATATGTACCCGAAGTTTGTGGTGCTGTAAATGTTACAGTTCCAGATGCGTCTTTTACATACTTAAAGTCTTGATAATTGGCACGATTGTATTCATTGGCTCGGTAGAGTCCTACCCAGTCATTTTGGAAACCTGTTGATTGAGGTGAACTAATTGTCACCGTTACGTTTTCGCCTGCTTGAACGGTTCCAGTTGGAGAAACTGATATTTGATAATTGTTCTGATTTGTCTGCGCTGACGCAATAAAAGGAATGCTAAGTGTAGCAGCAAAAATGGCTAAAAATAATGATATTGTTATTTTGAAGACTTTCATGCTGTATTTTTACGACAATAATGATTGAAAGTCAAGAATCTGTGCCCGGAGTGGGAGTCGAACCCACATCCCTTGCGAGACACGATTTTAAGTCGTGCGCGTAAACCAATTCCGCCATCCGGGCATGGAACACCAATACTTTGCTTCGGCGTCCGAGGAGGCGTAGACCGGGCTCGAACCGGTGCATAACAGTTTTGCAGACTGTCGCGTTGACCAACTTCGCCACTACGCCATTGTTTAAGATTATCCTCTCTCGATACTTCTACATGCTAATGCTGCCACTAATTTCATCAATACGCTGTCTGTTCTTTTCACCAAAATCTATTTGAAAATTAACAGAAGGCAATCTCTGTAATCGGGTGTGACCCTTAAGATATTCTTTGAAATCCTGTCGATTTCTTTGAGCGAATTCGACAGCCTCATCTTGTCGATTTTCTGGCAATACGGTCATCAATACCGTAGCCTTTGTAAGCTTATCAAACATAATCACTCGAGTCACGGTAATAAGTGAAAGTCTATTGGATTCACGCTGAAGAAATTCTGCAGCGGCATTGCGAATTACTTCTTCGATTTTTTCTTCTCGATTTGAATGAGACATTATTTTTCTACAACAATAAATGATTCTAACCGATCTCCTGGAGCAATTTCTATTTTAGATTCAATGAGTGTTCCGAACTCTTCACCCTCTGGGACTTGAGTTACTTTGTTTTTCTGCTTTTGTAATTCACGAACCTTTCCACTTCCAATCTCAAAATCACGACGCATAATTTTTATTTCGGCATTTAATACGAGTGATCCTTTTTCTACACGCCCACCCAGAATTTGTTTATCTTTTATTTTACTAAAGATTTTTAAGACTTTTGCTGTTCCTGTTGATTCTTCCACCTGATTTTTTGGAGTTCGTTCGGCGACAACATTCTCAAGCCACTCAGAGAGTTTGTAGATAATATCAAACACTTGAATATCAACTGACATTTTTTCTGCCAAAGGTTTTGCAGAGTTATCTACTTTTGTAGAAAATCCTAAAATAATAGTATTAGCACGTCCACTCGCAATTTTTACATCACTTTCTGCAATATCTCCAACACCACTATGAATGATTCGTACTTTTACACGATCATTTTTGATCTTTTTTATTTCATGAATGACTGCATCAAGACCTCCTGCTTCATTTGCTTTCACCACAACAGGTATAGTTGTAATCTCATCATTTTCTGCTGCACGCGCTTCGTACACAGGAGCATTCTTCTTTGAAAGTGCATAGTTTTCTGCTTCCTTTTTAGATTCAAAAGCTTTAATAGTCATTCCTACTTGAGGAAGTTCATTCCATCCTATGAGACGTACTGGTGTAGAAAATGATGCTTCCTTTACTTGTTTACCAAGGAAGTCTTCTACCATTCGTACAGGAGAGAGGGCAGATCCTGCCACAACTGTCATTCCAGTTTTCAATGTTCCATTTTTTATTATGATACTTGCAGAGATTCCTTTCTTTTTATCAAGATTTGCTTCGATAATAACTCCTTCAGGTAGTTTTTCACGATCTGCTTTTAGTTCTTCAATTTCTGCTTGAAGAAGCATCATATCCAAAAGGTCATTTATACCTGCACCAGTTTTTGCAGAAATAGGAACAAAGGGAATAGTTCCTCCATATCCTTCAACATAAATTTCATGCTCTGCAAGATTTCCTTTTGTTCGATCTACATCAGCTCCTTCTTTATCAATTTTGTTGATAGCTACTATATATGGAACGTTTGCAGTTTTTATACTGTTCAATGCTTCCACTGTTTGAGGTTTTACTCCGTCTTCAGCTGAAACAACAAGAATGGCTATATCCGCTACTTTTGCACCACGTGATCGAATAGCCTTAAATGCTTCGTGACCTGGAGTATCTAGGAAGGTGATTTTGTGTTCTTTGCCGTCTTTTGTTTTATGGACGACTTCATATGCAGAAATACGCTGGGTAATTCCACCAGCTTCGGAGTCTACACTATTTGATTTTCGAATGTAGTCGAGCAACGTTGATTTACCATGGTCCACGTGGCCCATGATCGCAATGACAGGAGGTCTCTCTATGAGGTTGTTTGTTTTTTCTGGCATATCGTATGTAGTTGTTAGAGAAGGGGCTAGTTCACCTTCAAGCTCTCTTTTGACTTCGCAATAGACTCTACTTCTTCCTCAGAAAGTTCATTATCTGAAGTAAAATGTTTAACAGGCTTAGCGAACATGCTTATCCTGTCCCGTGCGTACATACTTGTCAAGACCACTCCATCACCGTCTTCATTTACAAATGAGGTGCTAAAACTGTTATTTCCACCTGATCCTGTACCTTTAAACGGATTAAAACGAATGGTTTCTACAGCTTGAATGCTTTTTTTGAGTCGTACTTCAACATGAGTGAGGTAGCCTTCCATTTCTTTGGTAAATTGTTTAAGATCATTCAATTCCTTAAGCATAGTATGAATTGAGTCTTCAAGCGTTTTTGCATTCTTTCCTACAAGGAGCTTACGCAAACGTGATTGAAGTCGTATCATCCATATGAGGAGGATAAGACAAAATAATCCTGATATACTCGCGACTATGATAAAAGGACTTAAAATCATCAAACTATAGTACATCACATTTTCACCTTTTGCAAAAAAAGTGCTCAACAGTACAATGAACCTATGAAAAGAATATTTCTTGATTACGCATCTACGACTCCTGTCGATAAAAAAGTTTTAAAAGCTATGCTTCCATATATGAAGTATGATTTTGGTAATCCTTCGGCTTTATATAAAGAAGGGGTATTGGCAAAGGTTGCAATTTCTGATGCTCGTAAAAAAATTGCGGAGCTTCTCGCCATCCGTCCAGAGGAAATGGTTTTTACGGCATCTGGTACTGAGGCTGACAATCTAGCCCTTATTGGAACCGTTGAAGCTTGGAAAGATGGTTTTGTTCCCCATATTATTACAACCACCATAGAGCATCCCGGAATTTTGGAAGTCTGTAAGCATCTCGAAAAGAATGGATGTGAGGTGACATATGTACCTGTAGAAGAAAATGGTATTGTAGATCCACAAAAAATAAAAAGTGCATTGAAAGAAAATACTGTTCTCGTGAGTATTATGTATGCCAACAATGAAATTGGTACAATTCAACCGATCCGTGATATTGCTAGAATTGTTCAGGAATACAAGAAATCGCATCCTTCTAAGCTCGCTTTACCGTATCTACATACTGATGCAAGCCAGGCTGCAAATTATCTCGATGTAAGCTTCCAGAGATTGGGAGTAGATATGATGACGCTTGATGCATCAAAGTTTTATGGACCAAAAGGAGTGGGATTACTTGCTTCAAAACGGTATGTAAATATTAAACCCCTTATATTGGGAGGGGGACAAGAAAAAGGATTGCGAGCAGGAACCGAAAATGTTCCCGGAATTGTTGGTTTTGCTCACGCATTGGTTCTTGCTGAGCAGATGAAAGAGAAAGAAATACAACGCTTACAAGAACTTCAGGAATTATTTATATCACATGTAATAAAATATTATCCTGACGTCTTTATTCAAGGAGACATCCAAAAACGTCTGCCTAATAATGTAAATATTGCAAAGCTTGGTTTAGATTCTGAATTTGCTGTTATCAAACTCGATCACGCAGGAATCTCTTGTTCGTCAGCAAGCTCCTGTATGAATCTATCTGAAGAGTCATACTCTTATGTTATTAATGCTCTTGGAGAACGGGGAAGAGCATCCCGAAGTTCATCTTTACGATTTACATTTGGAAGGAAAACAACTCGTAAAGAAATCAAATTGACTTTGAATAAAATTCGTTCTATACTTATTACACAATAACTTTCCTGTCTCGACAATAAGGAAATACAGCTCAGAGTACCGTTACGCCGAATCAAAAGTTATTTTTATAACCATATTTGAACTGCAATGCCACCATTAAACCAATTTACAACAAAGGCGAAAGAAGCAATCAGGCGAGCTCATGAACTTGCTATTGAGCGCGGCCAAAATCATGTAAATCCTATGCACCTTCTTGCTGCACTTATACTGCAGGAAGAAAGTATGGTTGCCTCTATTCTTGATAAGCTTGAAGTAGATACTATTTTGCTTACAGATTCATTGCTCGAAGCAATTGAAGCTCCTGAAGGAGGTGCAACACTTAACCCTTCATACCAAATCTATTTAACTCCAGATCTTGCGCAGGCAATTGAAGGAGCTGTTCGAGTTGCAAAAGGATTGAATGATGAATTTATTTCTACAGAACACTTATTCATCGCGATTCTTGATATTACGGGTTCTGCAAAAGAACTTCTTTCAAAATTTCGAATTGATAAAGAATCAGTACTTCGTATTCTTGAAGAATTGAAGAATAGCAAAGTAACAGATTCACATACTCCAAAGAAATTTAAGGCTTTAAATAAATATACGCGCAGTCTTACAAAGCTTGCATCAGAAAATAAACTCGATCCAGTCATCGGTCGTGATGATGAAATTATTCGAATCATCCAAATTCTTTCTCGACGAACAAAAAATAATCCAATATTAATTGGAGAAGCTGGCGTTGGAAAAACTGCAATTGCAGAAGGCCTTGCACTCCGAATGGCACAAGGGGATGTTCCTGAGTCATTAAAAGACAAAGAACTTGTATCTTTAGATCTTGGATCTCTTGTAGCAGGCACAAAGTACCGTGGAGAGTTTGAAGAACGACTCAAAAATATATTGAAAGAAATAGAACGATCAAACGGAAAGATTATTCTTTTTATTGATGAAATTCACACAATTGTAGGAGCAGGGGCTGCTGAAGGATCACTTGATGCTTCTAATATGTTGAAACCTGCTCTAGCACGAGGAGAACTCCGAGCAATTGGAGCAACAACACTTCGTGAATATCAAAAGCACATCGAAAAAGATCCTGCGCTCACCCGACGATTTCAGCCAGTATATGTAAATGAACCATCAGTTGATGACACCATTGCGATCCTTCGAGGTCTCAAAGAAAAATACGAAAATTATCATGGGGTTCGGATTACTGATGATGCAATTATCGCAGCAGTTAATCTTTCAAGTCGATATATTACCGATCGATTTTTGCCGGATAAAGCTGTGGACCTCATAGATGAATCAGCTTCATATTTGAAGATTACTCTCGAAAATCTTCCGCCAATTCTTCAGGAAACTCATGCTAAAATCATGCGTCTTGAAATTGAACGTGAAGCATTGAAAAAAGAAACAGCTCAAAAAACAAAAGACCGCGTAAAAGAAATCGAAAAAGAAATTGCAGATCTCAAGGAACAAACATCAGAAATAGAACTTAAGTGGAAGAACGAAAAAGAAATTCTCACCGATATTAAAACTATTAAAAAGCAACTTGAAACACTTCGACTTGAAGCAGAAGGAGCTGAGGCACGTGCAGATCTAGGAAAAGCAGCAGAGATTCGTTATGGAAGAATTCCACAGCTTGAAAAAGATATGGAGACAAAAATGAAGCGATTGAAAAAGCTACAGAGTTCACGCCGAATCTTGAAAGAAGAAATTACCGAACAAGATGTTGCGGATGTTGTTTCTAAGTGGACAGGTATTCCAGTTACACGAATGCTCGAAAGTGAAGCAGAAAAACTTCATCGAATGGAAGAGGTATTGAAGAAGCGGATTGTTGGTCAGGATGAAGCTGTAAAGAAAATTGCTGATACCGTAAAGCGATCACGGGCAGGAATTGCAGATCCCAACCGACCAATTGGTTCATTTGTGTTCCTTGGACCATCTGGAGTAGGAAAAACAGAACTTACCAAAGCACTTGCTGAATTTATGTTTGATGATGATAAAGCACTGATTCGAATTGATATGTCTGAGTTTATGGAAAAGCACTCTGTGTCAAAGCTTATCGGAGCTCCTGCAGGATATGTTGGGTATGAAGAAGGAGGAAACTTTACTGAGCTCATTAGACATCGTCCATACTCAGTAATCTTGCTCGATGAAATTGAAAAGGCACATCCAGAAGTATTCAATATTCTGCTTCAAGTTCTTGATAACGGACATCTTACTGATGCAAAGGGACGAAAGGTAAACTTCAAAAATTCTATTATTATCATGACCTCAAATATTGGGGCTCAGTACATCGATAAGATGCAGACATTTGGATTTTCTAAGGATGAAAACAGTATCCATGGATATGAAGATGTAAAAGCAAAGGTAATGGATAGTTTGAAGGACTTCTTTCGACCAGAATTCTTGAACCGAATCGATGATATTGTTGTCTTTGATATTCTAAAACAAGAAGCAATCAGAGAGATTGTAGAAATTCAGGTTAATCTTGTAAAAGAACGACTTACTTCAAAAGAAATTACTCTTGAAGTTAATGAAGAGGTTCTCACATTCCTTGCAAAAGAAGGATATAACCCTCAGTACGGTGCACGACCTTTGAAGCGTCTTATCCAAAACAAAATCCTTACTCCCGTTGCTTCAATGATTATCTCAAAAGGAATTATGAAAGGTGGAGTAGTAAACGTGGGCATCAAAGATGGACAATTTACCTTTGATATCAAAAAGGGTAGAAAGGGAAGTATCCTTCGAGAAGAACTCTTAAATACGGACCAATTGTCATCAAATACTAAATAATTTAGTACAAATGCCTACCCTGTACCGAATGGTGCGGGGTGGGTTTTTGTTAGTTGAGGATATTATTATTTTATGCTAAGTTATATTTCTGCGTAGGTGGCGGAGTGGTCAATCGCAACAGACTGTAAATCTGTCGACCTTTGGTCTACGAAGGTTCGAATCCTTCCCTACGCACAAGAAAAAACTAGCTTTAGCTAGTTTTTTTGCACTCATGACCGAATCTCATTCTAATGATATAGTAACTATACTATGACACGTTATTGCTACTTTAACGGTACGATTATTCTTCAAAACAAAGCATGTATTCCAGTTGATGACATTGGAATTCTAAGGGGATACGGAGTTTTTGATTTTGCTACAACGTACAATGGAAAGCCATTTCTTTTTAAAGAACATTGCGAACGATTACGAAACTCTGCACAGCATTTGGGATTGAAAGTGCCTCTTTCAAACAAAGAAATAGAACGTATCGTTGAAACATTGCTTCATAAAAACAAATTGAATAATGCAAATATCCGAATTGTGCTTACGGGTGGAAAGACACTTCAAGGTCTTTCTTTTAAACCTCAGGATGCGACTTTTTTTATACTGACAGAAGATGTCGTTTCAATTCCAGAAAAATTATATAAACAGGGAGCAAAACTTATGACACATGAACATCAGCGGATGTTTTTTCAAAGTAAAACAACAAACTATATTACAGCAGTGAGCTTGCAACAGCTCCGAAAGAAAAAAAATGCCATTGAAGTTTTATTCACGTTTCAAAATAATATATTGGAATGCACTACTAGCAATATTTTTATTGTAAAAAACAATATGTTCATAACTCCTAAGGAGAATATTCTGGTGGGTATTACACGCACTTTCGTTATAAAGTGTGCTCAAGTACGAGGATATCTCGTAGAAGAACGGGCGGTAACGATTGAAGAACTAAAAAATGCTGATGAAGTATTTATAACATCTACTAATAAAGAAATTCTCCCTATTGTTACTATTAATGAATGGAAAATAGGTGGAGGAACAGTGGGAGACCACACAAAAATTCTTATGAAAGATTTTAGAGACCATACAAATAAGTTATAATAAGAGGGAACGATATGAAAAAAACGAATGGTTTAAGAACCTGGATTGAAATAAGTGCAGCGAATCTAAAACACAATGTTGAATTATTTCAGCAGCAGGTTGTTCCCAATAAAAAAATAATGGCAATTGTTAAGTCTAATGCTTATGGACATGGATTTGTGGATTTTGCTCAACAACTTGAACTATTGAAAGTCGATCATCTTGGTGTCGATTCTATTTCAGAAGCACTACGATTGCGAAAAGAAGGAATTACTATTCCTATTTTAGTGCTAGGTCATACACTTCCAGAATGGGTAAAAGAGGCTGTGGATCATGATATTACTCTTACTGTATCAACTATGGGAACACTCAAAGCGTGGACTGAACTTTATCTACTTCAACCAATTCCGATTCATTTAAAGATTGATACTGGTCTACATCGCCAAGGATTCATGAAGCATGAGCTTCATGAGGTATTAGATTTTCTTGAAACACATGGTCAATTTTATGATGTTGCAGGGCTCTATACTCATTTTGCAAAAGCAAAAGATCCTAACGATAGAGTATATACAGAAAAACAAATCTCTGAATTTAATACATGGGTTGAAGCATTCAAAAATGCTCAATTTGGAATATTAGTTCATGCATGTGCAACAGGAGGAACACTTCTTTATCCAGAAGCACATTATGACATGGTAAGAATAGGCGCTGGCTTTTGTGGAATATGGCCATCAGATGAAATTAAGAAAGTATTTAATCAACAGTTTGAATTGAAACCTGTCCTTACATGGAAGACGCTTATCGTTGAAAAGAAACACATACAAAAAGGTGAGGGAATTGGATATGACCTTATCGAAATCTTACAGAGAGATTCTGTAGTTGCAATATGCCCGATTGGATATTGGCATGGGATACCAAGGAAGCTTTCAACGATTGGATCAGTATTGGTAAATGGAAAACGTGCGAAAATTCTTGGCAAAATATCTATGGATATGCTTGCAATAGATGTTACTGATATTTTTGATATTCAGATCTATGATGAAGCTGTTGTTATAGGAGTAAGTGGACAAGAAGAAATATCTATACGAGATTTGGCAGAACTGGCAGGTACTACCACGTATGAATTTATTACGAGAGTCAATCCTCGTATAAAGAAGATCTACGTATAGGCCTCTTGCATTATTGCTGCTTTTATATTATTCTGGGGAAACCTAATTTTGAAATGATATGTCACAAGACCGCCTCATAAAGCTCGCCTGTACGAAATGTAAGCACATTAACTACTGGTCAAGCAAAAATAAAAAGAAAGTAGAACGAAAGATTGAACTTGCTAAGTGGTGCAAATGGTGTAAAAAGAAGACCACACACAAGGAAATCAAGAAATAAAATAGCTTAAAAGTCATAGTTTCTAATAGGCCAGACTCACCTCTAACCCCTATTAAAAACTATGACTTTTTGCTATAGTGATTCCGCTGGGCCTATAGTTTCAATGGTAAAACAACGGTCTCCAAAACTGTAGTTCGAGGTTCGAGTCCTCGTGGGCCCGCCACAATATTTTATTTTAAAAATTTCTCAATTTCTTTCTCGATCTCTTTTTTAGACTCAAGCGGGAACCACTTTATTCTCTTGTCTTTACGAAACCACGTTTTTTGGCGGCGGGCATACTTACGCGTTTCAAAAGTAAGTTTTTCTATCATTTCATCTTTTGAAATTTTCTTTTGGAGAAAGAGAGCTAGGTAGCGATATTCAAGTCCCATGAACTCCATACGCTTCCAGGAGAGTCCTTCATGATGAAGTGTAGTTGCTTCTGCAACCATTCCTTGTTTAATACGAGAGAGAAGTCGTTTGTAAATTTTATCTTTCAATGTTTCATTTGATGTCTCAATACCTATTTGAAGAGATTCATACTGAAGTTCTGATTGAAGAGAAGGGACTTTACCTAATGCAGTTGCGATCTCAATTGCTCTCACAAGACGAATAGTGTTGTGAGGATCAATGTCACGTGCACGAATGGGGTCAAGTTTTGTAAGAATAGTAAAAAGTTCGTATGAAGATTTTGTCAATAATTCTTTTCGTAATGTTTTGTTTGGTAAAACATCTGGGAAGGTTATATTATCAACAATAGATTGAATATAAAACCCTGTACCACCACAAATGATAGGAAGCTTTTTGTTTTTTAGAATCTTTTTAATCGCTCGTTCAGCATGTGTTTTAAAATCTTGAACAGTAAATACTTTTTTTGGAGATACAACATCTAAAAGATGATGAGGAACACCTTTCATTTCTTTTTTTGTAATTTTGCCCGCACCAATATTGAGCCCTGTATAAACTTGTCTAGAATCAGCAGAAATAATTTCACCATTATATTTTTTGGCGAGTTCTACAGCGAGGGCGCTTTTCCCAGATGATGTAGGTCCTAGGACAACGAGAATTTGAGGAAGTGATTCCATGCCAGAAGATTACATGTATTTTATGATTAGTCAAAAAATCACCCCAGAGGTCTGGGGTGACTTGCGAGGAAAAAAAAGATAACACAGATCCCGAAAATCAGGATCCTCACAAGGACTCCTCGAACGTTTCCTTGTTTGTGAGGGGGAGCTTGAAACCTTTGACGAAGGTAGGCTCGCTTATCGCGCGCCAACTGTTCAAGGTCCCATCTCGAGCGTGCTCTTACGGTGGGATTGCATGCCAACATGAAAGCTTCTAAAACATCTCTCATGGAACGATCTCCCGTGTATGAGTAACCGAACTCCTCTTATAGTTTAGCAAGTATACAATTTAAAACAATGTGCCGGGGGGGAGACTTGAACTCCCATGGGGTTACCCCCGCACGATTTTGAGTCGTGAATGTCTACCATTCCATCACCCCGGCAATATCGATAGTCTACGTAAAAACCGTTGAAAAATCAATGTATTTTTTCTTGATCAAGACCTGTGATAAAATGTCTGCATGTCACAGTTTTATAATGATTCAATTTTCTGGATAGAAGTCGATAAGATCAAACCAAACCCTTATCAGCCTCGTCGCGATTTTGATCCAATAGCACTTAAGTCTCTTGCTGATTCAATTCGATCCTATGGAGTTATGCAAGCTCTTATGGTGACGCGTAAAGAGGTTGTTATGCCAGATGGGGGGCTCACTACCGAATATGAACTTATTGCTGGGGAACGGCGTTTACGGGCCTCAAAACTAGCAGGAATCCGTGAAGTACCATGTCTTATAAAAACTGGAGAAGAAAACAATCTTCTAAAACTTGAATTAGCTATTATCGAAAATGTTCAACGTGAAGATCTTAATCCAGTGGATCGTGCGCGATCATTTCAGCGCTTGTCAGAAGAATTTGGATTTAAGCATATACAAATTGGGGAAAAAATTGGAAAAAGCCGGGAATATGTTTCTAATAGTCTTCGTCTTCTCACCCTTCCTCAAGATATTTTGGATGCACTTTCACAAGGCAAAATTACCGAAGGTCATGCACGTCCACTCATGATGCTCAATGATCGGCCCGCAGAACAAAGTACATTATTTAAAGAAATTCAATTTCGTAAGCTTACAGTACGTGAAGCAGAAATGATCGCTCGAAAAATTGCTGTAGAAAAAGTACGAAAGAAGGATTTTGATGCTGATCCTGAAATGACAGAAATTGAAGAAAAATTTGCAGTGTCACTTGGCACACGAGTTCATATCGAACGAAAAGAAGTGGGAGGAAAGCTCATGATTGATTTCTTTTCAAAAGATGATCTTCGAACTATTTTGAATCTTCTTAACAAACAAAAAGAAGATACTACGAATGCATCTCAACAAGTTGCATCTCTTCAAGAATCAACTCCGTTAGAAATCCCTCAAGAACCTATTGCTGTAGAAAACCTTGATGATCGAACCGAAGAACAAAAGAAAGAAGAAGAGAATGAAGATATCTATTCGGTAAGTAGCTTTAATATATAAGAATATCTCATTATTTCTTCTCATTAATATTGAGAAGTGTTCTAATGTGACGCTTTGCAAGGGTGGTTTTACAAAAATCAATCCATTTTTGTGATGGGTGTGCAGATTTTTTTGTTATGATTTCTACAATATCACCATTTTTTAATGGTTTGTTGAGAGATGACATTTTTCCATTTACTTTTACACCTGACATATGATCTCCAATGTCTGAATGTACACTGTATGCAAAATCAATTGGACTAGAATCGCAAGGGAGGTCAATCACATCACCTTTAGGAGTAAAGACAAAAATACGTTCTTTTAAGAAATCAGATTTCAAGAGGTTAACAAATTTTGTTGAAGTAATGAGAGGATTATGAACAATATCTTTTACCCATCGAATTTTTTTGCCGGTTCCATCTTTATATGATAAATGAGAAGCAATTCCGAACTCTGCTTCGTTATGCATTTCTTCAGTTTTAATTTGTACTTCTACAATACTGCCATCTCCGGTAAATATTGTGGTGTGCAAACTTCTATATCCATTTGGTTTTGGAAAAGCAATATAATCTTTGATTCTTCCAGGAAGTGGTCTCCATGTGCCGTGTACAATTCCAAGAACTCTATAACAGTCAGAAACATCTTTTACAATAATACGGAGAGCAATGAAATCAAAAATTTTTTCCATGTCTCCCTTCTTCTTAATAATTTTTTTGTGAAGACTATAAAGGCTTTTTACTCTATATTCAGTTTTAACTACAACTATGTTGTCTTCTGCAAGTGCTTTTCGTACCGATTTATAAAATTTTTCGAGACGTTCAATACTTTCTACTTTTTTTTGTTTAGTAATGCCTTTTATCTTTTTATAATCTTCTGTAAGAACATATGGAAAGGCAAGATCCTCAAGTTCACGAGAGAGTTTCCTCATTCCGAAACGATAGGCAAGAGGAGCAAGAATTTCGAGCGTTTCTGCTGCAATCCGTTTTTGTTTTTTTTCTGGTACATGCTGGAGTGTTTGCATGTTATGAAGTCTATCTGCGAGCCGAATAATAAGTACACGCAAATCCTCAGACATAGCAATAAAAAGCTTACGCATACTTTCATTATGTTGAGTAGAATTTCTAAATTTAATTTTCCCCAATTTTGTTACTCCTTCTACAAGAAAAAGAATTTCGGAACCAAACTCTTTTTGGATTTCTTGTGCTGATACTTTTGTATCTTCAAGACTGTCATGGAGAAAGCCAGCGGCTATAGTATCAGTATCCATACCCAATTCTGCCAAGTTTTTTGCTGTTTCATAAAGGTGCACAAAATGAGGCTCACCAGAGTAGCGTTTCTGATCTTTGTGGGCCTCTTCTGCGAAGCGGTATGCCTTTTCTATAAGGGTAATATCTTCGGGACTAGGATTTTTTATTAGGTTAATGATGTCCAGCGCTGACATAATCCTATACTACACCCTAGGCTTTCTTTTTGCGAAATCCACGAGCTTTTTTAGGTTCTTTAAAGATTTCCAATGCTCGATCAAGAGTCACTTTATAAACATCATCAGGAGCTTTTAGAGATCTAAAATCTTTTTCATGTACTACATAAGGGCCAAATCTTCCGATATTGGCTTGAATCGTTGCTCCTGTTTGTGGATGAGTTCCTAGTGCTCGAGGAAGACTCAAGTAGTGAAGTGCATCAGCTATAGTTACTGTAGTTGGATCTTTCTCTTTTGGAATACTTGCCATCTTTGGTTTTGTTTTTTTACCTTTAACGGTTTCTCCCATTTGAACATACGGACCAAAGCGTCCTATTTTTACAAAAATTGGCAATTGTGTTTCTGGATCTGTTCCAATTGGTTCATCAGCTTTAATCTCAAGTCCTTCATTGGTTCGGGCACCAGTACATTCAGGAAATCGAGTACAACTCATAAACTTTCCTGCACGACTTAACTTCCATGCCATTGAATTTCCACAGAGCGGACATTTGAACTCATCTCCGATCGGTCCTAGATCGGTAATCTTTTCTGACGTTTTTGATTTTTCTTTTACGTCTTTGAGGAAAGGAATATAGAACTCTTTTAGAACTTTGAGGTAGTTTTTTTCTCCTGTTGCTATTCCATCAAGCTTATCTTCCATTTCGGCAGTAAAGCTATCATTTATATAATGACCAAAGTATTTTTCAAGAAATGAACTTACGACATCGCCGGTGTCAGTAGGAACGAGTGCTTTATTTACTTTTTCTACATATCCTCTATCTACGATAGTCTTAATAATAGAAGCATACGTGGAAGGTCTTCCGATGCCTCGTTTCTCGAGTTCTTTAATAAGTCCTGCCTCAGAATACCGAGCTGGTGGTTGAGTCTCTTTCTCTTCAGTTTTAAGATCAATAAGCTTGAGTTTTTCACCAATTGTTACTTTTGGTAATTCTACATCATCTTGTCGTGATTCAGGATCAGCTGCGAGCCACCCATCAAAGAGAACCCGTGAGCCATTGATATGAAAATCTGGAATTTCTCCTTCTATCTGTCCAACCTGGGCAGTGAGTTTTGTCCGAAGGACATTTGCATCTGCCATTTGCGAAGCTATAGTTCGAGCCCAAATAAGATTATAAAGTTTTTTTTGCTCATCATTCATTCCAGCAGAAGCTTTCCCAACATTGGTTGGACGAATTGCTTCGTGAGCTTCTTGAGCATTTTTACTTTTTGCTGAGAATGTTCGAAGAGATACAAAATTTTTGCCGTACATCTTTGCAACCGTTGTTTCAATTTGAGCCACAGCAATTTTACTGAGGTTTGTACTGTCAGTTCGCATGTAGGTAATATATCCGGCTTCATAAAGCTTTTGAGCAATACCCATGGTACGTGATGGTGCAAATCCAAGTCGTGAACTAGCAGCTTGCTGCAAGGTTGATGTAATAAAAGGAGCTTTGGGAGCACGCTTTACTTCTGTCTCTTTGAGATCTTTTACAGCCCACTCTTTTTTATTACCAATATCAAGAATCTTTTTTACAACTTCATAATCTGTTGGTTCTTCAGCACAAGCAAGTGTGAATTTATTTTTTGCTTGATTTTCTACATCAGCTGTAATAACCCAAAATTTATTAGATACAAATGCACGAATTTCTCGCTCTCGCTCCATGATAATTCGTAGAGCAGGGGACTGAACTCGTCCAGCAGAAAGGCCATAACGTACTTTTTTCCAAATAAGTCCTGAAAGGTCATATCCTACAAGTCGATCGAGTACTCGTCGTGCCTCCTGAGCTTGCTTTAAATTGTCATCAATATCTCGCGGATGCTTAATAGCTTCCTGGACAGCTTCTTTCGTAATTTCATGAAATACAACACGCTTTGGTTTTTTTATTCCAGCTGCTTCCTTGATATGCCATGCAATAGCTTCACCTTCACGGTCGGGGTCGGTTGCGAGTAAAATTTCTGTAGCTTTTTTAGCAAGACTCTTCAATTCTGCAACTACATCTTCTTTACCTTTACTAATTTCGTAATGAGGAATAAAGCCACCTTCGATGTCGATAGCTTTTTTATTATTCTTTGGCAAATCTCGAATATGTCCTACAGAGGCTTTTACTACGTACTCACCATCAAGGTACTTTGAAATTGTTTTTGCCTTTGCAGGTGACTCAACGATCAATAGTTTCATGTTCATATAGTAGTAGCACGATAATTTTTTTTTGACAAATTGATTTATGTTATCCGAAGCAGTCCAAGGCTCTCCTTTATATGTCCTTTCATCTCAAGTAATGATAAAAGAATATTTGCTTCAAATGTAGGAATACCAAGAGTGCGAATCAGTTCATCTCGTGGTTGTGGATCTTGAAGGATATGGAGAATTTCTTTTTCTTTGCCAGAACAATCATGATATCGTTCTTCTTTATATGATGTATCAAAGAGGGTTTCAAATCCCAATACTTCATGGAGATCTTTTACAGAAGTAATAGGAGTGGCACCGATTCGTAATAACAGATGAGGCCCTTCTGAGTTTTTTGAAAAAATTGAGCCAGGAACCACAAGAACATCTCTATTATAGTCAGTAGCTAAACGGGATGTAATAAGTGTTCCAGATTTTTGCTCGGCTTCTATTATGAGGACTGCATGTGAGAGTGCTGCCATAATACGATTGCGTTTGGGAAATGCCCAGGGAGTAGAAACAAAATCAGGAGGGAATTCTGAAAGAAGACCTCCACCAGATTCTAAAATAGTATCAGCACATCTTCTATTAGTACTAGGATAGAGAACGTCACGTCCGATCCCAGACCCTGGTACAGCAAGTGTATGAAGTCCTGCATTAATTGCAGCCATATGAGCAATTGAATCTATTCCGAGAGCTAACCCTGATACTATAGATATATTTTTGCCTCTGAGGCTATTAATAAGCTTTTCGCACACATCTTTGCCATATTGAGTATGTTTTCTGGCACCAATCACACAAAGGATCTTTGTGTCTATTGGAGGAAGGTTTCCATCAAGCCACAAATCTTTAGGCGGGTCAGGAATGTGGAGTAATTGTGGAGGGAACTCTTCTTTAGTTAATTTGCGTATCATACTTCCTCTACTATATATTTTCTGGTATGATGAAAAAATAAAGATTTTCTAAAATGCTCGATATTAAATTCATCAGAGAGAATAAAGATCTCATAAAAGAAGGTGCACGGAAGAAGCATATGGATTTTGATGTTGAAGTGCTTGTTGCGGCAGATGATAAACGACGTGAAATCCTCACAAGTGTAGAAAAAAAACGAGGAGAACAAAATGAAGCGAGTGCAAAAATTGCTTCTGCCCAGACTCCTGAAGAACGTCAGAGATTAATAGACTCAATGCAGCAGGTTAAGAAAGATCTTCAAGCTGATGAAGAACTTTTGAAAGAAGTAATGCGAGAGTGGCAGCTTCTTATGGTGCAGGTTCCTAATGTTCCTGATATGACAGTGCCTGAAGGAGAGAGTGATGCTGATAATAAAGAAGTCAAAGCATGGGGAGAAAAACCTCAGTTTACGTTTGAACCAAAATCACATGTCGATATTATGTTGAAGCACGACATGGTCGATCTCGATCGAGGAACCAAAGTAGCAGGCTTTCGAGGATATTTTTTGAAAAATGATGGAGCACTCCTTTCTTTTGCAATATGGAATTATGCAATGGAATTTTTTATGACAAAATCATTTACACCAATGATTGTGCCATCTCTTGTACGACGTGAAAATCTTTTGGGATCCGGATATCTTCCACAAGGAGAAGAAGATTTGTATAAAACACAAGATGGAGAATTTCTTGCGGGTACTGCAGAAGTTGCAACGATGGGATATTATGCAAATGAAACACTCGAACTTAAAGACCTTCCAAAAAAGTTTCTTTCCTTTTCTCCATGTTTTCGAAGAGAAGCGGGAAGCCACGGCAAAGATGTAAAAGGACTTATTAGAGTACATGAATTTTATAAAATTGAACAAGTTGTATTGTGTGAAGCAAGTCATGACGAATCGGTTCGTCAGCATGATGCACTAAACCGAAATACTGAGGAATTTATTGAATCACTTCAAATCCCATATCACACTGTTATAAACTGTGGAGGAGATCTGGGACTGGGACAAGTAAAAAAATATGATATCGAACTATGGGTACCAGGAGAAAATACTTATCGAGAAATAAGCTCTGCTTCTTATTTTCACGATTTCCAAACTCGACGTCTTAATATTCGATACAGAGATGGAGAAGGAAAAATGAAATATGTACACTCATTAAATAGTACTGCAATTCCTACACCTCGAATCCTTGTATCTCTTGTTGAAAACTATCAGACCGAAGATGGTAGAATAAAAATTCCTGAAGTACTTCGAAAATACATGGGTGGAAGAGAATATATTGGGTAGTTGTACTTTAGAGGTAGAATGTTTAAAAAATCTCCCCTTAAATCATCTAAGTTACAAAAAAAGAAGCGAAAAATTCTGTTTTTTAAAATTGGAAGCATTAGTACAGCTCTTATTATTTTTGTGACAGCAGCTTCACTCCTTTCACATTTAGACATATTTGAAATAAAAACTATAACAGTAGAAGGTAATAGTGCAGTCGATGCCGAACAAGTACAGGAAATTGCAAAGGCACATGTCGCAGGGAAGTATTATTATCTTTTTTCTCGAGCCAATAGATTCCTATATTCTAAAGATGTAATTATTGAAGACCTCTACACTCAATTTAAAAGAATAAAAATAGTATCTCTTAATGTTAATAAAAGTAATTTGTTAATTACCATTGAAGAACGAGAACCCGCGTATACATGGTGTTCAGGTATGCCAGGGAATACTCAAAACAAATGTTACTTTATTGATTCTAATGGATATATTTTCTCGGAATCTCCTGTATTTTCAGGAAATGTATTTTTTGCCTTTTATGGAGATGTTGATAATGAAAACCCTATAGGCTTAACATATTTGAATGCGAGTGCATTTAAAGATATCGATACATTGATAACATTTTTGAATGACAAAAAACTTCATCCATTTGCATTTCGTTCACATGATAATGGTGTATATGACCTCTATCTAGAACAAGGAGGGAAAATTATTTTTAAAGAAGGATTAGATATACCCTTACTCATTTCAAATCTTGATTTAATCATTAAAAATACTCAAGTTTTCAAAAGTACAGGAACATCAAAATTAGAATATATAGACTTTCGCTTTGGAAATAAACTTTATTACAAGTTTTCTGGGGACAACGCTCTCGAGCTAGAAAATCAACCTGATGTATAATAGAGAATAATGAAAGCATTGTTACTTCTTCCATATTATGTGCACTGGCATTATGGTCAAGCACTCTTGAGCTTTATAGCTATTGTTCGAAACTTGATGTGGTTTAGTGCACATATTTTCTCCATTAAATTGCTCCTCTTAACATTGTTTAGTCCATGGCAGCGAGTGCAGGAAAAACCAGGAAATGGAGAATTCAAGTTTACGGATATGATTTTTCTTGTTATTACCAACATGCTTTTACGACTTGCTGGTGCAATGATACGGCTTGCTGTTATTTTTGTAGGCCTTGTACTCATGGCATTTATTTTCTGTGTTGGCAGTTTGTTTTTTGTAGTATGGCTTATATTTCCATTAGCTATTGTTGCATCCTTTATTTTTGGTAGCACGTTTTTCTTTAGATAATTATATGACATTCAATGAATTAAAAGCCCAAGCCATTAAAGAATATTATCCAGCACTCTTTTTTGAGCTTGTATATCCTTTAAAAATACAACATCGTTTGCAAGTACTTGCTTGGCTTTTTACGGGAGGATTTTTGGGACTGATTATTATTTTCTCAACGCTCTCTCCTTTTGTACCGTTTTTTGAACAACTGATTCCTATTGTTTACGCAATGTTCTTTATCACACTTCCTCTTACGATGATAGTGTTTGCACTCCGTTCTTTTTATTATTCATATTATTTTAAAGGATTACCTGATAGAGGGGATACACGACCGCCACCGCTTATGCAATTTGAGTTAGCTCACATATTGTATACAACTAATCAAGATGACCTCATAATTGGATTTTTGAAATCAAAAGAAGGCATAAAGATGATGCACCGAGCTGGTATTAAACCTGATGATATAGCTGTATTTGTGACCAATAAAAAACAAGTTCTCTCACCAGAAATACTTTTAATACAAGATCAAGATTTTGTAAGTATTAACGATTATGTTGACGCGCTCTATAATAATGATAAAGAATTTGCGGATTTTCTTTTTGCGCATTCTGTTCAGAAAAAAGATATGCTCGCAATTGTACAGTGGGTAACAGAAAGTGAAGTAGAAGAAAAGAGAAAGCAACGCTGGTGGTCACAAGATCATCTGGGAAGGATCTCAGGTGTTGGCAAAAATTGGACCTATGGATCAACGTTCTATCTTGATGAATATGGTATTGCGTTACCTCAAGTTCGAGATGCCGTTCTAGAATCTCATAGTATTTATGGTTCAAAAGAACTTGAAAAATTAGAATCCGTGCTTTCTAAAGATCGAGGAGCGAATGCATTTCTTATCGGAAATGATAAAGAAGGATTGGTGCAGATTATTGCTCGTCTAAATTATATGATTGAAGAGGGATTGGCATTCCCAGAAATCGAACACAAGAGAGTTATTCTGTTTGATGCAGATCTTTTAATTGGTACCGTAAAGACAAAAGCAGATTTTGAAGAAAAAATACTTGGCCTTCTTCAAGAAGCAGAAGATGCGGGAAATATTATTTTGGTTTTTGCCAACTTTCCATCATTTCTTTCAAATGCACAGTCTCTTGGATCGGATGCGGTATCATTGCTTGATAGATACTTTACCTCAGCTGGTTTACACCTCGTAGGCCTATGTGATGTTGATCGTTTTCACGAATCAATAGAAAGAAATGGTGCATTAATGCAACGTTTTGAAAAGATATATATAGAAGAGATAGATAATTTAAATACTATCCGAGTGCTCCAAAATGAAATTATACCTCTCGAGCGTCACCACGGAATATTTTTTACCTATCAATCTTTGGTAACAATTGCTGAAAGTGCAGAACGATATTTCCCAGAAGCAGTTATGCCTGACCGAGCAATCGATCTTTTGATTGAGATTGCTCCCAAGATAGCTGCTCAAGGTAAGGCTCTTATTACTCAAGCTGATGTACTTGAGTTAGTAAAATCAAAAACAGGAATTCCTGTTGGGGCAGTTGAAGGAGAGGAAAGAAAAAAATTAATAAACCTTGAAAAGATTCTTCATCAGAGAATTGTTGGTCAGGATTCAGCTGTTGATGCTATCGCAAATGCTGTGCGACGTGCTCGCTCTGGAATTAATAATCCAAATAGGCCCCTCGCATCATTTTTATTTTTAGGACCGACAGGAGTTGGAAAAACAGAAACAACCAAAGCGCTTGCAGAAGTATTCTTTGGTGTTGAAGCAAAAATTGAACGACTCGATATGTCAGAATATGTTGGCCCCGATGCCCTTTCAAAACTAATTGGCTCATATGAAGCAGGGAAGCTCGGAGTGCTTTCTACTATGCTCCGAGAACATCCGTATGGAGTCTTGCTTCTCGATGAGTTTGAAAAAACTTCAACAGAAGTTATGAACCTTTTTCTTTCAATTCTCGACGAAGGATTTTTCTCCGATATGTCAGGCAAAAAAATTAATGCCCGTAACATGCTCATTATTGCAACATCCAATGCAGGAAGTGACATTATCTGGGAAGCTATAAAACATGGAGATGATCTCTCGCATTCAAAAGAAATAATTATTGATTCAATCATTCAAGCAGGAATTATGAAGCCAGAGCTCATGAACCGATTTGATGGATTGATAATATTTCATCCACTTGCATCAGAACACCTCGAAAAAATTGCTCGCCTTCAACTTGAGAGATTATCTAAGCGGTTAGCCGAGCGCGGCATTAAACTTGCTATAACAGACGATCTCGTCAAATATGTTATGAGTTATGGAACGGATCCTAAATTTGGAGCGCGCCCCATGAATAGAGCCATACAAGATAAAGTGGAACAAGTAATTGCAGATAAGATGATACGTGGAGAGTTTCGTCAAGGGTCTGAAATACGGCTAGATACAAGGGATTTGGGGACACCTGCTTCATAATATCTTAATAATGGTCATATGTGTGGAAAACTCGTTGACTCAGAGTGGTGAGGGTATATAATCAATGTATGAAAGATTATATAAATTTTTATTTTAATTTCTTTTTCTGGATGACAGTCTCAAAATCAAAAAAGCTTGCGTTAGCAAAAGCACAAATCTAATTTCGGTAAGTATACTCAGCAAAGAAGCCCTCGAGACGGGGCTTTTTTATTTTGTTGGTTTATGTGATAGGATCAAAAAAACGTTCTTTAAGAACACACGTACCACAAACAACTCATTTGACAGGAGAACAGTGATGACTCAAACTCATGATGTGAGAATCAAAGCTCAACCCATCAAGCTTCCCAAGCCAAAGCA
>JALYQZ010000037.1 GCA_030855525.1 bacterium
TCAGTAAATGTTTCTGCAGAACAATCTAAAACATTGTCTTTTACATCGACATGAATATAACTGTCTTTCGAAAGATTGGTCCCTACCATATATCGAGCTGGAAATTTAAATGCTACTCCAGAATTTATAATTGATGAGGATTGATCAATCATAAATTCTGCAGGGTACTTAAATGAATATCGATGTTGAGAATCAGAATATGTTTTCCATGAATCCTGAGTTAAAGATGATGTAGTCGGTTGTTCTACTACACTTTCTTGAGGAGCATTGTATTTTATATATCCCCATATTGCCACACCTATAATAGTAAGAGTACCGACAATGACAACAATTGTTGTATATCCGTTGGTAAAGTTTTTCATGATTTCACTTTAACATACTCCTTCCTTAATACATCTTTTGTTTAATATCTTCTAATTGAGCAATAATTGATTGGTCAGTAATTTTTTGAAATCGTTTAAATGTTTTTCCATTTTTTGTAACATCACCCATCCACATCTCGAGCGGCCGAATATCAAAAAGTTTTCCTGCTTTATAAACTGAGGATTCATATATAGGTCGATAGACAACCATATGCACATCTTCTGGTCTGCAATCGTCTTCAGTATGAGCCCCTACCCCCACTATTTCATAAGCATAGTCATTTACAGGCTGTGTTGGATCATGTTTATAGTGATAATAAAAACCATGTTCTGGTACTTTGGTTGGGATTTTCATAGATATAGTTTAACAAAAAATCGCCACTTGGCGATCTACTGGTGCGGGATGAGGGACTTGAACCCCCGACCTTTTCAGTGTAAATGAATTGCTCTACCAACTGAGCTAATCCCGCCTTCGGTCGCCGAAGCGACCTTTGGCGGGCAAAGCCCGCTAGTCGCGTAGGAGACTTCGATACTATAACAAATATTTCAAAAAAAACCAGATGGTGCCCCCGGTTGGAATCGAACCAACATTGACGGCTTAGAAGTCCGCAGTTCTATCCATTGAACTACGGGGGCAATACTACAATAACTGCCAAACTATAACAACCTAGCTACTCCTGGTCAATTACTCGAGTGGTTGTTGCTTGAGTCGTTGTTGCCGTTGTAGTAGCAGCAACAGGAGTTTTTGTAGCAATTGGTCTTAGCTCATTAAATTTCTTTTCACGAGCATCATAGAAATCGTTGTTTTGTTTGAGGAGATTTTTGTCGAAAACTTCAATCATTGGGTTACTTTCTGCTTCTACTTTAAAAAGTTCCCCTTTATTAAGTTTGTAAAAGAAAAACCCGCATGTAAGTCCTAAAATAATAAATAGTGCTACAAAACCCCCAAGGATCTGGAGCCAATCATGTTCTGGATCATGGTAAAAAGGCTTCTTCTTTTTCTTTTTAAAGAGAGCATCAACAACCTTTTTGAATGATTCGTGAAGATCCTTTTTCATACTACTTATATTTAATGACATTAAACGTAAATGATCCACTCCATGGGGTTGTACCTACACTTATACCTTCACTTGGCACATCTTCACCGAGTTGCCTCACTTCTACCCCACTTATTATTACTTTATATGGAAGCGTTTCAAGTATTGATAAAAATCGATAGGTATTATTCCAGGTACCTTCTGTTGATAAGACCAAATTAAGTGTTTCAAATTCTTCTATGTGTGTCGGAACTGCAGTAACATTTACAGACTTAGTGTTAATAACTAATCCTGTATCGCGAGCTGTCTTCTCTATCATCTCAAGAAATGCAACAGTACCATCACGACTTACAATTCGGCTTGAAAGTTTTTCAATATCAGGGCCCGATGTTGTCAAGAATTTTTTTAGTGATCGGTCTGCTTCAAGCTCTGAAATAAGCTTTTGTTGCTGCAATTCATATCCAGCAACTTTATACCCTGCCTTACTAATAATATAGTACATTCCATAAACCCCTGAACAAGCAAGGGCTATAAACACGGCGAGAAATATTAATATTTTTTTGGTAGAAGAACCTAACATTATTTTATTTTAATGGCTATTGAAAATGGTATGTCTGTATCTTTTGCAAAACTTGAAACAGGTAGATCTACCGTGGATATCTGTTCTTCTTTCTGAAGTAATTGTGTAAAGCCAACAAGTGATTGTCTTGTTTTTGCTATACCTATAATATCAATGCTCGGTGACACATTATTGTCTTTTCTATATGAAATTGAACTTATTGCTATATTTGAAGTTTTATATTTATTAACAATTCCTACTACATCTGTCATCGTGACAACTGTAGGGCTAGGTTTCAAAATCAGAGCCAATATTTTTGCATTCTTTAATCTTGATACAAAATCTTCTTGATCAATTTCAGTAGTAGGAGTTTTATTCATCAGTTGTTCTGAGGTCTTATTTTTGAATACCACTAAAATATAAGATGGTAGCAAAAATACAATAGTTACAAGAGCTGTAATAAATATACCCACAAAAACAACCGCAATAATACGTAATCGGTATTCCGTTCGGATTATGTTCTTTTCTGAATCTGGAAGTAGATTAATCATGTGGTAAAGCTAAACCTAATGCAGGGATATAATCGAGAGACTCGTGATGTGTAATTGGAGGAATAACCTCGGGAATAGATAGAATATTTTTCCAAGCATCAGCTATGACAACAGGAACCTCAAACGATTGTGCAAGATATCGATCTAATCCCAAAAGCGTGTCAGATCCAGTTAGAAGTATGTGTTGAATTTTCAAACTCTCACTATTTTCAATATGACCATCCCAGTAAATAAAAAATTTCTTTATTTCATTTCTAATTACTGAAGCTGTATTCACTATAGACATAAAAACATCTTCATTGTTGTGAACTACAGTACCCTGTCGGATCTTTTCCACCTCAGCATCGTCAACAGTCATCTGCTTTTTTATTGAATCTGCTATTGATCTTCCCCCTATTGGAAGACTTGAAGTAAATTGTACGACATTCCGAGATACAATGGACATTACAGTTTTTGTTTCTCGAAGTGATACTACAACGTACGTACTATTATCATTAAGAGGTATAACTGCATGTGCGATAGCCTGAGCTTCGGTTCTCAATTTGAGTGGCACAAGTCCAGCAGTGTGAAAAGCACTGAGATAACTCGTTACAACCTTTTGGTGAATTACGGTAACTCCAACATCCATCTGTGAAGTATTTTTTGTATCACTATTAATAGGAGCAAAGTCATATACTGCATCTTGTAATGAGATGGGTACATTTTCTTCAATTTTAAATTGCAATGCACCTCTCACCTCTGATTCATCCATTGTGGGAATTTGAGTTTTGAATAGATATGCTTTTTCATCAGGAAGTGATGCTTTCACAAAATAGAAACCATGTTTTTTGCGGAGACCTTCAAGAACTTTTGAAAACGCACTTATATCTTTTATATATCCTTCTTCAATAATTCCTTGTGGCATCTTCTCTTGTCCATAAACCCCAAGTTCAAAAGCTGAACCTTTTCTTGTAAGTTCAGCAAATCGTATTACTTCATCAGAAATATCTATCCCGACTGCAGGCATCTCTAGAAATCGAGGTGGAGGAAAGAAGTTTATTACTAATTTTCGAAAAAAACTCATACGTTCGTACCACAAGTATACTATATCTTTTCTACTTTATCTTGGTTCCTTCGGGGATATCTTCCGAAACTTTAAGAAGTGAGAATGCACCTGGAGTTCCATCTACATTGTTTGGAGCAGAAACTGCCATTATCATTCCTTGGCTTTCCAAGCCTTTAATCATACGAGGTTCAAGGTTTGCTACAAATGTACATTTTATTCCAACCAAGGCTTGTGGGTCTGGAAAATACATCGCAATACCCGAAATAATCTGGCGTGGTTGTTCTTCTCCAAGGTTTACAGTGAGTCTGAGAAGCTTATCAGTTTCAGGTACTTTCTCTGCAGCAAGGATCTTCCCTACTATCATTTCAACTTTTGCAAAATCATCTATATTTATCATATTAAGTATTTTTTATTCTATCCAAATAACTTTGTAATATAAGTGCCGCTGCTGATGCATCATGCATATCATTTTTTCCTTGGAATCGTTCAGCAGCGTGGGAGGTAAGGAACTCAGGTTCAAATATAACAGGAAGTGTAAACTTGTTTTCGAGATCTTCCTTAAAAGATCTAATCTTATCCATCACTTTATTATCTTCTCCTTTGAAATCTTTTGATTCCCCTACTATTATATGGGTAACTTCCTTGTCACACACTATGGTATTAATCTCATCAAAGAGTTTCCGAGTATTTTCAATAACCTTTAGTGGCAATGCAAAGCCGTTGGTCTCATCGGAGAGTGCTATACCAACTCGCTTCGTACCATAATCAATACCCATATATTTCATATAGCAAGTATACATTCTCTACATGTAATAAAAAAGTCACACATCGTCTGTATAAATATGGCATCAGAACAATATCACGAACCAGTAGAAGAACTTTCAGATGAAGTACGAACTTTTACCAGAATGATAGTTTCGCTTATTGAAGAAGCTGATGCTATTAATTGGTATGAACAACGAATGCATGTAGAGAAAAATAAGGATGCAAAGGCAATCCTTGCCAATGCACAACATGAGGAATTTAAGCATTTCGGTATGGATTTGGAATTTCTCTTGCGACAGAAGCCCGTTTGGCGAAAAATGCTTAAAGGTATTTTATTTAAAACCGGTGATATTGTAGAAATAGGTGGCGAAGCGGAAGAAGAAACAGAATAGAATATAAACGAATTCAACTATT
>JALYQZ010000007.1 GCA_030855525.1 bacterium
ATACCAATAAATATATCCATCAGCATTAGCAATCCATGCAAGATTTGGAATACTATCCATCATCATATGGAATTTTTCTTCACCAGAATAAGTACTATGCTGCACTTTAGGTTCTTTCTTAGAAGATGCCCTCTTGTTGTTTTTTTTCATTGTAGGTAGTAAACCAGGTCGTCGTATGTAATGACGTCAAATAATATGTGTGCTTACGTCGTCCATTCTAAATGTTAATCCTTATTAGTTATACAATATGAGTAACAGGGTTATCTTTTTTTGAAAAATCAGACCATCTCATGGAACGAGGATTAATCCTATATATTACGAGTCCATTGTCTAGATTGAGTTTTGTTATAGGAATTTCACTATGCTTATTACTTGATGCTATATCATAGTAGTTTGCCGTAACTGCTTTGATAGTGTTTTCATCCACGACCACTTCAGCTGATCCTTCTAATTGGACAGTTTGTGGAGGATTTATTGTCGCGACAGTAAATGCAACTTTATTATGGACTTGAATGTTTTCATGTTTTTGACTATTTACAGGTGTAGCAAAATAAATAGACATATCTTCATCAGCAACATAATAAATATAAGATGCATGAGGTTGATCACCTGATACCGTAGAGAGTACACCTGCTTTCTGAGCCATAAGAAATTCTACTACTTCTTTTTTTTCTGGAGTTTTCATAAATATAATTATACTCCAAAAATATTAAACCGGTAAACATATCCAATGTTTACCGGTTTATGGGAATCCTCATAGCTTATCCTCCGTGCTTTTTCTCCTTCTCCTGCTTCATCAGACGATCAATGAACTTCAAGTAATCAAACTCAAGGCTACGTGCCCGTGCCCTAAGCTGATCAAATCGAAGTTTCCAAGCTTCGAGTGCAGCTTCGCTTGTGCGATCTGAATATCGAGCATGGTACTCATCAAGTGCAGTCCTGATGTCGTTCTCGAGTTGTTCGATTCGAGAACTATCAAGCTGATTAATGGTATTGCCATTCACCGTTTCAGTTACACACATGAAAATCACCTCCTTTCTGGTTCAAAAGAACCTAAGTACCTAACCAGTAAATACCATAGATCCAACAAAAAATCAAGTGGTTTGGTTATCGAGCGTTTTTGCCGAGTTTGTATACGACATCTGTCCACGCCTGTTTTGCAGGATCATCAGCGTGGCGCAATGCCCCAATCTTTTTTACTCGAACTGGTCGAAAGCCTGAAAATTTTAAAATCGCTCTGCTAATTTCATTCGTAGAATCACCAAACAACATTCTCGATACTATTGGCCAATTATCCATAGTAATAATCACCCGTGCACTTTTGCCATGCAGGAGTCCGTGCCAACCCATTCCGTTTTTAAAAAAATGATATGCAAATCCAGGAATCCACGTTCTATCAAAAAAACCTTTCAAGATTGCAGGCATTGAGCTCCACCATGTTGGATACAAAATCACCACATGATCCGCCCATTTAATATCTTCCTGAACTTGTTTCAAATCTGGTTCGAGCTCTTGGATAACTTTGTAACCTTTATGTAAAATTGGATCAAATTTCAAATCACCTATATTTGCTCTGCGAACTTCATGTCCATTATCCTTTGCACCTTTTTCATAGGCATCAGCAAGATGCCCTCCAAAGGTATCTTTATCTTCCTGACCGAGTAAGATAAATATTTTCTTTTTTGAATTACTTGAAAAGAGAGCTGTCATACAATTATTTCATGGCTTCCTGAAGCTCTTTCTGATATTTCTGCATAACCTCCATAGCAGCTGCCATCTGATCCTTTCCTCCTTTCATTGCAACTTCTGTCTCTTCTGCAATTTTTTGGAATAATGCTGGATTTTTTTCGATTGCTCCAAAGATCTTTTCTTGCTCTGCTTCTGGAACATCTTTCATCTTCGATTTAAGCATTTTCTTCATTAAAAAAGTTTTGAGTGACATATATTTTATGTTTGATGAGCCTTAGCATTATATGCTAAATCTCAATATTCGTATATATAGTAACATCTTTCAATTCCCTCACAACTCTACCGGGTGTTTCGGCAAGAATTCCCTCTTCAGCAATAACTTTTTGCAGTGCTTCTTTTTTATTTTCTCCTGTCATAAAGGTGAGTACCTGATCAAATTTTTTCATTAAGGTAAATGTACTCGTGAGTCGATATCGATGGGGATTTTTATTTTCCACATCATACCCAACAACAAAATGTTCCCCATTAAATAATCCTTCAAATTTTTGTGGATTTTCTGGATGGGGCAAAATTCCTGACGTATGCCCATCTGGTCCAATTCCAACGGTTGCTCGTATAATTCCATCTGGATACATATTCATCCATTCTTTTATATATCCTTCATATCTCTCTGCATAATTTTCTAGACTCTCTGTTTGCCCCACACTTGAGTCGAGAAATACGGCTCCCTTGTCCATTGCTCTCATGTAGAATCCTCCTCCTGCTAATATAGAGTAACTATTTACAGATGGATCATGCGAATATCGGTCATCAAGCATTCCGAGCGTTACTCCTCCCATGAGTGCCTCATCACTTACATAATCAAGAAGTTGCAATGATGATCCGCCAGATAGTAATACAAGAAGTTCTTTGCCATTCCGCTCACGCATCATTGCATCAAGCGCTTTGCCTGCTTTTTCTTTTATGTTTTCTTTATCAGTAATAATATTCATATAATTATTGTAATGGATAAACTCCTTTCTTATAAATCTTTACTGGAAGATTTTTATTTTGTTCTATTATAGGTGTTATAAATCTCCAAGACGCAAGAACTTCATCAATACTTACAAACAATGTTTTATCACCTGCTATCGATTTCTCGATAAGTACTTCATATGCATCACGAACATCTTGTTTTAGCGGAGAACCTTCAAGATTGAATATCTGTTCAGAACCATCTTTAAATGTAACAACGATTTCAGATTTCTTTTTTTCTAATGCTTTTCCACCTTCAATCTCAAACAATACCCCTGTCCATCTCACAGTATCTATTTCAAAACTGAGAGAGAAATATGTTTCTATCTGCGATTTTGGATCCACATCTTGTTCTTGTGTATATCCTTCATACTGACCTCGTACTACATGAGTACTTATCTTTGAACCGTCTATTCTTTTGATATTTTTCAAAATCTCTTCTCTACCTCTTACCATTGCATGCACATCATGTGGAATATCCATTGCAATTATAGTAATCATTTCAAGTGCATGATTCTGTCCGACATCTCTGATTGCTCCTACAGTATCGTAAAAATCACCTCTGCCTTCTATATCAATACTCTCATGCAAATGTACTTTTATCGATGATACATGGTTGTTATTTAATTTCAATTCAAGCCCAGGATCATGTTTACGTATATCAATAATTTCCTCAACACCTGCTTTCCCAAGATAATGATCTATGCGATATATTTGATCTTCTGAAAAAAACTGATTAATAATTTTCTCGAGAAGCTGTGCCGAATCTACATCATGCCCAAATGGCTTTTCTATTATGAGTCGGGGCACATATGATTCACCACTTATCGATTTGTTAAGTTCAGCTTTTCCTAGACCTTCAACAATACGTTGATAAAATTTAGGTTGCACTGCAAGATGATATATTTTCTGTGCAGGTTGATCTAGCTGAGCATCAACCTCAATTATCTTTCGCTGCAATCTTTCATATGATTCTTGAGTATCAAATGTTCCTTCAATATAGACAACTCTCTCTAAGAATGAATTCACTGCCTGCTCAGAATTATTTTTATCCACTAATGATGGTTTTATAAAAGATCGGAACTCTTCATCGGTCCACTTTCTTCGGGAAAAAGCTACAATAGTAGAATTTTCTGGAATTTTATGTTGTGAGTAGAGTGAAAACAATGCTGGCATGATTTTTCGTTGCGATAAATCTCCCGTTGCACCGAATACAACAAAAGAAAGTGGTTTCATTTTTTCCATGCAAGAATTATATAGTGTTGAGCGTCTTTTATCCACAGAACCTTTAAAAGCTCTGCAATATGTGATATAGTCACGCAAAGGTCGATGTATTTATTTATATATACAAAGATATAAAACTATGGCAAAGAAATTAGCGGTTGTGTTTGGTATCGTTTTCGTCCTTGTGGGTGTACTCGGTTTCATCGACAATCCACTTATAGGAGCAAACGGATACTTCCTTACTGACTCAATTCTCAATGTGGTTCACCTTTTTATAGGTATTATTCTTGTGATCGCTGGAAGAAAGAGCGAAGGAGCAGCAGCAGGAGCTATGAAAATTTTCGGAATAGTGTACTTGGTTCTTTTCCTTAACGGACTTGTAACCCCTGACGCTCTTCTAGGATTCGTAGCACAAAATGAACATGATACTTGGCTTCACTTGTTCCTTGGTATTGTTCTCCTCATTGCTGGATTTACAGCAAAAGGAAATGATGCTATGACAATGGATCGAGCATCAATGTAATATTTTTCCCACTAACAAAAAACCCAAGATGCTCCGAATGGTGCGTCTGGGTTTTTTGTTTGCTTGTATTTAATTTTAAATATTAACCCAATGCTTCTTCTACCATCTTAAGTTGTTCGGGAGTATTTATACCATATGACTCTACAATATTTTTGAGAGGATATGCTGCAACTATTTTCCCTTGATTTTTTGCCATTTTTACAAGGTCGGTTATGTAATATTCTTTTGCGACATTTGAATCGGTAAGGTTCATTACATTGTTCCAAAGCCATTCTCCATCAAAACAAATATAATTGAGATTCACTTCAGTAGAAGCTCGTTCTTCTTCTGATGCATCTTTATATTCTACAATTCGATCTACCGTTCCATCTGATCCACGTATAATTCGCCCAAAATGAGTAAAAATAGAATTACCGTTTTCAAAATCAGGGACAATAACGGTACCAAGCGTAATAGTAGCTCCTGATGAAGTTTGAAGATCAAGAATGTCTTGAACAGTCTGAGTGCTTACAAGTGGATGATCTCCCATGAGAACTACAATATTCTTATATCCTTTATCTTTTAAAGATTCCTGTGCACACATAATCGCATGCCCTGTACCAAGTAGTTCCGCTTGTACTACATAATTATATTTATTGTCAGTCTCTCGAATAACATCTTCTGCTTTATGACCTACAATAAGCGTAGGTTTTTCACAAATAGGTTCAATACTCTTTAGGAGTCTTTTTATAATAGGTACTCCTTTTACGGGATGCAAAACCTTATGGAGTTCTGACTTCATACGAGTTGCTTTCCCTGCTGCGAGGATAATTACGTGATTCATAAGAATACTATTTAACGATGCTGCTTATAGTTGAGTCGGTTATAATACTATATTAAAATATGATTGTAAAGCCCCGTTTGTAATTTTGAGTAAAAAAAAGCCAAGGATCCATCCTTGGCTAAGTGCTTCGAAACAAATTGCTCAACACTATCCTCTACTTTCCCTTACCTTGTTTAAATCCGTTTAAACTCGCGATCGAATCTACCGACGCCGACGACCGAGAAGGCCGATAGCAGTCAAACCGATGACCGAGAGACTTGCCGGTTCCGGCACGGTGCCGACACCAACATTGTTGAAGGCCATATTGCCCTGGAAGGCGTTGACATCGAAACCATAGATGTCACCCACGGTGCGTGTGTCGTTGATGACAACGGGCGTTCCACCCATGGGTGTGAGCGTAAGCCGGAACGTTGACAGTCCCAGTCGTGCGTACTCAAACGACACTGCTTGTGATGCGGACACACCGGTATCCTTGCTGAACTCACCAAGGTACCGGTAGTTGGGCGTCTCGTCGACAGGGCTTCCTGGACCCGCCTTTTTTGACGCAGACAAGGTGAAAGCAGTCATCCCTGCTGTGTTGCTGAGGTTGATAGACAAACTCGCGTTGTCATCGTTGTAAGCGATCGGATCAAACATTCCGTAGAATGTCTGTCCAACTCCCAGGAATCTGGTTCCGTTCGCGGTATCGAACGTACGGGATACCGTAATGTAGTGGTTTGTCGGTGCCGACAACATGAACGAGGCGCCGTTGACATCAACATCGCTAGAGCCGATGCCTTGTGAACTTGCCGTCGACTTGCTGGTCTGCCACGTAAACCCAAATCCCGACCCTTTGTTGGAGCCATTGCCCCACGGGTCAGGAGGGTAATTGCTTGCGAGATCGTTCGCAAGCGGTACTGCTGCCCCTACTGGCATACTGACGGTAATCACAGCAAGCGCCATGACACAAACAATGAGGTACTTCATGACCCCTGCCTTTCTATCTAAAACTATGTAGGTCAACTGCTCACGAGAGCAATCAAAAAACCCACATGTACTGAACTCCCAGTATTATACCTAGTAACGATATTTCAGTCAATAGCTCAACTATACTAAGTTTCAGGGTTATTTTTTGTTAGATGCGTAATAATATACAATTCCTAGGAGGATAAATCCTATGAAATATTTAAAAAAGAGGAAAACCATATAGAAATACGAAAGCATGCCCGCAATAGTGAGAGTTATCGCCAAGTACTTGATCATGTTTGACCAATATTCAGTCATATGGCAAGAGGTTAATACAAATAAGTTGCTAATGCAAGGAATTCCCTATTGCAAATATGGCTCAATTGTGTAAAAATAGACCTCGTCTGTATTCATATATGGGCCGGTAGCTCACCTGGTAGAGCGCCTCACTTGCACTGAGGAGGTAGGGGGTTCGAGTCCTCTCCGGTCCACAAAAATAAAAAGTGTTGCCTTCTAGGCAATGCTTTTTATTTTTTATGTAAAGCTAACGTCAAAATATGATCAAGAAAATCTTGATACGTACATCCCACTCCTGCCAACGATTTTGGGAGAACACTATCCTCAGAAAGCGTCGGTAGTGTATTTACTTCAATCATATATATTCCCCTACTTGGTGTAATTACAAAGTCAGCATGTGAGTAATGACGAAGACCTAAGACTTCATGAGCTTTTTGTGCGAGCCATTGTATTTCTGCTTTTTCTTCAGAAGAAAAAGTATTGTGATGTACTTCTTTTTCACGTACTTCTACTGGTAAGAGTGTATATGTTTTTTGCCCACGGAAATCTTGGATAACACTGCATGATGCAGATTTTCCTTTAATATGCTCTTCAATTATAGCTGTATCAGAATATTTAAAAGCATCAGAAAGTGCTTTTTCTATATCACGAGCATTCTGTACCAATGTCACACCCTGAGAAGTTCCTGAAGACGCCGGTCTTACAATAACAGGAAGAATAAAGCTATTAAATGATTCTTTTACTGCCTTTTTGATGTCATCATCATTTCGAATAATTTTAAAATACGGAGTTTTGACTTTGTGATTCTCAAAAGCTTTTTTGGAAAGGACTTTATTCATTGCAAGAAGTGATCCCATAGAATTTGATCCAGTGTATGGGATTCCTAATGTATCGAGAATTTTTTGAATATGATTTACTTCACTATATCTTCCATGAAGTGCATTAAAAACAACATCAATATGGTTGAGTGCACGAGCAGGAGTCCGTTCGTATCCGTCTTTATGCCAAATACCATCTTTTGAAATAAAAACATCATGAGCATGATATTTTTCAGAAAGGTTTTTCAACACACTTCCTCCTGTTTGAAGTGAAGAATGATATTCGGATGATGGTCCACCTCGGAGAATTGCCACATGGATTTTACTCATGTGTTTATTATATCAAATATCGTAAATATTTTGTAACGATAAAGGCAGATGGGTTGCGAGTTTGCATCCCATCTGCCTGTTTACTCGAACTTCCTTGAAGAAGTTCTTTAATGTTGCGTTACGACGTGGGGAATCCTGTATTCCGCCAACGCCCACGTGACGAGTTTCCTCGTCTCTTTGCTTCCACGAACGCCGAAGCCGATGCGGTTTTCCCCTTGAATGATCTGTGCCACCCCCTTGTTAGCCAGAGTCACGTGAGGACTGCAGAGCTCCTGAACAGTCTTAGCGTGACTCGGATTGACGTGTACCACCATGTACAACCTCCCAGAATAGAAGAAACTGATGTGTGCCGCACCCAAAGTGCAGTCTGATATCAGATTCTCATATTTATACAGTAGAGTCAACCAATCCTATCCCTCTTTTTTCTATGATATGTAATAGCAAATCGGTGTGCTTCGCTATTTGCTAAAAGAATTGCTCGTGAATATGTAGTAGTAACTTTCTCATCTCCCATAAAAGCACGAGGCTTATGACGTTCGTCTTTAACCACTGAAACAAGATCAATAGTAATTCCTCGCTCTTTCAGAACACTCTCTGCAGCATTTAATTGAGCTTGGCCTCCGTCTACAACAATAATATTCGGCATTGACCATTCGAGATGTCCTAATCTACGTCGTAATATTTCTTTGAGTGCTCCTGTATCATTCACACCTGGATTTATTTTTATTCTAAATTTTCTGTATTGAGATTTATTTACCTCTTCATCTTCTACAACAACCATAACACCTACAACAGATGTTCCTGAACTATGAGCTACATCATATGCTTCAATTCTAAAAGTCTCACTTCGGAATGAATCATTAATTCCTCCACCTACTGATTCATCTATTTTATGAGCCACCTTAAGGAGGGCAATATCTTGAATGTGATTGAGAGCAAACATAGTTTTACGAATATATGCAGCTTTTTCAAAATCCTGCTTTTTAGCATGATCATTCATTTGTTTTTCAAGGCTTTTCAAAAGATCTTTTTTCTTTCCTTCAAAGAGAAGTTTAAGATTTTGAATTTCAATTTTGTACTGGTCTTCACTTACTTCTCCGGTGCAAACTCCAGGACACAATCCAATCTGCCGATTAAAACATGGCCTAGGTATTTTACCCACCTTCGCTAAAGCTTCGGCGGGCACGCATTTGTTATCACTAAATGGAAAGATTCGCCGGATTATTTTCATTGCTTCTCTGAGCTGAGCTCCATGTGGAAATGGACCAAAAATATATTTATACTTTTTTGATTGGGATTGTTCTATGAGGAGTGATCGTCCACGAACAGTTACTACTTTTGGAAAGACTTCATTGGTGAAAGCAATGTAGTTATAGCTCTTATTATCTTTTTCTTTTGTATTATATTTTGGTTGATGATTTTTGATCAGATTTGCTTCAAGCAACAATGCCTCAAGTACTGAATCGGTTTGGGTAAAATCGATATCTTCGGAAAGTGCTACCATGTCAACAATGAGTCTTCCTCGAGTTTGGAGCAGGTCAGGGGCAAAATAGCTTCGAACTCTATCGCACAAAGAAGTTGCTTTGCCTATATAAAGAATATGTTTTTTAGGTCCAAGAAAAAAATACACACCAGGTGTGTCAGGAAGTTTCTTCAATTTTTCTTTGAATTCTTGACTGGTCATTGTTTACATAGTAATTTTATTAAGGAACAGACGCAACCTCAACCGAAGGAACGACCCATGCCCATGGATGATTACTTCCAAGCAAACGATGTACCAGATGTTCAAGAAGGAGGAAAAATCTGGGTAAACGTTAACCCGGGTAAAGTACGGAAACAGGTTACTCTTAACGGAAAAAAGAAATCCGTCATCGAGTATGTGAACATAGCGATGAGTCCTTCCGAACAGACCAATGCGATCAAGGCTGAACAGATCGCATGTGCAACTTTTCAACGAGGAGAAACGTGTGAGTTGTGTGTCGAGTTATTTATGCAGAAGTAGCAATTTTTTTACGAACGCCATCCACCCGGATGGCGTTCTCTTTTATTTGAGAACCTTCTTCAGATATGTTCCCGTATGTGATTTTGGATTATTTGCAACTTCTTCTGGAGTTCCCTTTGCGACAATTTGTCCACCTCCCACTCCTCCTTCAGGACCAATATCGATAACATAATCAGAAGATTTTATGAGATCCATATTGTGTTCAATAACTACAACGGTATTGCCTTTATCAACGAGTTTTTGAAGTATTTCTATTAGTTTTTTTACATCTTCATAATGAAGCCCAATAGTTGGTTCATCCAAAAGGTAAATTGTTTTCTGAACATGAGGTCGATAAAGCTCCGAAGAAATCTTTACTCGTTGTGCCTCTCCCCCTGAAAGGGTTGTGGCAGATTGCCCAAGTTCTAGATATCCAAGTCCTACTTCATTGAGTGTTATCAATCGATCAGACACTGCTGGAATATCCTCAAAAAATTCCATGGCTTCTTCGACAGTCATTTTGAGAACATCATAAATACTTTTTTTCTTAAATTTGATCTCAAGCGTTTCTTTCATAAAACGCTTTCCATCACATACATCACATGGAACATATACAGTCGGCAAGAAACTCATCTCCACAGCAATTTCTCCATTTCCTTGGCAGGCTTCACATCGTCCACCTTTTACGTTAAATGAAAATCTATTTGCCTTCCATCCTCGAGCTCGTGCTTCTGAAGTTGTTGCAAAAAGATCTCGAATAAAAGTAAACGCTCCTGTATATGTTGCAGGATTAGATCGTGGTGTTCTTCCAATTGCAGATTGGTCAATAAGTACGGCTCGTCCTACATACTCTGTACCCTGAAAGCTTGATGCATTAAATATTTCATTGGTGCGGTATCGCCGATCAAATCGCCCTTGCAGATTCTTGTGAATGATTTCGTACATAAAGGTAGATTTTCCCGATCCAGACACTCCAGTAACTGTAATCAATCTTCCAAGGGGAACATCAACATCCATATTTTTGATATTAAAAATATTTCCCCCTCGAATAATCAATTTACCTTTATCTTGATTCCTGCGTTCATCAGGAATTGCTACTACTTTTTCTCCTCGAAGATACGCAAGGGTAAGTGATCCAGAATCATTTTTCTTTGCGGTCAAAAGTTTATCCAAATATCCCGACACTACAATTTCTCCTCCATGTACCCCAGCTCCTGGTCCAATATCAATAATATAATCTGATGCAAAAATAGTATCTTCATCATGTTCTACTATAACAATAGTATTTCCTATATCTCGCAGATTGAGAAGGGTTTTAATCAATCGGTCATTATCTCGTTGATGAAGTCCGATTGTCGGTTCATCGAGCACGTAGAGGGCTCCTACAAGCCCAGAACCGAGCTGGGACGCGAGTCTGATTCGTTGAGCTTCTCCACCAGAAAGAGTATTGGCACGTCGATTGAGGGTCAAATATTCGATACCAACATCAATCATAAAGATAAGTCTCGCTTCGATCTCTCGAATGACAACTTTTGAAATACTTTTTTCTTTAGCATTGAGCTTAAGATGCTGAAAAAATTCAAAACAATCTTTAATCGAAAGTGAAATCAGATCCGCAACACTTAAACCCTCTGGTTTTGTATAACCATTTTTTGATTCAGACGAATTCTTCGAACCCTTTTTGGCTTTCTGATCTTTTGAAATTTTTGCAACAGCTGCATTATCTCCCAAAAATACATGAAGTGCTTCTTCTCGAAGTCGAGTCCCATGACATGTTGGACATTCTTCATCACCAAAGAAATGCTTTGTTCCTAATCCATTACAGGTTGGACATGCTCCATAGGGTGAGTTAAATGAAAACAATCGCGGTTCAATTTCAGGATAACTAAATCCATCATATGGACACATGAACTTTGCAGAAATCAGCTTTTCTCCTTCAGGGTTCACTATTCTCATGAGTCCACTAGATTCTTCCAGTGCTTTTTCTACCGCTTCACTCAATCGTTCTCTCGAACCATTTTTATCGTCTTTAAATTCGCTAAGATAAATTTCATCTACCATGACATCAATATCATGTTTCTTGTTTTTATCTAGAATAATTTGCTCCCGAAGTTTTTTGACTTCCCCATCCACTTTCGCCTGAACATATCCTTTTCCAAGTAAATCATATAAAAGCTGATAATATTCACCCTTACGCCCCACTACAACAGGAGAATATATCTGTACCTTAAGATCATCATACGCAACTCCCATGATTTCTTTTTGCCTACCTTTTACATCAATAGCGCTAATAGTTTCAAGAATTGTTGTCATAATTTCTTCTTGAGAAAGTTTTTTTATCTCGCGTCCACATACAAGACAATGAGGTCGGCCAATACGTGCAAAAAGAATACGCATATAATCGTATATTTCGGTAATGGTTGCTACGTTTGAACGAGGATTATTAGATCGAGATTTTTGATCGATAGAAATTGCAGGAGAAAGACCGATAATTTCATCAACATCTGGCTTTTGCATTTGTCGCAAAAATTGTCGGGCGTATGATGACAAAGATTCGATATATCGTCTTTGACCTTCGGCAAAAATAGTATCAAATGCCAATGATGATTTACCTGATCCTGAAAGACCGGTAAATACAACCATTTTGTTTCGAGGCATTTCGACCGTAACGTTTTTAAGGTTATGAGTTCGAGCACCTTTTACAATAATTTTATCTTTATTATCTGAATGTAATTCTGTTTTTGACATTGAGGTATTAATTGCCTACCCTCCTACGCGCAAAAGCGCTACGTAGGGCGCTGTAGGGGTATATATAAGATGTGATGAGTATACCATATCTGTCATAATATATAAAAAAAACGCGACGAAAAAGTATTTCGTCGCGCTATGATCGGGAGGGCTCCATTGCGCAACCGATCGATTATGCAGCAAGTTTCTGAAGTTCACAAAGATGTTGCTGAGCTTCAGTAAACATGTTAAGCGAGAGAGCTTTTTGAGCTTCACGCTTGAGATGCTCGATCTTGTCTTGCTTTGAACTACTCGTGCCGGTCGGATGGAGTGACTGCGGCTGGCCAGGAGCTTTGGGGCCGACCTTGCCGAGTCCAGAAAGATCTTCGGGTTTAACCTGCGCCGCCGCACGGTTTTCACGCCGTATTGCATCGTAGACCTCTTTACGATGGACAGTGATCACCTTCGGAGCGTTGATTCCCAATCGGACTTTGTCGCCACGAATATCGACCACGGTGACCTCAATATCGTCACCAATCATAATGGTCTCGTCTCTCTGACGGCTCAACACCAACATGTGCAAATCCTTTCGCAAACATAGGACAGTCCCGTCCACCACATGGTGAATTACAGGTCTAAAGGGATAATAACATTTATTTTTAAAAAGTCAATATTGATGAGTCTACTTTTTTAATTCAAGTGTTTCTATCAATACTTTAAGTTCATCCCGCAAGATTGCAGCTGTTTCAAAATCAAGAGTTTTTACCGCATCATTCATCTGCTTCTCTTTCTCTTTGATGAGCTTTTTGGGCTCTTTTTCGAATCGAGCTTTATCAAATTGTAAAAGCGTATGAACTGTTTTTTCATGATCACTCTTAATGTGGTCTGTGATGTCTTGGATTTTCTTTTGGATTGTTTTTGGAGTGATGCCATGTTTCTTATTGTACTCTATTTGTATCGTTCGTCGACGGTTTGTTTCCCCTATTGCTCGTTCCATTGATCCTGTCATATGGTCTGCATACAATATCACTCTTCCCTCCACATTTCGTGCTGCCCGCCCAATTGTCTGAATGAGAGATGTTTCTGATCGAAGGAATCCTTCTTTGTCAGCATCGAGGATTCCAATTAATGATACTTCTGGAAGGTCGAGTCCTTCTCGTAAAAGGTTTACTCCAATGAGAATATCGAATGTTCCTTTTCGAAATTCGGTAAGAATCTGAATTCGTTCGATTGTCTTTACACCACTATGAAGATATTCGGCTTTGATTTTCTTTTCTTTTAAATACTCACTTAAGTCTTCTGCCATCTTTTTTGTAAGTGTTGTCGCAATTGCTCGAAACCCTTTTTTGATTACTTTTTCTGCTTCTTCAATAAAATCAAAAATTTGACCTTTGTAATATCCCTTTTCAATAACAGGTTTAATAACAATTTCTGGATCAATAAGTCCCGTAGGTCGAATTACTTGTTCTACCGTTTGTTCGCTCAAAGCTATTTCGTATTTTCCTGGTGTAGCTGAAGTATAAATCGTCTGTCCTAAACGTGCTTCTATCTCAGCAAATTTAAGAGGTCTGTTATCTCGAGCAGATGGCAAACGAAATCCATGTTCAATGAGTGTATCTTTACGAGATTTATCTCCGGCATACATTCCACCAAGCTGAGGAACTGTTACATGGGATTCGTCAATGATTGTAAGAAAATCTGCAGATCCATCTGCTTTATGAGGAAAGTATGACAAAAGTGTATCTGGTGGTTCTCCCGGAGCTTTACCAGAAAAATGTCGTGAATAATTTTCGATTCCGTTGCAGTATCCAATTTCTTGAATAAGAGCGAGATCGTATGTAGTCCGACGTTTGATTCGTTCTGCCTCAAGAATTTTCCCATTTTTATCATATTCAACTAGCCTGTCTCTCAATTCTGTTCGAATACCTTTAAGCGCCCGTTCTACTTGAGATTGTTCGGTAATAAAGTGTTTTGCGGGGAAAAGAAAGAATGAATTAATATCTTCAATAACTTCTCGAGTGATAGCATCAATTTTTGTAACAGTCTCTATCGCATTTTCTATCAATTCAATTCTATAAATTACCGTATCACTTACCGGCATTATCTCAATGGAATTTCCAAGGGCACGAAATGCTCCAGATTCGAGATCTGCAGTTGTACGAACATAGTGAATATCAATAAGTTTGCGAATAAAATCTGCGCGAGAAATTTTCTTTCCTTTCTCAATTCGCATATTTACCTTTTCGTACTCTACAGGACTTCCTAATCCGTAAATACAAGATACCGTGGCAACAATAATGACATCTTTTCGAGTCAAAAGGGCTTGGGTAGATGCATGACGAAGTCGCTCGATTTCTTCATTGATCTGAGCTTCCTTTTCAATAAATGTATCAGTTACCGGCATGTAGGCTTCGGGTTGATAGTAATCGTAGTACGAAACAAAATAGTGTACTGCATTATGAGGGAAAAATTCTCGATACTCTTGAGCAAGTTGTGCAGCAAGTGTTTTGTTATGTGCAATAACTAACGTGGGTTTACCAATAGCTTGAATAACATTTGCTCCAGTATATGTTTTACCTGAACCTGTTACTCCAAAAAGAACTTGATGCCGTTTGCCATCCTTGACTCCTTTTATAAGTGCTTCAATGGCTTTGGGTTGATCCCCAGCAGGTTCAAATTCTGATTTGATATTAAATACTGACATGAATTAAATAATACTACATTAACTAACGTATGAGGCAAGAAATTGTTTCTTGTATTCCTCAAATCTCTCCTCAAGAATGGCCGTTCGCATTTCGTCCACCATACCTATTATAAAATGGAGGTTGTGAGCAGATGCGAGCGTTCCTGCCAACATTTCTTTTGCTTTAAACAAGTGTGCAATATATGCTTTTGTATAATTTTTGCATGCATAACATTCACATCCTTCTTCAATTGGTGTGAAATCAGTAGTGTACTGAGTATTAGTAATATGAATCTTTCCAGACTTTGTAAAAATTGTTCCGTTTCTTCCCAAACGAGTTGGTGTAACACAATCAAAAAGATCACAGCCATTTTCTACTGCATTAAAGAGATCAAGTGGCTCTCCAATTCCCAAAAGATGTCGTGGCTTTTCTTCCGGTAAAATATCATTTACCCATTTTACAGAGGTGTTCATATCTTCTTTTGCGAATGATCCTCCAATTCCATATCCATCAAAATCCATTGCACCAATTACTTCTGCACTTTCTTTTCGAAGATTCTCATGTCTCCCTCCCTGAACAATTCCAAAAAGTGCTTGTCCACCTCCTAGCTTTCTATGATGCTCCAAACTCCGTTTCGCCCATCTATGTGTCCTCTCTAAAGCATCTCTTTGATAATGGAGGGATTCCATAGGTGAAGTACATTCATCAAAAGCAAAAATAATATCTGCGCCAAGATTATGTTGAATATCAATCGATTTTTCTGCAGTAAAATAATGAGCATCTCCGTTAATATGTGACCTGAACATGACTCCATCTCGATCTATCTGAACAAGACGTGCAAGCCCATCTTCAGCATTTCCAGCATCACCCGCCGTAGCGTTTCGCGAAGGCTGGGCTTCCGGCAGTAAGAGTTCCTGATTCTTTTTCGTTACTTTTCCAATTCCTTTACCATATGCTGCTCCAAGTGAAAATACTTGGAATCCTCCCGAGTCAGTCATAGTAGGCCCTGTCCAATTCATAAATTTTGCAAGTCCTCCTGCATCACGAATAATCTCATCACCTGGTTGAAGAAAAAGATGATAGGTATTTGCCAATACAACCTGTGCCCCTGCATTTTTTACAAGTTCTGGGGTCAAGGCTTTTGCTGTTGCTTTTGTTGCAACAGTTACGAATGTAGGAGTTTGAATGACGCCATTACGAGTTTTCAATATTCCGGCACGACCAAGATGCCCAGGAATTTTCTTGGAAATTGTGAATTCTATTGGAGATTTCATATGCGAAACAATACCACACTTCTATTTATTGACAAAATTCTTAAAAGTAGCATTATCATCTTAGACTCACGTCCAATTCCTCAAACTTAGGGGGACATATCATGTCCAATGCTTTATATAAGCTTTTTATCGTAACAAGGACTTCGTTGTACAAGGCCACCGTGCATACAAGTAGTGTAACGATAGAGAAGATTGCCATACAAGCTAACGTCAAGACGTTCGTAGCAGTTGGGCAATCGATCGAGGTTGATTATCTGCACCTTCTGGTAGATAACAACGGTCATCTGACCAACAGCTCAGTAGTGACAGGAATTGATGGTGGAAATATTGTGTTCTCTACTTCCACAATCAAAAGCCTTCACCTCACTGAAGACGACGCAGAGAAAGCTTTCGAGGAGGGCACGTGGCAGGGTTCCCTTGAAGTGTTGTCGATGATCGGCACAGAAGGCCTTGTCGTTAAGAGCTCGAGTTAATTCATCTCAACACAAAATGCCAGCACGGTCGTGCTGGCATTTTTCATACTGTCTTTCTTAATCTTTATTTTACATCCACCAACTCTACATCAAACATAAGTACAGAGTTACCTGGAATTGGTCCGTAGTTGTTTGGTCCATATCCATATTCTGGAGAAATCACAAGTTTTCTTTTTCCTCCCACCTTCATACCCATAAGTCCCACATCCCATCCTTTAATAACAGCCCCTGTTCCTAATGGAAAGTTAATTGGTTCACCACGATCTCGTGAGCTATCAAATTTTGTTCCATTTACAAAAGTTCCTGTGTAATGGACATATACATTACTTCCTTGAATCGCTTCTTTTCCTGTACCAGTTTTCTCTTCAATAATTTTTATTTTTGCATCGGTTGAAATATTATTTCCAGCAACATCTGGAAGTACAATTGGTGTTGCAGATGATGCTGAATCTGATTCATTCATAATTGTTGTGTTTGTTAATGCAGCTTTTGAACCGTTTTTAAAACCCAAAACTGCAATAATAATGATAATTACTAATAATCCAATACTAAGTGTATACCACTCCTGCTTTGAAAAGTTCATAGAGTTATAGTACATCATATTTTGAAAAAAGAAGAAAGATTGATTAAGCAAGCTATGCTATACTATTTTCATATGAATGAAGATGCACAAAAGCCAATTGTAAATTTGCCAGCCAAGGATCTCAACATTGAGCCTATTACACTTCATGAAGTTGAAGATGAAATAAAAAAAAGACTCTCACTTATTGATACAGAGTTTAATCGTGGATTTGATTTTGTGAAAACTCAAGAAAAGTCTGTAACATTTTTTGGTTCTGCACGATTTCCTGAAGATAATGAACATTATCAACGAGCACGTCGCATTGGGTACAAACTTGCAAAGCTTGGATACTCAGTTTTAACAGGTGGAGGACCTGGAATTATGGAAGGAGCTAATCGTGGAGCATATGAAGCTGAAGGAAAATCACTCGGACTCAACATCAAACTTCCTCATGAGCAGGTTCGCAATCCGTATCTTACTGATTCTGTAGACTTTTATTATTTCTTTACCCGAAAGGTGATGCTTACCTTCTCCGCTGAAGCATATGTATTCTTTCCAGGAGGATTTGGAACACTCGATGAATTTTTTGAAATCTTAACTTTGGTACAAACGAACAAAATTGAAAAAGTTCCGCTTATTCTTGTTGGAAATGAATTTTGGCAAAATCTTGATCACTTTATTCATAAAGAAATGTTCTTAAACAATAAGTCAGTTGATGAAGAGGATATGAAATTTTATACTATAACTCAAGATGAAGATGAAATTGTAGAAATTATTAAACAAGCTCATACCCGAAACGGTGTTCGATTCCTCCATAAAGACGATGACATTACCTCTCAAAAATAAAAAGTGTATTCCTTGTGAGAAAGGGGGTAAGCCTCTTGAGAACCCTCAAATTGATAAACTCATGCAAGAAGTGAAGGGATGGAATAGTGTAGAAAATAAAAAAATAGAAAAAAACCTTACATTTATTGATTTTAAATCTGCCCTTGGATTTGTTAATGAAATAGGAGACCTTGCAGAATA
>JALYQZ010000020.1 GCA_030855525.1 bacterium
AAACTCCTCGAAGCTCTTAATACAAAACTCGATAAACTTATCAATCTCGCAGAGCGAATGATTTCAAAAAGTGCTCTCTCAGAATCTGTAAAAGAAATTGTAGCATCAGAAGAAAAAACCAAACCTAAAAAGGTTTCTAAGAAAGCAGTCTAAACGATTAACTTATAATGTTTGATGAGGTACCGGCATCGTACATGACGGTAAATAATCGATTTGAGATAGACCGAAGTATTCATAGTTTCAACAGTAAAGCTCACTGCTCTTTGATATACTTACTTCATGAAAATCAAAAAGATAGGACATTGTTGTCTTCTTATTCAAACTCAGGATCTTACTATCCTTACCGATCCAGGAAATTTTTCGGTTGATCAAAATATTGTGAAAGGGATTAATGTAATTTTGATTACTCACGAACATGCTGATCACTTACACATAGAATCACTCCAAGAAGTACTAAAGAATAATCCTCAAGCTCAGGTTATTACAAACTCAGGTGTAGGGAAGAAACTCGATGAGAAAAATATTGCCTATACACTCCTTGAAGGAACAGCAACTACAGAAATAAAAAATGTATTAATAGAAGCCTTTGATGGAAAGCATGAAGAGATATTTGAAGAGTTAGGACAAGTACAAAATACAGGATATTTCATAGACAATAAACTCTTTTATCCTGGAGACTCATTTCATAACCCAGGTAAACCTGTAGATGTACTTGCGCTTCCAGTTGCAGGACCATGGAGCAAAATCCCTGACGCTATACGATATGCACTTGAGGTTATGCCTAAGTATGCATTTCCTGTACACGATGGAATGCTTCAAAAAGATCGCATAGGGATGTTTCATACTACTCCCGAGAAAGTACTCACCGAAAAGGGAATAAAGTTTATACTCATGAATGAAGGGGATGAACGCGAGTTTTAATATATGATAAAATAGATGTTATGAAAAAAATCATTATTGCACTGGTCATTATATTAATAGTAGGGATTGGTATTTATTACGGTACACGAAATTCTGATACTACTACTCAAGTAACCGATAATTCTGTAGCCACATCAACCTCAGAGACATCATCTACCGGAACAACGACATCTGAAACTAATAAACCTGAAACAGTTATTGGAAAATCTGTAGAAAACAGAGATATTACTGCATATCACTATGGAACAGGAAGCAAAGAACTTCTTTTTATTGGAGGTATTCATGGAGGGTATGAATGGAATACATCACTTGTTGCATACGAGATGATGGATTATCTTAGACAAAATCCAAGTGTTATTCCTGCAAATGTAAAAGTAACAGTAATTCCTGTATTGAATCCTGATGGATTACAAAAAGTAGTTGGAACAACCACAAAGTTTACAGTAGCGGATGTAAATACATCACAGACAGTGCAAGTTGTAGGACGATTTAATGCGCGAAATGTAGACCTCAACCGAAACTTTGATTGTGACTGGCAAGCATCAGCAAAATGGCAAACACGAACAGTAAGTGGAGGAACTGCAGCATTCTCAGAACCTGAAAGTATGGCACTCAAAAACTATGTAGCAACTCATCCACCAACAGCTGTGGTTGCTTACTACAGTGCAGCTGGTGGAGTCTATGCATCAAACTGTCATAATGGAGTATTGGAAGAAACGACAAACCTTACAAAAATCTATGCTGATGCATCAAAATATCCCGCACATAATGAATTTAATTTCTATGAAATTACAGGAGATATGGTAAATTGGTTTGCAAAAAACAATACTCCAGCAATTAGTGTTCTTCTAACAAATCACACAGATACTGAATGGAGTAAAAACAAAGCGGGAATTGATGCGGTTCTTAAGCACTACGCTCAATAAATGTTCTCAGGTTCTAAGAAAATTGTAATAGGAATAAGTATTATTGTTTTTATTGGAATTGTATATCTCTTTATTACCCGAGATAAGGAGATACAACAAGGAACTCCTATACCTCAAGACGTTATTGCTACATCAAGCCCTATAACAAGTACTATAGGTACATCGATACAAGGCAGAAACATAGAAAGTTATACATATGGATCAGGGGACAATCATATCGTCTTTGTTGGAGGAATTCATGGTGGATACGAATGGAATAGCGTCATGCTCGCGTATGAGTTTATTGATTATTTCACCATGAGTTCTACTACTGTTCCTACTAATATAAAAGTAACGGTGATTCCATCAGCAAATCCTGATGCTGTATTTAAGGTAGTTGGCAAAGAAGGGAGGTTTACGCTGGCTGATGTAAAAACTGATAAAACCCTTCAAGCATCAGCACGATTTAATGCTCATGCTGTAGACCTTAATCGTAACTTTGCATGTAATTGGCAGCCAACAAGTACCTGGCAGTCACGGACAGTAAGTGCAGGTACTGCAGCATTTTCTGAACCGGAAGCTCAGGCAATAAAAAACTTTGTAGAGAAACATAAACCTGATGCATTTATTTTTTGGCATAGCCAAGCTAATGCAGTCTACGCTTCAGAATGTAATAATGGCATACTTCCTGTAACACTAGATATTATGAATGCCTATTCTAAAGCTGCAGGATATCAAGCCATAAAATCATTTGATAGCTATAAGATCACAGGGGATGCAGAAGGATGGCTCGCTTCTATCAATATTCCTGCTATTACGGTAGAACTCAAAACACATGAGACCGTAGAGTGGCAAAAAAATCTTGCTGGAGTAAAAGCGCTGTTTGAGTATTATAAAAATAAATAAATTACATGACACTTTCACTTCAGATAGTCTGGCTGTTTATCTTAGCAATTCCTGTAGCTTGTATTGCATGGACCGTAACACATGAAGAATTATTGAGTGAACCGCGAGACTATGCAATTCGGAAAAGTATAAAAAGTAGATCAGCAATAGTGCGAAAGTTTTTCTATGTATTTACCTGTGAATATTGCTTTAGTCATTATGTAACTATTGCAATACTTTATATCACACAGTACACATTGCTCTTCACAGACTGGAGGGGATACGTTATTGCAGGCTTTGCACTCGTTTGGATTGCAAATATTTACATGAATCTCTATGCACTCATTCGTGTTGATATCAGAAAAGAAAGATTAGAGGCAAATTATATCGAACAGGAGATGAAATAGGGTATATATGGTCTACTATAGATTGGTATTCCCAAGCAAGGTGAGAGATGGTATAATAGGAATGTACTTATATAAATAATAAAAATTTATGGCAAAACCAAATTCTGCGTTTATGAAGCCGATGAACATAAGTCCTGAGCTCGCTGAAGTAGTAGGTAAAGGACCAATGCCTCGATCTGAAGTGGTAAAGAAATTGTGGGTTTATATCAAGAAGCATGATCTCCAGGATCCAAAGAATAAGCGAAACATCGTTGCAGATGAAGCTCTTAATAAAGTATTTGGCGGTAAAGGAACAGTCAGTATGTTTGAAATGACTAAACTAGTTTCAAAGCACCTTACATAATCACGTCTCCTCACAAACAAAAGACCTGCGCGTACTCTAACGTACGAAGCAGGTTTTTTGTTGAACAAATAATGTAATACATCAACACTTTGAACGTCCTAAGGTATATATGACATACATAAAGAGGATATTTGTAGTGTTCGGTGCAATTACGTTTGTAATGAGCCTTTTTGTGTGGGCCCCTCCTGTGCATGCAGAAACAGACACGGAAAAATTTAAAGAAATGCTTAAAGATGTACTTGAGGATGCAAAGAAAAATCTAGAACAAAGAGAAATAAAACAAGAAAACAAAGAGAGCGAGGATGACGAGAATGAAGATAAGGAAGAAGACAAAGAAGAAAATGAATCTGCGGTAACTACTTCAGAAGTAATTATTACTCCTGTTAATATTGCCTCTACTACTTCTACTTCTACTATTAAAACTGAGACTACAATAGATACAGCGATAGCTACCACATCTAGTAGTAAAGTAGAAACGTTGCTTCCACCTCTATCTACTACAACTGCAACTAATATAGATACGAATATCAGTTCTAGTACTCCAATTGTTGAAATAAAAGCATCAACTACCATAATAGTTGATGTGACTAATTCTTCAAATGAAGATAAGAAAAAAGAGAAAAGTATAAAAACAAAGACAAAAGATGTACTAACTTCTGTAGTAGTTTCTTTTATACCTACCCATCAACCAAAACCAAAACCAATACCTAACAAGCCTACTATGTTAGACGCTATGGTTGAGCTTTCTACAAGAGATTCAATAAGTGATTCAATCTCAACGAGCACTGCCACTACAACAACTACAAATAAAATAAGTACTTCAACTCCTGTTGTTAGTAATGTAAGTCCTATGACTCCAAATCCACCTGATGGAGAAGTTGCATCAGCCCTTGCTTTTGCACCCTTTGAAAAGATAATGGATTATTTTGTTCCTAATGATTATTACACAATTAGAGATAATTTAACCCCTACGACTAATATATTATTTCTCACTGTAGGATCATTAATTGGAATAGCTGGAATCATGCTTATAGCAACTGATGGATTGGTATATAAGAATAGAAGGAGAGAAGTACTGTCTTTTAGATAAAAATACAAACATTGTATTTTTAGCTCAACTACTATATCCTGTCTTTATATGAATATGATTGAACTCAAAAATGTTACCAAAAAATTTGGTGACTTTACTGCAGTTAATGATATCTCTCTTACCGTTGAACAAGGGGATGTATTTGCATTTCTAGGTCCCAATGGCGCCGGGAAGAGTACTACTATCAAGATGTTGACCACACTTCTACATCCAACATCTGGAGAAATATTTTTGGATGGACATAACGTAACAGAGAATCCTTCGGCTACACGGCGTTCATTTGGAATTGTATTTCAGGATCCAAGTTTGGATAATGAACTTACGGCATACGAAAATATGCAATTCCATGCCATTTTATATGGTCTTTCAAAATCACTATATAGTGAACGAATTCCACAGCTTCTTAAACTTGTTGAACTTACTGACCGTAAAGATTCATTTGTAAAAAGTTTCTCAGGGGGGATGAAGCGACGTTTGGAAATTGCTCGAGGACTTTTGCATCATCCGAAAGTACTTTTCTTAGATGAGCCTACTATTGGTCTCGACCCTCAGACCAGAAATCATATATGGAGTTATATTAAAAATCTTAATGAGCAAGAAAAAGTTACTATTTTTTTTACTACACACCATATGGAAGAAGTAGAGAGATATGCAGAAAAAATCGCGATTATTGATCATGGAAAGATAATTGAGAGAGGGACACCCGATGAAATTCGCAAGAAAGCAGGTACAGCTAACATCGAAGACGCATTCATCAAACTTACCGGCAAAGAAATTAGAGCTGATAAGTCAGATTTTAGTAAGAGTACAATGAGAGGCTTTAGAGGATAAGAAATAACTATGAGAACAATATACATTCTTTGGATTAGACAGCTAAAAAGATTTATTAGAAAGAAAGCAAGTCTTATAGGTGCACTTGGCCAGCCTATCATTTTTCTCTTTGCGTTTGGTTTTGGATTGAGTCCCGTATTTGAACGAGCAGGACAGGGTAATTATATTCAATTTATTGCACCGGGTATAATTGCAATGACAGTTCTCTTCACTTCTATTTTTACGGGTGTAGAAATTATTTGGGATAAACAGTTTGGTTTCCTTAAAGAGACATTTGTAGCACCGGTTTCTCGATTTGAGATACTGGTGGGTAAAACCCTAGGTGGGGCATCAGTAGCAATTATCCAAGGAGTACTGGTATTTCTTATAACCCTTATTGCTGGATTTAGACCACAAAGTATCGCAATGCTACCACTTGCATTTTTATTCCTGGTCCTCATTGCAGTGTTGTTCTCAGCAATGGGTACTACAATTGCAGCACGTCTTGATGATATGCAAGGCTTTCCACTTATTATTAACTTTGTTATTCAGCCCTTATTTTATCTTTCAGGAGCATTGTTTCCAATTTTTGGATTACCCAAGTTCCTCGAAATTATTACAAAAATAAATCCACTTTCGTATGGAGTTGATGGGCTTCGATATGCATTTGGAGGCACATATTTCTTTTCACCTTGGCTTAGTTTGAGTGTGATGGTATCTGTACTTCTTATTACGCTTGGGATTGGAGTATATCAATTTTCAAAAATTGAATTGTAAAAATATATTAGATTATACTTATATGTTATAATAGTCGGGAATTACTCAGTAATAAATTTTAGGCATGAATAAAAACGTTATAATAGGGATTATTGCAGTGCTTGTAATTATTGGAGGTATTGCAGTCTTTTCTAATCGAGATGCTGTTCCTACAACTACAGATACAACAACTACGGAAGAGATGGATCAACGTGGAATAGAGACGACAACAACCACAACTACGACCACTGAAACAGAAGAGCCCTCGACAAGTACGGGTGTAAGTGCAGGAGCAGCAGTTTCTGCTGGAGCAATAAAGGAATTTACAGTTACTGGAGAGAATTTTAAATTCTCACCAACAACAATGACTGTTAATAAAGGTGATCGTGTAAAAATCACTTTTGTTAACAAACAAGGATTCCATGATCTTGTGGTAGGGGGATACAATGCACGAACAAAGCAGATGCAGGCAGGAACACAGGAAACAATCGAATTCGTAGCTGATAAAGCTGGAACATTTGAGTACTACTGTTCTGTAGGAAGTCATCGACAAATGGGAATGGTAGGAACTTTGACGGTAAAATAACGTTTTCATCTCTCATAAATAATATAAAAAACTGCACCCCGATCTTTTGGATCGGGGTGTTGTGGTTTCTGGTTAGGTGCAACTTATTTTGATCGTAGGCTCACTTCACCAGTTCTGGTGAGCCTGTGGATGTACTCCCTTTTCATCGGATTTGGGTGCTTTACACCCTGGAGTTCTGAAGTGAAGTGGGTGAACATCACGTCGGAAAACGCTTTGGCGTGGTATCCTTTTCCGGTTTGGAATTCTTCCGTGCTGATCTTCTTCCCATCGAGATCTTTGATGAGCTTGAGAAGCCTCTTGACCTCAGCAGGTGTTGCTGCAGGGGCTCTCATCAAAGGTTCTTGGACGGTAGTCATTACATACTCCTTTTTTGGCCATCTCTTACCCTAGCACGAGCTAAGAAAAATAAGAGATCATCTTTTTTTAGAATAACACTATAAAAAAACATGTCAACTTTATCGTTATTTTATTTCTCTTTGATATACTAGCTATCATGACTCAAAAGGATGCACTCGATATACTTAAGCTTGGACATAATGTCTATCTTACTGGAGGAGCTGGAAGTGGGAAAACCTATCTTCTTAATCAATATATCCATTATCTTAAAAAAGCGAATGTAGACGTGGCAATTACTGCCTCAACGGGAATTGCCGCAAGCCATATGAATGGTGTGACAATTCATTCTTGGACGGGTATGGGGATACGTGCGTCGCTATCTCCATATGATCTTGAGGCTATGGAAGAGAAACGATATCTCTGGGATAGATTCCAAAAAACAAAAGTATTGATTATTGATGAAATCTCCATGCTTCATCATTACCGACTTGATTTGGTAGACAAGATCGCTCAGTTCTTCAAACGTAATGATCTTCCTTTTGGAGGCATGCAAGTCATTTTGTGTGGAGATTTTTTCCAACTTCCTCCCGTTGCACGAGTAGGCGAGGAAGATGCATGTTTTGCTTATCATTCTAAGTCCTGGCAAGCTCTCAATCTAAAAGTCTGTTACCTTGAAGGTTCATATCGTCAACACGATCCAGCATTTATCTCTGTTCTTAATGCTATTCGAACAAATTATGTTACAGAAGAAATAATGAAACATCTTCATGATAGGAATAACAAAGAACCAGAATATGCAATTCTTCCCACAAAACTTTTTACCCACAATGTTGATGTTGACGATATTAATGCACGTGAACTTGCTGCTACCGAAGGTATAACCTTTACCTATGATATGACTGATCAAGGAAGTCCTGCACTTGCTCAAACACTCAAAAAAAATTGTCTTGCACCAGGGGTGCTCACGCTCAAGAAGGGTGCTCAAGTAATGTTTGTAAAAAATAATTATGAAAAAGGGTATGTGAATGGGACTTTAGGAACTGTAGTTGACTGTCTCCGCGATTATCCAATTGTAAAAACTGTACAAGGGCACCTCATAAAAGCAGAACCAGAGGAATGGGGTGTAGAAGAAGATGGAAAAGTAAAAGCTCGAATCAAACAAGTACCACTTCGTCTAGCATGGGCTATAACAGTTCATAAAAGTCAGGGGATGACACTTGATGCTGCAGAGATTGATCTCTCAAAATCATTTGAAAAAGGAATGGGATATGTGGCACTATCTCGACTCAAATCTCTTCAAGGCTTAAAGCTTTTGGGGATCAATGACATGGCGCTTAAGGTTGATGAAGAGGTGCTCCTGTATGATGAACGTCTGCGAGAGGAATCAGAAGAACATGATATGTACATTCACAAAATGAGTGAGGAACTAAAACATATGTATCAAAAAACATTCCTGGCTAAAATAGCTCCTCAAGGAAAAATAAAAAAGGAGAAAAAGATAGAAACACATATACAAACAAAAGCCAGTATTCTTGAAAAGCTATCACTTAAAGAAATAGCTCAAAAACGAAAGCTTAAAGAAGAAACTATTATAGATCATATAGAAAAAATTCAATCCGATGGAGAACATATTGATATTAGATATCTTTGTGATGATGCATTTTCTGAAAAAGAATTTGAAAAAATAGAAGATGCATTTCGACTGTCCTTTAAAAAATGTGGTGACTATCGATTGGCTCCCGTAAAAGATTTGCTCAATTCAAAATTTTCTTATAGTGAATTACGTCTTGCACGCCTTTTTATCGAGAGAGAATAGGGGAAGATATAGACGAGTGTTTCACCCGAGCAAGAACTGGGGCAAGCTTACTTAAAATTGAATGAGAAAATTCGTACATATATACCATATCAACTGAATTAGTAAGTTCTGTATCTGCATAGATATACAGTTTGTTATGAATAAATTCAAGACTAAAATGTTTTGAAGTATCAATTAGAATTTCCATGATATCAGGTGTTAAAACCTGCAAGGTCTCAAGATGGTATCCTTTTGAAATATAGAGATTGAAATGATCGTTAAAATTTCCTTCTAGCTGAAGCTTTTGATGTTGTAAAACATTTTTAGGAAAAGGATGCTTTCCAGCATCAATAAGAATATTTAACGTAGAACCTACAAATTCAAGTTCGAATACTGTAAACTTAACAAGTTGAGCATTTTTGTTTTCACCGATTGTAGTATGAAATGTAAAAATTCTTAGTGGAAATCCTCCATAAGTTCCCAAAATTATTTTATCGATAAATTGTCCATGGCCAATTTTGAGATAGGTAGTAGAAGTCTCTGCTAAGTTTACTGCCTGAGCATTGTAAGTATAGCCATTTTTTTCTGCAAAGTTTTTTAAAAATGCATGTTCAGATCGAGATTTAATATATTTATATTGGAGAAGCGGAATGAGTATCAGTACAAAAAGAGTTACATATGGGCCTACTGATGTAATAAACATCCACAATGCCCAGATAAAAAGTAATACTATAAAAAAAGCTATAAGATAATGTTTCTCAATATAATCTTTTAATGAAAGATCTGCATCAGTAATTTTTTCAAACTTACTTTCTGTAATAGAAGGAATCATAGTAATGATGTGCTTGCTCATAGTTTAGCATGTTTTTTGTTGTGTAAGAAAATGAAGTGTGATTCGTTACATTAACAAGAGAGTACATTATTGGTTACTAGTAATTAATCATTTCTAATACATTTAAACTATGAAAATCCAAAAATTTTTGGCACTTACATTAGTAGCAGCGCTTGCTCTTGTTGCTACTGTTTCAGTTAATGCTCAGACTGCAGCTACAACAACAACAGATACAAGTATCTCAACAGATGCGACAACAGGAGCTACAACAGATACGACTGGTGGAACTGGAGGAGACACAACAACTGCTCCAGGTCTCCCTGACACCGGACTAGGTGGAGAAGCTGCAACCAACCTTGCAATTCTATTCTCATCAGGATTGATTGCACTTGCTGGTATTGCATTCCTAGCTCGACGAGTAGCACAAGCTCGATAATTATCTCTGTAATTACAAAGTGAGCAATGTAAGTAATGTAGAACGCATACCATTGGTATGCGTTCTACATTATGGTATACAATAATTATATGAATGGATCATCAAAAATAACAACACTTATAGTTGGAATAATAACAGTGGTTGCTATTGTAATCTGTGTACGAACTTTTACACATGCAGCTCTCGGACCATCACTTCAGGATTCAGAAATCACTGTCACATCTAACGAAGAACCAATAGTTCCAAGCGATTCATCGGCATGGCCATCGTCATTACGGATCCCTTCTTTGCAAGTACAGGCAGAAGTACAGCATGTAGGAATCTCAAAAAAGGGAACTATGGCTGTACCAACTAATTATACGGATGTGGGCTGGTATCGAGAAGGTATACTTCCTGGACATAAGGGAAGTGCTGTGTTTGCGGGACATTATGATAATGGTTTTGGTAATGCAGGAGTATTCTATAAATTAAAAGATTTAAAACCAGGAGATGATATTTATGTAACACTTGCAGATACTACAGAGCTCCACTTTAAAGTAGCTACTACAGAACAATTACCACAAGACACAACTGAAACAAGGGAAATATTTTCGGCAGAAGGGATACCACGGATAAGGCTGATTACATGTGATGGAGTTTGGAATTCAGATCTTAAGACATATAGCAATCGTTATATTGTCACAGCAACACTTATAAATAACTAAGCGTGCTCAACATCGATCTTATATCCTCGTCCGGGAATAGTGTGGATGAGCCGTCGCCTTTTAATACGGTCGACCTTCTTTCTTACATTCAAAATATGAGCTTCTATAGTATTTGAAAAGGGATCACTCTCAGCATTCCAAACATGCTCCATAATCATGCCTCGTGATACCACAAGTCCTTTATGCCTCATTAAGTACTCAAGCAAAGAAAATTCCTTCCGTGTTAAATAAATTGTTTCCTTGCCCCGAATAACTTTTTGTTTCATCGAATCAAGAATAAGATCATCTACTTGAACTATCTCGTGAGCCATATGAGCTGGACGGCGGAGAAGGGCTCGGGTTCGTGCGAGTAACTCACGAAAAGAAAATGGTTTTGTGAGATAATCATCAGCACCACAATTGAGGAGGCGGATTTTTTCTTGCGTGTCAGAAACAACCGAGAGCATAATAATAGGAGTTGTTTTGTGAGCAGTACGAATTTCATTACATACATCCCATCCATTTTTCTTAGGTAATGCTAAATCAAGAATGATAAGATCGTATTCATTTGTTCGTGCAATATAGGATCCACTATATCCATCAACTGCTATATCCACCGTAAAACTTTCTGCTTCAAAACTTACTTTGAGTGAATTGCTTATATCTTGATCATCTTCGATAAGAAGTATTCTCATATTTCTGTACTCTATACTACATTGGTCTTCCGTCAAAAAAAATATGGGGAGAGTCCTTCATAAAAAATTTATATACTGATGAGCTTGGCCATTATTTCAGCATTATGAAATGAAAAACAGTATTAATCTAGATCACTTTTCTTTCATTTCGTAAGGCAAAAACATACACAGTTAAGCCTTCGTTTTTGCCTTGGCATTTACATTGTTGTAATCAACTGTTATGTCTTGGAATTCTCGTAGTTTTCCCCAGATCTTTGTGTCTAATTCGATTATAATAGATAGGCTATAAAAATTATTAGAAGTTAGTCGCACAGATCTATGAGTATATTTATTACCAAACACGATGGTTCGAAAGTTCCTTTTAATGCCGATAAAATCAATCGTTCGATTGAACGAGCCTGTTTTGGACTCACGAACCCCGTATCTATGGTAACTCAGATTGCGACTGAGACACGTCTTACTCTCTACGATGGTATTACAACAGATGAGCTTGATCAGGCAACCATAAATGCTTCTGTTCAAAATATTAAAGAAGATATTGAATATGATAAAGTTGCAACACGACTACTTCTCAAAACTATTTATCGAAAAGTATTGGGGGATTATGAAAAAGATGATGCAGCGGATCTCAAACAAAAGCATCGAGATGGATTTATAAAATATATAAAGGAAGGTGTAGCTCTCAATCGACTCCATAAAAACATGATCGAAAAATACGATCTTGATGTGCTTGCCACTACGCTTGCACTCGAGCGGGATGATTTGTTTGGATATGCTGGGCTTGATGGCTTGATGAATCGATATGGAATCAAGAACATGAAACAGCAGCCAATCGAAACTCCACAATACCTTTTTATGCGTATTGCGATGGGGCTTTCTTTTAATGAAGATAATCCAACTGAATGGGCAAAGAAATTCTATAAGAAAATGTCTAAGATGGAATATATTGCTGGAGGATCAACAAATCTTGGAGCAGGGACAACTCGTCCTGCGCTTTCAAACTGTTTTCTTCTTGAGATTCATGACGATATGAATCATATTGCAAAGTCTGTAGCAGACGTGATGCTTCTTTCAAAAGGTTCTGGAGGAATTGGAGCATCTGTAACCAAACTTCGTGCAGGAGGATCGCCTCTTAAATCAAACTTCGGAGGCGCTTCTACTGGTCCAACACCATTTGCAAAAATCATCGACACTGCAATTCGAGCTATACAGCGAGGAGGAAAGAAAAAAGGAGCCCTTGCATTTTATATGGAAAACTGGCATCTCGATTTTCCTGAATACATCGATTGGAAGCACAATGCAGGAGATGATTATATGAGAATGCGAACGGCAAACACAGCAGTCTTTATGTCAGATGAGTTTATGTCTCGTGTAGAGAAAAATGAAGACTGGTATATGTTTGACCCCGCAGAAGTACCTGATTTGAATGAACTTTATGGAAAGGCATTTTCAAAGCGCTATACAGAATATACCCAAATGGCCGAAGCGGGCACATTCCGAACATTCAAAAAAGTTCCTGCTCGAGAACAATTCCGCCAGATACTTGTAGCACTTCAGACTACATCTCACCCATGGCTTATCTGGAAAGATGCAATTAACCTCCGTGCTCTCAATAACAATACAGGGACAATTCACATGTCTAACTTGTGTACCGAAATTTGTCTGCCACAGGATAAAGAAAATGTAGCAGTATGTAACTTGGCCTCACTTAACCTTGCCGCACATGTTTCAAACAAAGAAATTAATTGGATGAAACTTGAAGAGTCTGTTCGAATGGCAATTCGCCAGCTTGATAACCTCATTGATATCAACGTTCTTCCAATTCCAGAAGCAGAAAAATCAGACAAAGAAAACCGAGCAATTGGTCTTGGTGTCATGGGATTCTCAGATACCATCGAACAGTTAGGTATGGCATATGACTCAGAGCATGCCTGGGATTTTGCTGATCGAATCTTTGAATTTGTAAGTTATATGGCAATTGATGAAAGTGCAACACTTGCTCAGGCTCGAGGATCATACACACATTTTGAAGGTTCAAGTTGGTCAAAGGGAATGGTACCCGTAGATAGTATTGCCCGCCTTGAGGAAGATCGAGGGCGGCCGCTCACTGTTTCAAAGGGAAGCAAGCATAAGGGATTGAACTGGGATCTTCTTCGATCAAAAGTTAAGAAAGGGATGCGAAATGCAACATTGATGGCTGTAGCTCCAAATGCAAATATTGGACTTGTCGTAGGAACAACTCCAGGAATTGATCCACGATTTGCACAGGTATTTTCACGAAATAAAATTTCTGGAAAGTACATGGACATTAACCACAACATGGTTAAAGATCTCAAGAATATGGGTATTTGGGATAAAGTCAAAGAAAGCATTATCGAAAATCAAGGAGACATCTCAAGTATTAAAGAAATTCCTGATCATCTTAAAAATATTTACAAAACATCATTCACGACATCTCCATATGCATTTATCGAAGTAGCAGCACGAGCTCAGAAATGGATTGATCAAGCACTTTCTCGAAATATGTATCTTGAGACTCGTGATATTGATGAGACTATGAGGATTTATCAGGCAGCATGGGACAAGGGTCTTAAATCTACTTACTATCTCCATATGAAACCTCGACATACTGCAGAGCAAAGTACTGTGTCAGTCAACAAAGCAACACAGATTGGAAAGCTCGGTTTCGGAGCACTGAAAGCACGTGTTCAGTCTCAGGAGACATCACCACAACCATTTGCTTCACCTTTACAAAAGACACTTGATATCCCAGCACAAATTAAATCTTCAGTAGGTGCAACTCCACCAATAGAAGAAGGACCATTATTTGCCTCTGCAGTGGCTGTGAGCGAAGCTGTAGTCGCAGAAGTAACTAACACTTCACTTTCTGCTCATATGCATAAAACTGAGGCAAAAGGACAGAATCCTAAGGCAAGTCATGCATCAAATGCAGGATTCAAAACAAAAGGTTTTGTATCTCTCGAAAGCCTCAAGAGCCAGGCTCAGCCTTCTCAAAAACAAGCTCCTCATGTATGTCCCAGTGACCCCGCAGAGCGAGCTCAGTGTGATAGTTGTCAGTAATCTTTATAAGAATTTTATCTCCAATCAGTATGATGGTAATCATGAAAAAACAAAAAAGAATTACTATCGACATGCTCGCTGGTATGATGAATAGGTCATTTGAACATTTTGAAAAAAAGATGAATGAAGGATTTGCCTCTGTTCGTGCTGAAATGGCTACAAAAGTTGAATTGATCGAAGTAAAAAATGAGTTGGCAGATAGATTAGACACAATTGAAAGTAAAGTAGATATAAATAACGGAAACAGGCTTTCTCGACTTGAAGACGATGTAAGAATAATTAAAACTAAGCTTGAGTTGTAATTAACCCCACCACAATTATTGACAGTTTGTAAGGCTTTTCTCAAAAATGGAGGAAGGTATAATGAGGAGACCAAAAAATTTAATCATTAATTACTATCACTATGGCACTCTTAGGAAAGACCTCTCCGGAAGATATGAATTTACACCCATTTCATTACAAATGGGCATATGACCTTTATAACCAAGCAGTTCGAAACACATGGTTTCCTCATGAAATTGCTCTCAAAGAAGATCTCGATGACTGGGAAAAAATGACCGAAGATGAACGACATGCCGTAAAGTTTTTGATGGCTTTCTTTAACCCAGCAGAACTTATTGTAAACCGATCCATTGCTCTTGGGATTTATCCATACCTTAAATCTCCAGAATGTCACCTTTATCTTGCAAAGCAAATGTGGGAAGAAGCAAATCACTGTGTGGCATTCGAATACGTACTTGAAACATTTCCCTTTGATCGAGAAAAAATATTCAATACCCACCTTGAAGTTCCTTCGATGACTGCAAAAGAAGCCTTCATCAATAGGTACATGAAGCGTATGACTGAAGATTCACTTGATATCGAAACCATAGAAGGGAAGAAAGACTTTATCCGAAATCTCGTTGCAACAAACATTGTAATGGAAGGAACATGGTTCTACTCAGGATTTATGGTTGCGCTTTCATTCCGACAGCGGAATCAGCTTCGAAACTTTGGATCCATGATTAACTGGGTAATTAGAGACGAATCACTTCACCTTAAGTTTGGAATCAATCTTGTTCATAATATTTTGGAAGAAAATCAGGAACTCCTCACTGAAGAATTTGCAGAAGAAATCAAAAACATTGTTATTGAAGGAGTAGACCTTGAAGTTGCATACAACAAAGATTTGTTTCCAAACGGAATACTTGGTTTGAATGCTGACTATGTAAATCAGTATGTACAATATGTTGCTGATAGACGACTTGAAGAGCTGGGGCTTGCAAAACATTACAATGTAACAAATCCCGCAAAATGGATGTCTACAGCAACTGATGTATTTGAGCTTGTAAACTTTTTTGAAGCACAAAACACCAGTTATGAAGTAGATGGTCATGCATCAGGAAAAGCTAACGAAAAAGTAGCATCTATACCACCAAATGTATAAAATAAGGCTCTAAATATAGACATTAGCAAGATTTCTTCTGGATAGAAGAGATCTTGCTTTTTTATTAAACGTGTGATATAATGATGACTTATCACGACGAATATGGATTTAACAAAAAAACTATTCTTTTTTCTTTTAATGCCTCTTATGGTGCCTTTAGCACTCTTTTCGAATGCGACTCATGAATTATGGGAAAACCTTTCTGAAGAACAATCTGGTTTTGGAAAGATTTTATTTTTTATACTTTTTCCAATCTATGTACCCCTTGCGCTCTTCCTCAATTGGAGTTTCGAATTGTGGGTAGGACTTGCGAGTTAATATATATTATCTATACTACTATTATTATGTTGATCAATAAATCTACAACTACCTGGTCAAGTTTTGTTTCCACTTTCTTTTTATAAGAGAGGGGATTTCTAGTATTCATAGCAGAAACTAAAAACCGCCTCTCGTGGCGGTTTTTAGTTATATTATTTTTTATTTATTCTCTCGCTATGTTTACACATTACCACAGTGCATTTCGGTACCTTGAAGGTATACTTTCAAATCTACCTCGTCAAAAAGATTATATGAAGGATAAAGAAAATCCAGAGGTTTTTCTGAAGCGAACTCGTTATTTTTTAAATCTCCTTGGTAATCCTGATAAGGATATAAAATTCATTCATATAACAGGTACAGCAGGCAAGGGTTCAGTATCAACTCATATTCAGGAAATACTAAAAAAATCTGGAAAAAATGTTGGATTGTTTACATCACCATTTGTCCAAACGGCGATAGAAAAGATTAAAGTTAATGACCTTTACATCTCACCAGATGAATTTGTAAAAATTTTAGAATCTTTAAAACCGTTGATAGATAGATCATATCAACATGGGCCTTATGGAAGTCCTTCATATTTTGAACTATTCTTTATAATTGCACTTATCCACTTTAAAAAAATGAAGTGTGAATGGGTAGTACTTGAAGTGGGCTTAGGGGGAAGATATGATTGTACGAATGTTATTGAGCATCCAGTTATCACTGCAATTACTAATGTGAACTATGACCATACTGAAATCCTTGGTGATACATTAGAAAAAATTGCTCATGACAAAGCAGGAATAATAAAAGCGGGGAGTATCTTTCTTACTAGTGAACAACGACCTCAGATTCTCAATATTTTTAAGAGAGAATGTGAGCTGCAAAAAGCATTTTTTAGACCTGTCTTAGAAGGACATACTTACAAAGAGCAGAATAATAATCTAGTGTCAGCTATAGCGCACAGTATAGGAATTCATAGTTGTTCATTAGAAAATATTCAATTACCATGCCGTTTTGAGGTGATACAAAAAAATCCTTTTGTTGTACTAGATGGGGCACATAATCCCATAAAACTTCAAACTGTTGTAAAAAATATAAATACACTGAAATATAAAAAGCTCTATCTCATAGTAGGCATGGCAGATCATAAAGACATCCAAAAAAGCCTTAAAGATATTACTCATAAGGCGGACCATGTCTTTATAACGCGTTTTCAAAATCCGCTTAGAAAATGCGTACCTCCCTTAGAGATTCGAGCTGTTGTAGATCCTAAAAAAGACGTAAAAATATTCCTTGATCCTCACATGGCTCTTGATGAAGCCATTGTTCGAGCAACAAAAGATGACCTCATAGTAGTAACAGGATCATTTTTTCTAGCAGGAGAGCTTCGTGAACAATGGATACCAGAGGAGTATATTTTATCAGCTAGGAAAAGTTTTTAATTAGTGTAAAGTGTAATAATTAACAATATGCCACAGATATTAAGCGGGACAATATTGCGAGATACGATTCGAGAAGAACTCAGACATACAATTTCTCAATGTACAAAAAAGCCAACATTGGTGATTATTCAAGTCGGTGATAGGCCTGACTCAAATACATATATCAAACAAAAAAAGCTCTTTGGAGAATATATCGGAGCAGTTGTTACGCATGTCTTCTTTCAAAATTCAGTGACCCGCGATGTATTACTTCAAGAAATAGAAAAACATAACAATGATTCAAATGTGCATGGGATTTTAGTTCAATTACCTATCCCAAAGCATTTAGATACAGAAAGAATAATAGAAATAATTAATCCCCTTAAAGATATAGATGGGCTTACCTCCTATAACACAAAACTTTTATTTAATGGGAAAGGTGACGGGCATCTCCCTGCAACTTCTCGAAGTATTATTTCTCTATTAGATTTCTACTCTATTCCAATCGAAGGTAAACATGTTGTTGTCGTTGGAAGATCAAATCTTGTTGGAAAGCCGACTGCATTAGCCCTTCTACAGCGTGACGCTACTGTAACTATTGCTCACAAAGAAACCAAGGATTTAGGAGTAATTACACGTCAGGCACAAATACTTGTCATTGCAATAGGAGACCCTCGTTTTATCAATGAAAAGTATGTTTTACCTGGCCAAACAGTTGTTGATGTAGGAATTAATCTTGTTGAAGGGAAGCTCGTTGGGGATGTTGATTTTGATGGTGTAAAGGAAATAGTTTCTGCGATTTCTCCTGTTCCAGGGGGTGTGGGACCTATGACCGTAGCATCAGTCTTTCAAAATTTATTAGATGCATATAGAATACAAGAACAATTATGACATTAGGAACCCATGCAGTAGCCGGCGCTCTCATTGGAGCAATCGCTTCAGAAAACATTGCATTTGTCGTAAGTGCTGCATTTTTGAGTCATTTTCTTCTTGATACAATCCCTCACTGGGATTATAAATTGGGGTCAATTGAAAATCAGGGAGTAGTCATTAACAATGATATGAATACTCATAGTCGGACATTTTTAGTAGATCTTGTAAAAATTGGATTTGATTTTTGGATAGGTATAGGTTTGGTAATCATTGCATATTATCAATTTCCGATGCAGGTATTCCTGGGTGCGCTTGTGGGAGGATTAATGGGATTAATCCCTGATCCGTTACAATTTGTATATTGGAAGACACGATGGAAGTGGATGTTACCACTTCAAAAATTTCATATGTGGATGCATTCAGAAAACAGGCTCAAGGGGCATCCTATATTGGGTATTCTTTCTCAAACTGCTATAATGGCGGTATCACTTATGGCAGTTCGTTTGTTATAACAATAATATTATGAATCAAAAAATCCTCATCTCTTCCGTTCTCTTGGTAGTACTTGTTATTTTAGGCATTGTCCTTCTTTTTGATATTGGTAGACGGGCACCTGAATCATACTTATCTATTGCAGGTTTCCAAGAATGTATTGATGCTGGGTATCCTGCACTGGAATCCTATCCTCGACAATGTAAAACACCTGACAACAGAACATTTGTAGAAGTTATTCCTGAGCCTGTTGCGACACCAAGTGAACCTGATGCAACGACGACAACTCACTCACTGATTCGCGTAACAAGTCCTAAACCACAAACAATTATAAAAAGCCCCGTAATTGTAAAGGGGGAAGCGCGAGGCACATGGTACTTTGAGGCTAGCTTCCCATTAAAGATTGTAGATGCAAATGGAAAAACATTAGCTGAAGTTCCTGCCCAAGCCGAGGGTGAATGGATGACGGAAGAATTTGTACCATTTGAGGTTAGTGTTCCTTTTGCTACATCTACCACAAAAACAGGTAAAATTATCCTCATGAAGGATAATCCATCAGGTGAGCCTGAACGAGATGATTCGATAGAAATCCCTATTATTTTTGCACAATAATTATGGAAACACTAATACATGCTGATATATTTTTCTTTGTCTCGACAATTGCATTGGGGCTTGTTACCCTTGGACTTATAGTAGCCCTTATTTACATCATAAAGATTTTAAGAACTGTTTCTAAAGTTTCAGACAAAGTAAAAGATGAGAGTGATGAGATAATTGCTGACATAAAAAATCTACGTGGTAATATTAAGCAGCAAGGATTAGGGTTACGAAACGTCAAAGAGGTAATAAAGATGGTATTCGGTAAGAAGCGCAGTAAGAAAGATTAACCATTAACCATATATTTTTATGGAAAAGAAGATGACACAAACAAACAAGGTAATGGCCGGAGTAGGTATTGCAGCCCTCGCTGCTGCTGCAGCAGGAGCAGCGTTCCTTTATGGAACCGATGCTGGAACAAAGAAGCGAAAACAGATTAAAGGATGGAGCTTACGAATGAAAGCTGATGTGCTCGATAAGATGGAAAAAATGAAGGATGTGAGTGAAGTAGCATACCATGATGTGGTAGATGCTGTAGCAAAGAAATATGAAGCAATGAAGGCTATTGATGCAGTAGAAGTTGCAGCGCTTGTTTCTGATATGAAAAAGCATTGGAAGGGAATCAAAAAGCAGGTAGATGGTTCTACAAAGAAACCAGCCAAGAAAGCACCTGCAAAAAAGAAAGCACCAAAATCAGAATAACAGAAGAAAAGAAAGATCCGCTCTCAAGGCGGATTTTTTGTTGCAAAAAAAAGGTGGTGTGGTCCTCTCGGCGTACCACACCACCCAGGGAAGGAGGCTTTTGGCTAACTTCTCTCTATCCCTAACTTTACTCTTTAGTATTATTTTGTCAATATAGCATTATGAAACAAAATACCTCATGGGGAAGTGTTGCAGAATGGTACGCAAAGCATCTCGAAGATAAAGATAGTTACCATAGCCAGGTGGTACTCCCAAATATTCTACGTGTTTTAGATATACAAAAAGGTCAGCATGTATTAGATCTAGCATGTGGAACTGGATTCTTCGCTGAAGCATTTTATGCTGCGGGAGCACAGGTAACAGGGGTAGATATTGGCAAAGAACTCATTTCTCTTGCAAAAGAGCATGCTTCAAAAGATATAGCTTTCTATGTATCTCATGCGCATGAATTGAAATTTATTGAGGATAAGAGCATCGATACAATTGCTCTTATCCTTGCAATTCAGAATATAAAAGAAGTGAAAGAAATCTTTATTGAATGTAAAAGAGTACTGAAACAAGATGGACGTCTCATTGTTGTTATGAACCATCCGGCATTTCGAATTCCTGGAGCATCCCATTGGGAATGGTCAGGAGACAAAGAGTATCGAAGAATAGATCTGTATCTTTCTGAGAAATCTTCAGAAATAGTAATGCATCCTGGGTCAGCACAAAGTGAAGTGACTGTTTCATTTCATCGACCACTTCAGTATTATGTAAAGCTCGCACGAGCCGCCGGATTTAGCATCACTCGTCTTGAAGAATGGATATCACATAAGTCTTCAGAAAAAGGCCCACGTCAAAAGGAGGAAGATAGATTGAGAAAAGAGATACCTCTCTTTATGATGATCGAGCTTGCATGAATCCTCTATTAGGGCATATAATTAATAAAATTCTATGGATACCTCCAACACCCCCACACACCACTACATATGCAGTGAATGCGGTTACTTCTCACAAAACCAAGGTTCATGCCAAACCGATGATTGTAATATGCAAGGGCAAGCTCTTAAGGAATGTCATTGTGATGATGGGAAACACCTAGGTGTTAAAAGTGAGTGGTCAGATGATGGTACTGATTCTTCAAGTACTCAAAGTGTAAACACTCTCGATCTTGATGATTAAAAGCTTTCTATTTGAGAGTTCTTAATTTGAATGAAAAAATAATACCACTAAGCATAATAATTCCAAGTAGCAAAAATACATATTTTATAGATAGGAGGTGAACAATCGGGGCTACTAGAAGAGGAGCAATAATATATGAAAGTGGACTTGCCATTCTGAAGACACTTATAAACCCAGCATCTCTGTCACTTACTCTTCGGAAGAATGAATAATCGCTTGCCACCTCCACAAAACTTGCCCCAACGCGAGTTGCAAATAGAGCTATCATCCAGATAATAACACTTGGTTTTTGTATTAAGAAAATAAGGCCAGTTGATAGGGCTATAATTAAAAATCCTGCAATAAGAGTATCTTTTTCTGTATGAATTTTATCAAACATTCGTCCAAGAGGAGCTTCAAACAGGACAAATGGAACGAGCATAACCGTAAATATTAGACCAATTGCCTCCCATGAAAATCCTATATGTTGACTGAGGTAAATAGGAGTATAAATAACCATAACTGCATAAAATATTTGTAGTAGGAAATTGATAATAAAAAGTCTGTTGAGATCTTTGTGAGGAATATATTTCCGGACACTATCAGCAAAATTTACTTCTCGCATAGTATGTGAAGGAATATGTCTTAGAGAATCAACGATAAGAAAGAGAAGCGCAACACAACACATTGCAGAAAGGAGATAGACTCCTCGGTATGTAAACACAGAAACTATATTTCCTACAATCATTGGTGAAAGTACAAATGAAATGTTCAAAATCGTGAGATAGGTAGAACGAATTCTGCCAGTATTATTCCCATGAGCAGTGCGCGATGCACCTTCGAGGAACAAATCCATACTAAACAAAAGGAGAGATGGTAATGCTTGGTGAAGGATAAAAAAGAATTTTAGGTGAAGAGGGTTTGAAGTATAAAAGAGTCCAAAAAGAGCTATAATTTCAATAATAATACCAGTAGTAAAAAAGGAGACATTACCAACTCTTTTTATGAGACTTGAACTTGCGACAAATCCAAGAAGAGTAAGAAGAGCCCCTCCAGTATAAAGGTACCCAACTTCTTTTTCAGTAAAGAATTGGCTGAGGAACGTAGAGTTTATATAAACCGTAAATGCGTAGTGGAAGGATAGGATGAGAACTGCCGCAAATACAAATTTGAGATGATGAGAACTGCGAGAACGCATGACACTATTATAGCAGACCTCGCATGAATGGGATGTTGATAAATAAAAAAACCATCTCTGGGATGGTTTTTTATAAGTTTAGACTCCGAGAAGTACTGGGATTACTATAGGGCGCTTTGCTGTCTGCTGGAAGAGATATTTTGAAACATTATCTGCTACTATCTGCTTTACGTAATCAAAGTTGATAGGATGCATGCCTTCTACAGATTCTTCAATTGTTTTCTTAATGATGTATCGAGTCTGTTGGAGAAGATCCTGAGATTCTCGAAGATAGACGAACCCTCGTGAAATGATATCTGGGCTTTTCTTTAGCTTGCCTGTAGTAGTATTGATTGAAGCAATGAGCACAAACATTCCATCTTGAGCAAGCATCTGTCGGTCTCGAAGCACGACTTCTTGAACATTTCCAATAGAGAATCCATCTACCATTACAAGTCCTGAAGGAGCTTTTTCCTTGAGTCGAACAAGCTTTGTTCCTTGTTCTTGGATTTCGATAATAGTTCCGTTATCAGGAATAATAATATTTTCTTCTGACATCCCTAAATTTTCGATTGCTTCAGCATGAAGGCGGAGCATGTAATGGTTGCCGTGAACAGGCATGAAGAACTTCGGTTTTATTTTCTTAAACATCCATTCGAGTTCTCCTCGATTTCCGTGTCCAGATGAGTGGATATATACATCTGATGTTCGGTAGTGAATAATCTTTGCTCCGAGACGTGCTAAGTTATCTTTCAATTTTTGTACACTCTTTTCGTTTCCAGGAATGATAGATGATGAAAGAAGTACTGTATCTCGTTTACCGATTTTCAACGTTTTATGCTGCTTGGTTGCCATTCTCATAAGCGCTGCAAATTCTTCTCCTTGCGCTCCTGTAGAAAGAATAACAACTCGATCTGGGGGATACGCCTCAATTTCTTGGCTACTAATAATAGTACCTTTTTTCACGACGAGCATATTTGCAAGTGTTGCAATTTCCACGTTGGTTTTCATTGAACGTCCTTCGATTACAATTTTTTTGTTGTATTTCTCTGCAACTTCGATGATCTTAATCATACGTTCCAGTTGAGATGCAAAAGTCCCGATAATTAGTCGTCCTTTAATATTCTTGATAATTTCATCAAGATTCTTATGAACAAGTTTTTCTGGAGTAGAAAAACCCGGGTTCTCAACGTTGGTAGAGTCATTCATCATTAAGAGAACATTTTCTTTTTCAAGTTTTGAATACTCATGATCTTCTGAATCCGTAGGAACTCCATCATTGTGATCGAGCTTTGGATCTCCGGGGTGCACAATCGCTCCATAGGGAGTTTTAATTATCACTCCCATAGAGTCGGGGATAGTATGAGTTACGGCAAAGAACTTTACGATAAGCTTTCCAATTTGGATAGTGTCGTCTTTCTCCACAACTTTAATATCGAGTGGTTCCAAATGAGGAAACTCTTCTTGTCGCTTTTTGATCATGAGCGCAGTGAGATTTCGGGTATACATTGGGGGATTTCCAATTCGAGGCATAATGTAGGGGATTCCTCCAACGTGGTCAAGGTGACCGTGAGTTATTAGTACAGCTCGAATCTTTTCTTTTCGATCCTCAAGGTATTTTGTGTTAGGCAAAATATAATCGATACCCGGAGTATCATCTTCTTGGAACTGGAATCCTGCGTCGATAATTACAATATCATCACCATATTCAACCATGGTCATATTTCGTCCAATTTCTTCTACACCTCCGAGTGGAATAATACGAATATTATCTCCAAGTGGCGGGATCTTATCTTCAGTCTTTTTTGCAAAGTTTTTTGATTCGCTCCGCATAGGTCGCTGATGCTGTGTTCGTCCACGTTGATCACGACTTTGTCGATCTCGAGACCCAGGTTTTTTGTTTCCAAATTGACCTCGTCGATCAGAACTATAAGCGCGAGGTCGTTGACCTTGCGTTGGCTGTGAAGTTGTTGGTGCTGGTTGCTGGTTGGTTGTTCCTGACGTGTTTACTGTATCTTGTTCCATGAGTGTTTACTTATTAATAAATATTTTCCAAATTTTTTCAGTATTCGTATACCATGTATGTATATTTCCAAATCGCTCACTCGGTACTGCAATCTGATTAATTGCATTGTTATAGAGATTCGGTGGGACTACATAAATGAAATGAGGTGCGTAGAGGAAGAGTGCTGGTATATCTTTTTGTAACTCCGCATCAAATTTTGTATATTCAAGAAATCGTTCTTCTTTGTTTGTTAATGTTCTCATATTCTCAACAAAGGCATCTGCAGTTTTGTTGGAATAGAGTGCGACATTTAATCCTGGGTCTGTACGCTGAGACGAATGCCAAAATGCATAGAGATCAAGATTTCGATTTACTACTTGTCCAAAGAGGAGGGCATCATACTTTCGCGGTTTAATAATACTCTGATTGAGATTGCCTCCCTCTACAACTTTTACTGATACATCTGCTCCAATCTTTTGCCATTCCATTTTTAATCTCTCAGCAATTTCCTTTAATTCAGGAGCATCTGTTGTTGAGATTGAGAATGAAAGAGGAACCTTATCTTTTCCGATTTCCTTTTCCCGTATACCGCTCTCGTTGGTTTTCCAACCATTGTTTTCGAGGAGTTGTATTGCTTCATTACTATGACTAATGTGCCAATTTGTAGAAGAAGCGAGGGAGTGAGTAGTACTAGTAAAGCTTTTTGGAACCGCACTGTCAAGTGGAGACCCAAATCCTTGAAGAATAGTGTTTGTGATGTATGATCGATCTACGCCTAAGGATAGGGCTTGCCTGACTTCCTTCTGAGCGAGAACCGCATTATTTGATTGATTAAAAAAGAGTGCAAAGGTACGAGGAAGTTCAGATTGTAATACTTTTGCACCGAGGCGTTTGAATTCGATGGCAGTATCAGGAGAAATACTATTGAGACTTTGAATACTCCCATCTTCATATGCTTCAACAAGATTTTTTTCGGTTGTATAAAATCGTATCACGACTTTTTTGAGAAGTGGGGAGCCTAGACTAAATGAAGTAAATCGCTCAAGTTCCGCTTGAAGTGGTACACCATTATCATTTCGATCTATTGAAACAATTTTAAAAGGTCCAGATCCTACTGGATGTACATTCATATCACTAGTTATAAATCCTTCGGCATCAAGATTTTGCCATACATGCATAGGTAGAATTCCTAATACTGCATTTTCAAGAAATGGTGCGTACGCCTGTGTTAAAACAAATTGCACAGTACGGGCATCAATTTTGTTTACTGTAATTCCATCCCAATTTGCTTTCTTGTTGCTTTTTATAAGTGGGTCCTGAATTTTTTGAATAGTAAATATAATATCGTCTGCTGTCACTGTTGATTCATCATGAAATGATGCATTGGGTTTAATTGTAAAAGTGTATGTTTTTCCATCAGGGGAGATAGTATATGACTCAGCAATATCGGGAACAATGGTGCCATCAGGCATTACACGCATTAATCCTGAATAGACGAGAGCTACAAGATCTTTGTCTCCATCTGTAACAGCAAGTACCGGATTGATAAATCGAGGTAGTCCGATTACTCCTTCAATGAGTGTTCCACCTCCTTCTGGAACTTCAACAAGAAAGTGCGTATTAACTTTCCAAAGCATTACACCTGAAGATACAGCAAAAATAATCGTCAGGATATAAAAGACGAGTTTTCCAGTATGCGAAAAAGAGTGTACTGCATTTTCAAGCTGTCGAAAAAAAGGAATGTGAAAATGGCGTTTCAAAATGTGGGGCTTTTCAATCACAATTCGAGAAAGTATTTATCGAATGACAAGTGCAACAAAAGATGATGCAGCAAAAAGAATGGCTACTACAATTGTAGTAAGGAAAATAAATCGTTCAGCTCCACGTCGGGTGTGAGCTGGTGCATTCATACTCTCTCCACCTCCAAACGCACTGCCTAGATCTGCTTCTGATTTTTGTAGTAGAACGAGGGCGATCAAGATGATTGAAAGCGTAATCTGAATATACGGTAATATGATAGCAATACTTGTCATGGGGCATACTATATCAGGTTTCTGGCTTTATGCAAGACTCTCCTCTATAATAGGAACTCATTAATCATTAGGTATAAAATATGAAAAATTCGGCAAAATCCAACACGACCATGAAGCTTGTACCTCTTGGTGATCGGGTACTTGTACAAGCTTATGATGTGGAATCTCATGTAAAAACTAAGTCCGGTATTTATATTCCAGAAAGTGTACAGAAAGAAAAACCAGAAGAAGGCACTATCATTGCAGTGGGTGAAGGACGATATATAGATGGTACATTAGTACCACTACGAGTAAAGGTGGGAGATAGGATCATGTTTTCAAAATATGGGTATGATGAATTAAAAGTTGATGGGAAGGAATATCTTATTGTAAAAGAAGACTCTATATTAGTAATCATTAAATAATACAGGATATGGCTAAACAAATACTTTTTAATGAAGAGGCTCGAAAGAAACTAAAAGCGGGGGTAGATAAGGTTGCTGATGCAGTTCGTATTACAATGGGACCTCGTGGACGAAATGTCGTTCTTGATAAAGGATTTGGTACCCCAACAATTACTAATGATGGAGTTTCTATAGCAAAAGAAATCACACTTAAAGATAAGTTTGAGAATATGGGGGCTGAGATTGTAAAAGAAGTCGCAACGAAGACCAATGATCTTGCAGGAGATGGAACAACAACTTCAGTTGTTCTTACTCAAGCAATCGTTGCAGAAGGTATGCGACATACCTCAATGGGTGTAAATGCTCTAGGAATCCGAATGGGGATTGAGCAAGCTACTGCAGATGTTGTTGAAGCACTCCGAGGAATGGCAAAACAAATAAAAAGTGATGACGAAATTCGTCAGGTTGCAACAATTTCTGCTGAGTCAGAAGAAATAGGAGCAAAGATTGCAGAAACTATCAAAAAAGTTGGTAAGGATGGAGTGGTAACGGTAGAAGAATCTCCTTCATTTACTGTTGAATCAGAGGTTGTAGAAGGACTTCAGTTTGATAAAGGATATATTTCTGCATATATGGTAACCAACGCAGAACGAATGGAAGCAGAATATAAGGATCCTGCAATTTTGATTACCGACAAAAAGATATCTGCGGTTAAAGAAATCCTTCCACTCTTGGAACAGCTCGTGCAAACTGGTAAAAAAGATTTGGTTATTATTGCCGATGATGTGGAAGGAGAAGCTCTTACAACTTTTGTACTCAATAAACTTCGAGGTGGGTTCAATGTTCTCGCTATTAAAGCTCCTGGATATGGAGATAAGAAAAAAGAAATGCTCCAAGATATTGCTATTATGGTTGGAGCAACAGTAATTTCAGAAGACGTAGGACTCAATTTTGAAAAAGCAGAATTAACAATGCTCGGACGAGCAAATAAAGTTATTGCCACAAAAGATTCTACTGTAATCGTAGGTGGACAAGGGAAAAAGTCTGCGATTCAGGCTCGAATTACTCAACTTAAAAAGCAACGATCAAATACAGAAAACAAATTTGATGCAGAGAAACTTGATGAACGAATCGCAAAATTATCAGGGGGAGTGGCTGTTATTAAAGTAGGTGCGGCTACCGAAACTGAGATGAAATATCTCAAATTAAAAATCGAAGATGCCGTAAATGCAACGAAAGCTGCTATTGAAGAGGGAATTGTTGCCGGAGGAGGAGTAGCTTTTGTAAAAGCTGCAGAGAAGATTCAATCAAAGAAGAGAACCGGAATGACTTCGGATATGGAACTTGGATACAAAATTATTTTGAAAGCCCTCGAAGCTCCTTTAAAACAAATTGCAATTAACTCTGGAAAAGATGATGGATCTGCAATACTTGAAAGGATTCGAAATTCAAAGGCTATGGGTGGATACAATGCGCTTACCGATGAAATGGTTCCTGACATGCTTGCAGCAGGAATTATTGACCCCGTAAAGGTAACTCGAAGTGCAATTCAACATGCGGCATCTGCTGCTGCAATTCTTCTCACAACCGAAGTTGCGATTAGTGAAGAACCAAAGGAAGAATCTCAATCTCAAGGTGGAGTGCCCGGTGGCATGGGAGGTATGGGCGGAGGAATGTATTAGGTTAACTCAGATACTAACAAAAAAGCCCTGTGCCAATAAAACGGTACGGGGCTTTTTTATACACATGAGGTGTTACATTTTCTGTATAAAAACGTATAATAGAGTACATATGAATAAGAAAATTATAACTATCGTCGCGCTCGTTGCAGTAATTATTATAGGAGGAGTTCTTGTTTATTCTGCATCGCAAGGATCAAATGATGTACCTGTTGTTACTCCAACTGATACAGAACCATCTACAACAACCCCATCTGTAAACCCAATTACCGATACACCTACACCATCAGATACATCGACTCGAACATATAGAAATGAAACATATGGATTTGAATTTAAATATCCTTCAATCTATCGAAATTCGACTGCAGAACGTAGCTCAAATGTGCCTATTGTAACGCTTGAAAAAACAGATAGTGCGATTGGAGTTAAGAATATTGTTCGTAAATCCGGTCAAACCTATCAACAGGCTCTTATCGCAGATGTTATTTATGATGGCAGTGGAGAGCACCCTAAATCATTTAGTGAATTTAAAACACGACAAATCAAGGGAAATACATTTCACTGGATAGTAGTTGGACGATTTGAGGGAATAATAATGATCAATTATTATTTGGATTACAATGGCAATATCTTAGTTTTTACAACACAAACTCGAAATGTTGAGGAATGGACTGATCCATCATTTAATATTGAAAATGATGTTACACACGTAGATCTTAAAACTATTCTTGAAACATTTAGGCTCTTTACTCCATCAGGAAATACCGTGAAGTTATTCTTCTCAAACCCAAAGAGTCCAGAATTTAAAAATTCTTGTGGAGCAACAACAAAAGTTACAAGACTCATTCCAAAAACACAATCTATTGCAGATGCAACTCTGAAAGCACTCTTTAGTGGTCCAACTGATGCAGAAAAGACTATAGGTCTTACATCGTCTATTAATCCAGATCATTATCTCGGAATCATTGTTCGAAATGGTGTTGCGACGGTAAACTTTAAAAAAGAAGCTCTTGAATATCTTAATGGTGCTGCTTGCATGCAAGAAACAGTAAAAGCTCCTATAGAACAAACTCTTAAGCAATTTTCTACAATCAAAAGTGTAGAATATGCAATTGATGGGAAGGTATTTACTGAATGGGATGCATAATGTGAATTTATTCCCAAATCTTTTATTTGTGGTATAATCCCACCATATGACATTAATTTACATTTTATTGGCGGTAGTTGCGCTTATTATTGTATGGTTTATCTTTGCGTACAATAGTTTTGTATCGCTCATTAATAGAGCAAAAGAAGCATGGGCAGATATAGATGTACAGCTCAAGCGACGGTACGATTTGATCCCAAATCTTGTTAATACAGTAAAAGGCTATGCAACACATGAACGTGAGGCATTCGAAAATGTTACTCGAGCTCGTGCAGCAGCTATAGGAGCACAAAATGTGCATGATAAAGCGCAAGCTGAAGGAGAATTGAGTGGAACCCTAAAATCTCTCTTTGCAGTTGCAGAGGCGTATCCAGACCTTAAGGCCAACCAAAATTTCATGGCACTTCAGACTGAATTGTCGGATACAGAAAACAAAATTCAGGCAGCGCGACGATTTTACAACGGTAATGTTCGAGACCTCAATACAAAAGCAGAATCTTTTCCCTCAAACATTGTTGCTAAAGTATTCAACTTTGCAAAGATGGAATTCTTTGAACTTAGTGAAGGTGAGGCAGTAGCTCGAAACCCTGTTGAAGTAAAATTCTAGGTTAATTAGAGATAGCTTTATGCTCATCATCTCCTTAGATGAATATATATCACGAACAAAGTAAAAATGTCCTTAAAACATGGTCTCTCATGATTGTGTTTTTAGTCGTGGTTATTGCAATTGGGTTTATATTTGCTCAGGTATATCAAAACTCATTTATTCTCTATATAGCAGTGGGCTTCAGTATCCTCATGAATATTTTTAGCTATTGGTTTTCTGACAAAATAATTTTGAAAATGTATAAGGCTCAAGAGGTCACTGATGGGAGCCATCCAGATTTGTATAATATAGTAGAAAACCTTTCTATCACCGCAGGGCTTCCTATGCCCAAAGTGTATGTAATACCTGAGCAAGCACCGAACGCTTTTGCTACCGGAAGAAATAAAAATCATGCTGCAGTGGCCGTTACATCCGGTATGCTCCAACTTTTAAACAGAAATGAACTTGAAGGAGTGATCGCTCATGAACTAGCTCATATCGGAAACAGAGATATTTTATTACAAACCGTTGTAGTTGTCCTTGTAGGATTTATCAGTATCCTTGCGGATATGTTTTTGCATTCTGCATTTTGGGGAGGGGGAAGGGATAACGATCGAGGCAGTAATCCAATTCTTATGATTGTAGGAATTGCAATGGCTATTCTTGCACCTATTGCTGTTACGGTGATCCAGCTTGCTATTTCACGTAAGCGAGAATATCTAGCCGATGCAACAGGAGCACTTCTTACACGATATCCAGAGGGCTTAGCTTCAGCACTTGAAAAAATTGGAATGTATGGGGGACGACTTCCACGAGCAAATCAAGCGACAGCCCATCTTTTTATTTCAAATCCATTTGGTATGAAAAAAATGGCAACTATTTTTGCTACGCATCCACCATTGGAGAATCGAATCAGGATCTTGAGGGGAATGAAGTAGGATTAGTTTAAACCAAGTTTTGTCTTAACAACTCGCATAGAATCCTCGAGTCCTGAAATTCTTCCTTCATGACCACTTACTAAACCTGCGACTTTATCAATTTTAGTAGATAGATTATTTTCTACGCCATCAATTTTCACAGTCAATCTGTACTCTATGCTATCGATTTTTTTATGAACAGATTTAAATTCGCCTTTTATAAACGTATAAAGGCTAGTAATTAACTCTTCAGTTGTTTTCTTTTTTTCTTCCATGTAGTGAGTACTTATTTAGTAATAATAAGTATATCATCATATTTTAGATAAAATATAGTTAAAGAAAGTATAAAATTGTGATATAAAACGATTATAGTGGGAGCCTACGCTAAAGCTATGGCACCCGATGGAGAGTTGCGAGAGTGGTTTAATCGGCAGTCCTGGAAAGACTGTGTGTCGCAAGGCACCGAGGGTTCGAATCCCTCACTCTCCGCCTTCGCACGCTGAAGCGAGCTGCGGCGGATACAGTCCGCAAAGATCGCAAAGGAGAGGAGATTTGCAACCTCTTTAAGAAAAGAGTATCGTAGGGGCACATGAAGGATAAAGAAACTATCTTGAAAGAACTTCAGACTATTCCCGGTGTAGGTAAAGAAATTGCCCAGGATCTATATGATCTGGGGTATGTCTCGGTAGAGGATCTTAAGAATAGAGAACCTCATATGATGTATGAGCGATTATGTATGAAAGCTGGGCAACATGTTGACCGGTGCGTGCTCTATGTATTTCGTTGTGCTGTGTACTATGCTTCGAATGAAAAGCATGATCCCGAAAAACTAAAGTGGTGGAATTGGAAAGATAAAGGAGAGGAAATATAAAAAATAAGGGCCTCGTACAATTAAATTGTACGAGGCCCTTGTGAACGGCATCAGCGCAGGTGCGTCTGGACATCTTCCTGTTCTGCCCATGCCGAGATGTCCGGATGGATGAATCCCTGATGTACGCCCTGTGTGACTTTGACGGAGGAATCTTGCGAGACCCCGGATGAAGTCACGGGAATCCTTTTGGGATCCCCCTTGGAAGCTTGATCAGCAAACCGAGTGAACGGGGAATTGGATGCTAACATACTACCTCCACGGGATGTACGCTTCGGGCACAGTACCTCTCCAGAGGTACAACTAGAGTAATCATACCACATTATATCTATAAAAGTCAAGCGGTACTTTTATATTATGGTATCATATTTTTATGAAGAAAAAAGTTTTCTTAGGAGCTATTTTTATAAGTGCAGTTTTCCTTGGGGTTTATTTAACAAATCATTCTTTTTTTCTTGTAAAACCTTTGCCTGCTCCATCTTCAATAGTTTCTACCACAACTACTATTATTTCAATAAATGGCAAAACATACATTCTAGAAATTGCAGATACTGCTCTAGAGCGACAACAGGGATTATCTAATCGCCAAGCATTACCACAGGAACATGGGTTACTTTTTGTATTTGAAGATGAAGGGCAGTATGGATTTTGGATGAAAGATATGAACTTTCCAATTGATATAATATGGCTTGATAAAAATAAAAAGATCGTGTTTATCAAAGAAAATGTAGTGCCAGAATCATACCCACAGTCTTATTCCAATAAGGTTCCTGCCCTCTATGTGCTTGAAACTAATGTCGGGTTCGTCAAAGAACACAACCTAAAAATTGGTGATATAATGAACATAAAATAATAAAAAGTAAATTAATACATACATATGAGCAAAATTAGAGTAGCAATCAATGGTGCAGGACGAATTGGAAGAGCCTTTTATAAAGTGGCAGCAGAACGCCCTGAGCTTGAAATAGTAGCAATCAATGACCTTACTGATATCAAAAATATTGCTTATCTTCTTAAATACGATACTGCATACAAAACAAGCAAATTTGATATAAAAGTAAAAGATGAAAAGACCTTTATCATTGATGGTAAGGAAGTAAAATATTTGAGTGAAAAAGACCCTGCAGCGCTTCCTTGGAAAGATCTCAATATTGATGTTGTGGTAGAATCAACAGGATTTTTTACAAGCTACGAAAAAGCAAACGCTCATATTGTTGCTGGTGCAAAGAAAGTGGTAATCTCAGGTCCAGTAAAAGATGATCCAACGGGAGATATAAAAGGAGGAACAGCGCTTATGGGAATTAATGAAGACATGATACCTGGATTTGATGTCAGTTCTAATGCTTCATGTACTACAAACGCTGGAAGTCCACTTATTTCTATATTGCATGACACGATAGGAATTGAAAAAGCTCTGTTAAATACTGTGCATGCATATACTGCAAGCCAGGCCATTGTAGACGGAGTAAGTAAAAAAGATTATCGAGAAGGAAGAGCAGCTGCACAAAACATTGTTCCATCTTCAACAGGTGCAGCAGTGGCTGTTACAAAAGTAATTCCAGAACTTGCAGGAAAATTTGATGGAATTTCAATTCGAGTACCTGTAGTTGTAGGATCAATTGTTGATATTACTTTTATTGCAAAGCGAGATACTACTGCAGAAGAAGTGAACAGTATCCTTGAAAAAGCAGCAGGGGAAGATCGATGGAAAAAAACATTTTCAGTAACTAAAGAACAATTAGTAAGTTCAGATATTATCGGTAGTCACTATGCATCGATTGCAGATCTCAACTTCACTCGAGTTGTAGGAGGAAATTTGGTAAAAGTACTTGCTTGGTATGACAATGAAATGGGATATACATTTACTCTTGTAGAGCATGTTATAAAGTCGGGAAATGCAATAAAATAACTGTAATGGTCTTTAAATACAACAAACTCATACGGGATAAGATAGGTGAAATTTTTTCTAAGCGAGGAAAAAAGTTCGGCGTACACAATGCTGTCACCGATAGTGAATATTGGTTTAAGCTGAAGCAAAAGCTCCAAGAAGAAATCAATGAATTTGGTGTAAAAGAAGACATAGAATCTATAGCCGATGTTTACGAGGTTCTCGATGCAATGGCAGATTTCAAAAATTTTAACCCACAAGAAATTGCTGTTATGAGAGAGAATAAAAATATTGAATTTGGGAAGTTTAATAATCGGGTTATTCTTGAAGAATCAGAAGAAGAATTCGGCAAGACCAGTGATCAATAACAAAGAAATAACTATATGAAAATCTATATTGGATCAGATCATGCCGGTTTCGAACTCAAACAGCATCTTATAGAATATCTTTCCAAAAAAGGCTTGGACGTAATGGATACTGGTGCGGGGAAATATGATAAAGATGATGACTATCCTGATCTTATCTCTTTTACTGCAAAGACAGTTGCACAAAATCTTCTGGGATCAGTAGGAATCGTCATTGGTCATTCTGGACAGGGAGAAGCTCTTGTCGCAAATAAGATTAAAGGAATTCGCGCAGGAGTCTATTATGGAGGACCTACCGAAATTCTTACGCTCTTGAAAGAACATAATAATACAAACGTACTTTCCTTAGGAGCACACTTTCTTTCTCTAGAAGAAGCAGAACGTGCAGTTACACTGTGGTTAGATACAAAATTTTCAGAAGAAGAACGTCATGTGCGAAGAATTGAGAAGATAGAAAAATTTGATTAATATAATAAAAAAGCATGGCTGAAATTATACCTGCAATAATGCCTCAAAGTATTGAAGATCTCGAAAATGATCTTGCCTTGGTTGCAAACACTGTTTCGACAGTACAATTAGATATTATGGATGGAAAGTTTGTTCGACCTAAGACCTGGCCGTATCAAAATAACAAGGGAACATTTGAGGAAATTTTAACAGAATCAGAAGGACTTCCTTTTTGGGATAAAATTGATTTTGAAATTGATCTCTTAGTAGCAAAACCAGAAGATAGCATTGATAATTGGATTGCTGCAGGAGCATCTCGGATAATTGTTCATGTGGAAAGTACTAATAATGTAGAGGGGATTGTAAATACGTTTAAAGAACGTTTTGCATATGCTCCTGATAGCAAAAGTCGTGATATAGAACTTGTTTTGTCCCTTAATATTGATACTCCTATAGATTCTGTGCTGCCTTATCTTGAAGATATCGATGGAGTACAGTTCATGGGAATTGCGCATATAGGATATCAGGGTGAGCCATTTGATGAACGCGTTATCGACAAGATTCGAGAATTTCACAACGCTCATCCAACAGTGATAATAAGTATTGATGGAGGAGTTACCCTTGATAATGGACCTCAGCTCGTAACGGTAGGTGTGAAGCGTCTTGTATCAGGATCTGCAATTTACGAAAGTGGTAATATTGCAGATACGATTGAGATGTTTAAAAGCTTCTAGAGGATTAAGTTATACCTAGTTATTAGGTAGGGAGAGGATGTATAATAGGACAATGGTAGATCTCGCTACGAAAGCAAACGAAATTCGACAATCAATAATTGAAATGCTCTTGGAGGCAGGTTCTGGACATACTGCAGGTCCTCTTGGCATGACTGATATTTTTACAGCACTCTACTTTGATATTTTGAAACATGATCCAAAAAAGCCTGACTGGCCAGAGCGTGATCGACTTGTTTTATCGAATGGTCATATTTGCCCTGTGTTGTATGCCACTATGGCTCATGCTGGATATTTTCCTGTAGATGAATTAAAAACGTTACGAAAATTTGGTTCACGCTTGCAAGGTCATCCTCATCGAGAATTTTTGCCTAGCTTAGAAACTAGTTCAGGGCCATTGGGTTCTGGACTTTCTCAAGCAGTGGGGATGGCTCTTGCAGATAGAATTGATAATGGCAGGACATCACCAAAGTTTTTTTATTGCATGCTTGGTGATGGAGAACTTGATGAAGGACAAAACTGGGAAGCTATAATGCTCGCTGGAAAAGAAAAACTTCACAATCTCATTGCGATTGTAGATAGAAATAATATCCAGATTGATGGGTTTACCGAAGACGTGATGCCAATGGAATCACTTCGAGAAAAATGGGAAGCTTTCAACTGGCATGTGCTTGAAATTGATGGGCACAATTTTGATGAAATTAGTGCGGCAGTAGGGCAGGCACATGCTGTGTTTGAAAAACCTTCTGTAATCATCGCGCATACTATTCCAGGAAAGGGAGTAAAAGAGTTTGAACGAAAGTATGAATGGCATGGTGTTACACCAAATAAAGATCAAGCAAAAGCAGCATTAGCAGAATTAAGAACCTTAGGTGGTAAAATCAGAAGTGAACATGAGTAAATTTTTAAAATATGCACTTTCAGTAGTTATTGTATTTTTTGTTATCGCATATTCACGGGGTGTATTTAGATTGTTTATATGATAAACCCCAACGCAAAACTTAATTCAAAAGTATATAATATTGATGTCGAACAAATTCCTATTCGAAAGGGTTTTGGTGAGGGATTACTTCAAGCAGGAAAAGATGATAAAAATGTTGTAGGGCTTTGTGCCGATCTTACAGAGTCGACTCAAATGCATTTATTTAGAAAAGAATTTCCCGATCGATTTGTAGAAATTGGTGTAGCCGAACAAAATCTCGCTTCTGTTGCATCAGGAATGGCTGCCATGGGCAAAATTCCTTTTATAAGTTCATATGCCATGTTTTCTCCTGGAAGAAATTGGGAACAGATTCGAACAACCATTGCATATAATAATGTACCTGTAAAAATTGCAGGATCACACGCTGGTGTATCAGTAGGTCCTGATGGAGGAACTCACCAAGCTATCGAAGATCTAGCTCTTACACGTATTATCCCTCATATGATCGTTATTTCTCCATGTGATGCAATAGAAGCTCGGAAGGCTACCATTGCAGTTGCGAAGACAACAAATCCTGTATATCTTCGTTTGGCCAGAGAAAAGACTCCTATTATAACAACGGATGACACGCCGTTTGAAATAGGTAAGGCACAGGTTTTTGCTATGCCAGTTGTTGGTAAGACTCAAGTGGGAATAGTAGCTACGGGAGCGCTGGTACACAAAGCGCTTCGAGCAGCTCAGGAATTAGAACGAGAAAAAATTGGTGTCACCGTTATTAATCTTTCTACTATCAAACCACTTGATGAGCGAGCTATTATTAAACTTGCAGAAGAAGCAGGAGCACTTGTAACAGTAGAAGAACATCAAATAGCTGGTGGAATGGGTTCAGCTGTTGCTGAGTGTGTTGCAAAAAATAAGCCCGTACCGATAGAATTTGTTGGAGTTCACGACCAATTTGGACAATCAGGAAAACCCGAAGAACTTATCGAACACTATGGTATGGGAATATCACATATTGTTGATGCGGTAAGGAAGGTAATAAAAAGAAAATAATTTATTTAGATTTTTTTTGGTCTATATTCTACTGGAGCTTTTGCAATAAATACTTCAAGTTGCTCGCGTGTAAGGAGTCCTTCTTGTGCACCTATTTTTTGCACAACAGACATAGAGTTGATGGGGCCCCACATAAGTGCTTCTTCTACACTTTTTCCAAGTGCAAGAGCAACAGTTACTGTTGAAGAAAATGCATCTCCAGCACCTGTTCGCTCGATAGGTGTATGTGGGTAGACGGGCATAAACCAGTAATCATTTCCATCGTACGCATACGCACCATCAATACCATCAGTAATAAAGACATACTTTGGACCAAGTTCACGTACAGCTTCGAGAAGTTTTTTGATATCTTTTTCTTCAGATTTTAAAATTCGTTGTGCTTCCTGAACATTACAAAAAAATATTTCAGAGCGTGCATAAATATTTTTCAAAACTTCAGTACCAAATTTCATTTGGTACGTTCCAGGCTGAAATGCAAGTTTTACTTCGGGATGAGCAGAAAGATAGGATGATATAACTCCATGATAGGGAAGTGATGTTTCTCCTACAGAACTTAAATATATCCATTTTGGAGACGTTTGCATTTCTGGTAATGCGTATGCATATTGTTGATGCTTTACGAGAATAGTTCTTTCTACGTCATACCATAATACATAGTGGTAGTTTGTATCGAGGCCCTTGTTGATCTTTATATAATCTACTGAAACTCCACTATCAGCGAGAGCCCCGATACATTCTTTGCCGTTTTGATCATCACCAACATCAGCAATAAGTGCAGACGTAAGTCCCAAACGTGCAGCTGCAACAGCTGCATTTGCACTATTACCTACGCCCTTTACGACTTTTACAGATTCGTAGGGTACCTTATCTCCAAATGTTACGCATAATTGTTTTGTCCTATGATCTATACTGTCCTGTACTTCAGCTTGGGTTAGACGAATAAAAGCATCAGTAACAATATCTCCAATAGCAAGAAAATCGAATGTATTATCCATATGATGAAGAGTATATCATATGAGAAATATGCATGATAGAATGTTGTCATGAAAACACTAAAAGAATGCATCGTCGATGCGGAATCAAAAAAGGTAGCGCTAGGACATTTTAATATTTCAAACATAGAAGGATTGTGGGGGGCATTTCACGCAGCAAAAAAACATGATTTCCCTCTCATTATTGGAGTTTCAGAAGGAGAAAGAGAGTATATGGGAGTACGGCAAATGGTTGCAATAATAAAAAGTATTCGAGAAGAGTACGATTATCCAATATATTTAAATGCGGATCATACGTACACTTTTGAGAAAGTTAAGGAGGCAATTGATGCTGGATTTGATTCTGTTATTTTTGATGGAGCGAAGCTTAGCTTTGAAGATAATATAAAAGCTACTAAGGAATGTGTTGACTATGCACGTGCATCTGGGAGAGATATTCTCGTTGAAGCGGAACTTGGATATATTGGGCAATCATCAAAAATACTTGATGAATTACCTGAAGGTGTGAATGTAACAGGGGAAGGACTAACAACTCCAGAACAAGCACAAGAATTTGTACAAAAAACAGGCGTTGATTTGTTTGCTCCAGCTGTAGGAAATGTGCATGGTATGATGCGTGTTGGGCATGATCCACGATTAGATATTGAGCGAGTAAAAGCAATTCGTCAGGCTGCGGGGGTGCCACTCGTATTACATGGAGGTTCAGGAACTGTTGATGAAGATTTTGTACATGCTATTAGAGCGGGGATTTCAATAGTCCATATTAGTACCGAATTGCGAGTAGCATTTCGAAAAGCACTTGAGACAACATTAGTAGAGCATCCCGATGAAGTTGCCCCTTATAAATATCTTAAGGAAACTATTACTGCTATCGAAAAGGTAGCAGAAGAACGCCTCAAGCTCTTTAACAGCTAAGCTAGTTGATTTTTTGGCAGATATATGTAGAATAAGTCCACTATGCAAACGTTACAGTTCACAAAACGGACAACTTCAGGCAAAAATGGCCCTTTGAAACAAGAGGGAAAGATTCCTGCTGTGTTTTATGGTCCAAAAGAGGAATCAACCTCAATTACTATTAAAGAAATAGAGTTTAGGAAGGTATGGCGAGAAGCTGGTGAATCTTCAATTATTGTTTTAAAAGGTAATGGTGAAGAACATGAAGCACTGATCCAAGATGTAGATACACACCCAGTAAGCGGTGCTCCTCGACATGCCGATTTTTATGTCATTGAAAAAGGTAAGAAACTCCAGATTAACGTACCATTGGAATTTACCGGTACTTCAGAAGCTGTAAAGAGTCTCGGAGGTATTCTCGTAAAGGTACTCCATGAACTTGAGATTGAAGCTATGCCAAAGGATCTTCCACATGACCTCACTGTGGACATCTCAGCCCTCGCTACCATTGATAGTCAAATTCTTGCTCAAGATATCAAACTTCCAGCGGGTGTTACCCTTATTACTGGCCCTGAAGATGTAGTGGCAGCTATTGATGTTGCAAAAGAAGAAGTTGAAGAGGTTGCTACTGATATCTCAACAATTGAACTTGCAAAACCAAAAGGTAAGGAAGATGAAGAGGGAGCTGAAGGAGGGGATTCTCCATCGCAAGAATAATGATATAATAACTCCGTAGCTTGTAAGCTACGGAGTTTTATATTTATTGGTAAGTATTATTGAGCCATGTTCAGTCGCCATTCACTATTTATATTTTTTGGAATTATCATTATTAGTCTCATTTCTTTTAGTGTTATTCGACCAAGTAATGCGCAAACTGACCCTATAGCAGCTCGAGAAGCACAACTAAGGGCAGAGTTAGATCAGGTTCTTAAAGAAATTGCTGATCAACAAAAAATCCTATCATCGGAACAAAGTAAAGGATCTTCTATACAGCGAGACCTTGCAATTCTTACTGCACAAATCAATGAAGCAAAACTAAAGATTCGAGCAAAAAATCTTGCAATTGAAGGTCTAGGAAAAGATATTACTGTAAAGACACAGACGATCAATCAGTTAACTGGAAAAATTGATGAAAGCCGTGATTCACTTGCCCAACTTTTACGAAAGACGAATGAAATGGACGCATATTCACTTACAGATGTAGTTCTCAGTAATAAAAATATTTCAGACTTCTTTGTTGATGTAGATGCATTTGGTTCGATTAAAGGATCCATTCAGGCTGCGCTTGGATACATTCGAAAATCAAAAGATGAAACTGAAGTTGCTCGAAAAGATCTTGATAAAAAGAGAAATGAAGAAATTACACAAAAAATCTCTATAGAAGTCGAAACTTCTAAAATTCAGAAAAAAGAAAAAGAAAAAGCAACCCTTTTAAGTTTAAGTAAAGAACAACAAAGAAATTATCAGAGTGTTATAAATGTGAAACAGACAAAAGCCGCATCTATTCGAGCCGCACTCTTCTCCCTTAGAGATTCTGCTGCAATTCCATTCGGACAGGCGTTTGACTATGCTACAGCTGCTTCAAAAGCAACAGGAGTAAGACCAGCTTTTATTCTCGCTATTCTTACCCAAGAAAGTAACTTAGGACAAAATGTAGGATCATGTTACATGACTGATCTTGTGGGTGGACATGGAATCAAAGTAAGTACCGGACAATATGTTGATGGAATTATGAAGCCAACACGAGATATTCAACCATTTATAAGAATTACAAAAGGGGTAGGAAGAGAGCCAACTCAGACTCGAGTATCATGCCCATTTAGTACGGGGTATGGAGGAGCTATGGGGCCATCACAATTTATTCCATCAACGTGGGAACTTTTCCAAACTCGAATTGCTCGAGCTGTAGGTAAGCCAGCTGCTGACCCTTGGAATCCACAAGATGCAATCATGGCTACTGGAATCTATGTCGGTGATCTTGGTGCTGGAACAAGAGATTATGCTGCAGAGCGAAACGCAGCATGTAGATACTATTCTGGACGAGCATGTGATGCTCGAGCACCTGCGAATACATTCTATGGTGACCAGGTTATGGCTAAAGCAACAAATATTCAGATAAACATGATTGACCCACTTAGTGGCAATTAAAGCCCAACAAGAGCCATTCTTGCATAAAATTACTATCCCTGATATAGTTCTCTCACTATGAAAGTTGATACACACCCACAATACAATGATTTAGCAACTGTCACCTGTGCATGTGGCAATACCTTTAAAGTTGGCTCTACAAAAGACAATATTGTTGTTGAAATCTGCAGCAACTGCCATCCATTTTATACTGGTAATGAAAAGAGTGTTGATGCAGCAGGACGAGTAGATCGATTTAAAACTCGAATGGCAAAAGCCGCTCCAAAGAAAGCAAAAGCTGAAAAAACAGAGAAATAGATACGCAAAACCTGCTCTCAATATGAGGGCAGGTTTTTTGCTACCTGTTATAATTAAGAAAATATGGCTGACATAGAAATATACAAAAAAAATCCTAAGACCACGTATCTTGTAGAGTCTTTGATAACTCTTGAAAAACAAGAAACAGAAGTAAATCAAATGATTGTAGCTGACCCCTCAATGGCAGAACTCGCAAAGTCTGAGCTTGAGGGTATCAAGGCACAGAAAGATGCTCTCATAAAGCAGATGGACGAAATTCTTGAATCTGATAAAGAAGAGGAGGAATTTCCCAATGAAATTGTTCTTGAAGTTCGAGCTGGAGCTGGAGGGGAAGAAGCTGCGCTCTTTGCAGCAGAACTTGCTTCCATGTATTCAAAGTATGCAGTTCTTCAGGGATGGAGTTTTAAGAAGATTAATGAATCAGAAAGCTCACAGGGTGGATACAAAGAAGCTTCATTTGAGATTCGAGGTAGAGATGTATATAGAAAACTACGTCATGAAACAGGAGTGCATCGAATTCAACGAATTCCTGAAACCGAAAAAATGGGACGAGTGCATACATCAACTGCATCTGTTGCAGTTTTGCCAATACGAAAAAAAGTCACATTTGAAATTAACCCTGCAGATCTCGAATTTGAAACGTCGCGTTCTGGAGGGGCGGGAGGACAGAATGTGAACAAAGTAGAAACTGCTGTTCGTGTTATTCACAAACCTACGGGTCTTGATGTGCGTTCTACTGCAGAGAGGAGTCAGATTGATAACAAAGTGAAAGCTATGGGAATTCTTATGGCAAAACTCCAAGCACTTAAGGAAGCAGAAGAGGCGAAAAAGTTTTCTCAAAACCGAAAAGATCAAATAGGTACTGCAGACCGGTCTGAAAAAATTCGAACATATAATATTTTGCAAGATCGAGTGACGGATCATCGTTTGAAGCGTTCTTGGCACAATATTGAGGCAATTTGGGCCGGAGAAATTGATAGTATTATCGATGCAATGGGAGAGCCTGTAGACTCGGATGCGAAGGATGAGGAAGGGGAATAATTCCTCAACAATGTCCTTGCCTCTATAATAATCCTATGTTAGGATAGACCACACTATGGCAGAAGAGAAAAACATTGTAATGAACGAGACTATTGAGCGAATGTTTAAAGCGGGCGCTCATTTTGGATATTCAAAGAGCCGACGACATCCCTCTGTAAAGCCCCTTATTTTCGGTGCAAAAAATAAAGTAGAAATTTTTGATCTTGAAAAGACTAAAGAATACCTTGATACAGCAAAAGCATTTGTTGCCTCAATAGCAAAGTTTAATGGGGTTATCCTTTTTCTTGGAGGAAAGAATGAGTCTCGAGATGTAGTACGAAACCTCGCTACATCTATTGGAATGCCCTATGTTGCAGGACGATGGATCGGAGGAACCTTCACAAACTTCCCACAAATCAAAAAGCGAACAGAACGTCTTGAAATGCTAGTCTCACAAAAAGAAAAAGGAGAACTTTCAAAATATACAAAGAAGGAACGACTCCTTATTGATCGTGAAATTGACACACTCAACCGATTTTTCCTTGGAATTATAAATATGAAAGAAATGCCGAAGGCACTCTTTGTTGTTGATTCAAAGCGAGAGCATATTGCTGTTACTGAAGCTCATAAAGCAAAGATCCCTGTAATTGCACTGGTTGGTTCTGATTGTAATATTAAAGAAGTAGAATATCCAATTCCTGGTAACGATACATCAGTTGCAAGTATTACATTTTTCCTCAGTGAACTTATTAATGCTTATAAAGATGGCCGAAAGGCATAAGGAGTAAGGACAATGGTAACAACAGAACAAATTAAAGATTTGCGTGACAAGACAGGAGTCTCTGTTATGCAGTGTAAAAAAGCTCTTGAAGAAGCAGATGGAGATATGGAAAAAGCTATTGCAATCCTCCAAACTAAAAGTAAAGATATTGCATCAAAGAAATCTGACCGAACGTTCGGAGCCGGGGTTGTTGCATCATATGTACATGCATCTCAAACAATGGGAACACTTGTTGAACTTGTATGTGAAACTGACTTTGTATCTAAGAATGATGAATTCAAGGCGCTTGCGCGAGATATTGCAATGCATATTACTGCTGCAAATCCAGAATTCCTTAAAGCAACTGACATCACTGATGCTGAAAAAGCAGCAGAAGCAAAAGACCGAATTCTTTTGGATCAGAGTTTTGTAAAAAATCCTGATATCACAATTTCAGGTCTTATTGACTCTGCGATCCAGAAGTTTGGTGAAAAAATCGAAGTTGCACGATTCGTGCGATTTGGAGTTTTGGAAAAATAGACTCGAAAATTAATCATGAGTGTTTGGCTTACAACCTTTGTATTGAGTGGAAGCGGGATTGTTCTCTTGCTTCTCCTTAAGGTTGTTCAAGACAAGTTTAATATCCTTTTATTTTGGCCAGAATCACGGCATCATGTTGAAGTTTCTTTGATTAAAAGGAAGAGGATGATGGGACAATATGTAGGATGGTTGAATATTAAGAATTTTTATATTATTCTTCATTTTGTTATTACAAAACTTAAAAAGGTTTTGATACGAATATATAAGTTGCTTGATCGACGATCAAATCGACTCATCAGTCTAATCCGAGGAAAGCAGTATATAGAATCAAAAAATAAGTCTTCCTATTTTCTACATGATATTGCATCAATTAAGGATAGGTTTCGAAAATAAAAAAATGTGGTAATATAGTTGGGCGTTCACAATATGCCGCTTTAGCTCAGTTGGTAGAGCAACTGTTTTGTAAACAGTAGGTCTCCAGTTCGAATCTGGAAAGCGGCTCACGAAGTATGGCAGTCTCAATAAAAAGAACCTTCCCGGTAATAAGTATAATTTTTCTTATTCTGCTTGCAGCAGGAATATATGGATACACTCATTATTCTAAAAAACAGGTTGAGAATTCAGTCCCAGTCCTTATTGTTGCTCCAACTGTAGATGCAGCTATTCAATCAATAGGAGGTTATCTTTTACAATCTAAGCATCCTGTTCATATTGCAGTGTTTTTTGGAAAAAACCAACAAACGTCTACATCATCACTAGAGATTCAAAATAAAGAAATTACAGTTCATAATTTTTCTTATTCAGGTATTGGGACTGAAAGTGAAGCAGAACGTGCCGAGCTTCAGGGAGAGATTACTCTTGATATACAGAGTCTGGTTGCAAGCTTTGGAGATGTTGGAGCGCTTATATATGGCCCCGCATACTTTACAGAGGATACTACGTCACAAGATATAGCATTTCTTTATGTCGGCTTTCTAAATATGGCACAAGGGTACCCAAAAGATTCAGTACGATTTTTTATGTATGAAAATTATCCTGAAGTGGAAGAGTATATGAAGATATCTGTTGCATCTCTTCAAAAGAACTTGGAAGATAGAATTGGTACTGTGCTTACAAAAATTCAAATACCACTCAAAGAAAGTGATATCGAAAACAAAATAGAAGCATTAAATGGAGTAAATGTAAGTGCTATCCAAGAATTTACTGAAACTCGCTGTGGTACTGAACCTCGTCAAGCATGTGAAATAGTATACGAATTAGAATTCTAATCGGTTATATACGCTTATAAATCACAAGATGGCATGTTGCATCTTGTTCAGCAAAGATTTGAGTATATTTTGATGTAAGTTCAGCAAGAATTTTTTGTTTGCTATTCTCACATGTTTCCTCGGTACATTGGAGTTTGCAAAGTTCGAGTGCTACATGATCAAATTCTCCTTCATAGGTAGAAAACACTCGGTAGGCATTGTCCCAGGTATCAAAGAAATCGACAACCTTAACATCATTATATGCCACAAATTGAGGGGAAGTCGTAATAATCTTTGCATCGGTTAATGGGAATGTATAATACCGCATCCGAGTTTCCGAAGGTGCTGAAGAAAGATAAAAAGTGTACGTTGGTATATGTTTGAAAATATATACTCCTCCTGCGAGAGCAATAATCAAAATATAAATACCAATAGTTTTACCGGGCTTGGGAATGTATGTAGATACTTTCATAATTCCATATCCCATGAGGAGTGTAATATATGGTAAGAATGCCAAGCTATACCGTAATTCTTTATGCTCAAGATAATGAAAGTATCCACCTACAAAAAGAATAGAAAGAACAATAAGTGTTAATGCTTCTTGAGTTTTCCAAGTTTTAATTGTTGCGATATAAAAACCTAAACCAACAAGTGCAAAAAGAGTCAGAGGGTTTTGAGTAAAAAGTGTTATTGCATAATAGAATGGACCTTGGAATTGGCTTGTTATCATATTGACCACGGTTTGGCCGAGCCGTAATGGGAGAAGTGCATCTCCATAGAGATGAATATTAATAAGGAAATAAGGAAGAGCAACGGACCAAAAACCAACAGCAAGCTTTATAAGCGGTTTGATACTTTGTTTTTTGAGAGTTATAAGAAGGAAGACTCCAAATGGAACAACAAAGAGTGCATGTGGGAAACGAAGTGTAAAAGCAATTCCAACAGCAAGTCCTGCAAGGAATGTTCTTTTATTGAGTACATTGTAAGCACCTAAGAGAGAAAAGAACATTGATGGAATATCAGTTATGGGCATTGCCGTATAATAGAAAACTACTGGAGTAAATGAAAAAATAGTTGCAGAAACAATACCTACATATTTGTAGATTCTCTCGCCAATTTTATATAGTAGATAGAGTGCACCTAAGCTACAAAGTACTTGGATAATTTTGCCCCAGAATTGTGGATCAAGCCCGATTTTCCAAAAGAGCCCGAGAACAAATGGCCAGAGTACTGGGCGGAGTGTTTCCCATATTCCAATTGCACCATCTGTAAACATAAACTTACCCATTCCAACATATACCGAGGTGTCCCACCAGGGTTCAATAGGCTGTGTAATGTACCAAAGTCGCGTAACCAATGAAACTGCTAAGAGAATAAGAAATGCCATAAATTATTGATTTTTAGTTGTTGTAGCAGTCGAAGTTCCAACTGGATTCACGAGTGGTCCAACAATTGCTTCCATATCAGCAAGGCTGTCAAATGCTGCATACGCTTTACCATTAATATCGATAATAGGTGGATTTTTAGGAATGTTGTGAAGGGTAATCAGTGTTTGGATTGCAGGTAGATCGACATCATAATCGAATGTATACATTTCAATTTGGGGGTATTTGCTGCGAATTGCTCGCAGCATATATTCTTGAGTTTGACATTGCGCACATTCGGTTCCTTGAGAATAGAAATAAAGAATAAATGTTGTATCCAATTTACATTGGTCACTCATCCGTTTCAAGAGAAGATAGTCTCTAATTTGAAGGAGGGAATGGTATCGTTTAAGTCGATATACTTCTGGATCATCTTTGCCGACTTGTCCTTCCATAAAGGCAAGTTTTTGAGCAAGCTCATTTAAGCTTGCTTTCAAACTTTCTCTATTAAATTCTTTACACGATGATTCTTCAAAAATCGCGTATTCTGTTTCAAAAGAAAGGATATCAACTGCAATTTCATCTTCGATTGCTCGAAGCTCCTGAGTTTTCTTATTATTAAAATAACTTGATGTAAAAAAAGCTGTTGAAAATATTACCAGAGTGATAATAAGTGCACTAATATATATTTTTATATTTACTTTCTTCATGCTAGTTATCGCCAGGTTGTTTTTTTAGCAAGGATTGCATTGTACACAGATTTGATGACCCAGAACGGTGAAATGATAGGGTAAATACAAAAATAATAGAGGATTCTAAGAAGACTTATTTTTTCGTTTGTTAATTTTTGAGCATTGTAGACAAGGGTGAACATAAGCGCAAATACAAAACCTGTAAGGAAGATATTTAATTTAGTACTTACATAAAAGAGACTAAATTCAAATTGCGGCCATAATAAACCAATGGTTTTAATTTCAATAAACTTTTGACCAAGAAATTCTCCAATATGAAAGAGGAGAAAAAAGACTGAAAATACTACAGCAGTAAGAAGAATAACTGCCGTAGGAAGGGTAAGAAGCCCAATGGTTCCATATTTACGATTCATAAATAGATATCGGTAATCCCATACGTTCATAATAAAGCCATGAGTCCATCGCAGTCTCTGTCTATAGAGTTTTATAAAGGTATTAGGACCTGTTGTATACACCCATGCATTATGTACATTATCGATCTTCATGCGATGTGCCTGCAATCGGAATGCAATTTCCATATCTTCTGTGTTGTGTGCTTTTTTAAACATTCCTATTTTATCGAATGCTGATTTTCGAAAGATAGTGAAAGGACCTGGTGTCACATGAATTCCGCCGAGGATACTCATGATTTTTTTTACTAAAATTCCAAACAGATATTCAACGCTTTGAACACTTTGAACTATAGTTGCAGGGCTATGGATTTTCATAGCTGGAGTTACCGCCATGTTTTCAGGATCTTCAAATCGACAAATTATTTTTTTAAGAGTATCGGGATCAACGTATGAGTCTGCATCAAGACATCCTATAAACTCTGTTGTGCAACGCTCAATAGCATAATTAACCGCTGTGTGCTTTCCACCATTTTCTTTTTGATAAAGCTCAATCTGAGGATTATCTGTATACTGCTGAATGACATTCCAGGAATTATCAGTACTCCCATCATCAACAATAACGATCTTTAATTGATCTTTGGGATAATTGAGAGCAAGAAGTGAAGATATTGTCTTTTGAACTGTTTTTTCTTCATTCCAAATAGGCACAACAATAGTAACAGAAGGGTAGATCTTCCGTTCAAAAGATTTCTTTCCATCAGCATGTATTGAAGCCTTGTTGATGAGGTAGGTAAACAGAATAAAGACTTCGAAATAGATACCGACAAAAAGGAAAAAGTAGACGATTACTGTCTGAAAAGTCCCCATAAGTATCAGCAAAATATATCACGGAAGAGCCATTTTTACAAGGGAAGAGCTTTTATGTATACTATTCATATCAATGAATGAAAACAGGGGCCATTTACATCCTTTGACGACTGCTGTACGAGACATTCATGCCATCTTTAAACGCATGGGTTTTGAAATTGCAAATGGTCCAGAACTTGAGACAGAGTTTTATAATTTTGATGCACTTAATATTCCCAAAGATCACCCTGCTCGGGATATGCAGGATACCTTTTGGGTTAAGACGGATAAGAAAGATCAAAAGGATGAGAAGGGAAGAAGTATGCGTCCTGTACTTCGTACCCATACATCACCGGTTCAAATTCGATATATGGAATCTCATAAACCACCATATCGGGTGATAGTTCCAGGAAAGGTATTTCGCAATGAAGCAACAGATGCAACACATGAAGCTCAGTTTTATCAGATAGAAGGATTGGTAATTGATAAAAAAGTTTCAATGGCAAACCTCAAAGGAACGTTGGAGAAATTTTATACTGAATTTTTTGGTGATACTGTTCAAGTTAGATTTCGACCAAGTTTTTTCCCATTTGTAGAACCAGCACTCGAAGTAGATGTTTTTTATCGTGGAAAGTGGCTTGAAGTAAAAGGGGCAGGTCTCGTACATCCAAATGTTTTGAAAGCAGCAGGAATTGATCCAACTGAGTGGCAGGGGTTTGCCTTTGGTGGAGGTATAGAGCGATTGGCTATGATTAAATATGGTATAGATGATGTCCGACAGTTTTATTCAGGAGATCTTCGGTTTGTAAATCAATTTTAATATGAAAGTCTCACATGCATGGTTGCAAACCTATTTTAAAGATCCACTTCCAAATGCTGAACAGCTTGCAGAACTTTTGACGTTTCATACCTTTGAAATTGAATCAATAGAAGGGGATATCTTAGATATAAAAGTTCTTCCTGACAGAGCTTGCTATGCACTTTCACATAAAGGGATTGCTTATGAAGTATCAGCTATTACCGGAATGCTCATAGATCAGAAAGAAAAAAGAGAAGTTGCTTTAAGCTCTGATAAAAAAATAGATGTAACCATAGAAAATTCAGAACTATGTCATCGATATACTGCACGATATATCGAAGGTATTACCGTAAAAGAATCTCCTCAATGGTTGAAAGAGAAGTTGGAAGCTGTGGGTGCACGAGTAATAAACAATATTGTTGATGCAACAAATTTTGTGATGCTTGATATAGGGCAGCCATTACATGCTTTTGATGCAGATATAGTGAAAGGAAATATTGTAGTGCGCCGTGCCAAAAATGGTGAATCTATAGAACTACTTCCCGAGAAAGTGATTGAACAGGGGAACATTCTTTTAAAGCAAAGAAGTATCGTGCTTAAAGAAACAGATCTTGTAATTGTAGACGATGAAGGGCCCATTGCACTAGCTGGAGTAAAAGGGGGATTGAGAGCCTCTGTTTCCGAATCAACAAAAAATATTATTTTGGAATCTGCCACCTTTGATCCATCATCAGTTCGAAAAACATCAACAGTATATGGACTTCGGAACGATTCTTCAAAAAGATTTGAAAATGGGGTTCCCGCAGAGCGGGCGTTGGCAGCAATGGAAGCAGTTACCTCACTTATCCAAGCAAATACAGAATCTTCAAAGGTCGGGGAAATTACAGATATCTATCTCAAAAAACAAGAACAAAAAACTATAGAAATATCGAGTGAATATATTTCCACTATGCTTGGGGTTACGCTTACTACACTTGATATTGAATCTATCCTTGCAAGGCTTCAGATTGATTATGCAAGAGCTGAGAATGTATTCACTCTTATCATCCCATTTGACCGACTCGATCTTACAATCCCTCAGGATATTGTAGAGGAGATAGGTCGTATATTTGAGTATGAAAAAATTCCAGCAACACTTTTGCCTGAGATATCATTTACACCTGTAGTTAACAAAGAGTTTTTTTATGTAAATAAAATTCGAGATACTTTAGTTGCTCAAGGATTTTCGGAAGTCTATACCTATGCCTTTGGACCGAAAGGGGATATAGAAATGGAAAAACCTTTGGCAGCTGACAAAGCGTTTCTTCGAAAAGATCTTACTATCGGACTTTTAAAATCACTTGAATTAAATATCAGAAATTCAGATATTCTTGGACTCGATCAAATAAAAATATTTGAAATTGGAAAAACCTTTTCTAATAAAGGTGAAAAATTATCACTTGCTTTCGGGATTAAAAATATAAAAAAGAGTAAGAAAAAAGAAATAGACGAAATTAAAGAAATTATTCAGATACTTGATAATCAGTTACAAACAAAAATTGAATATTTTGATATGAATGAGGGAATCATTGTAGAATTAAATTTAAATGAGATTATAAGAGATCTTCCAACTCCGTCATTATATGAAGAGGATAGAAGGACAGTAGGAACGCCAACATTTAAACCAATTTCTATCTATCCATTTTCTGTACGAGATATTGCAATTTTTACTCCTGCAGGAACTCAGGATGGGAAAGTGAGAGAAATAATAGAAAAAGAATCGGGTCCACTTTTAGTCAAAAATAGATTGTTTGATGTGTTTACCAAGGAAGATAAGACGTCATATGCATTTCGTATGGTTTTCCAATCATTTGAAAAGACCCTTACTGAAGAAGAAATTAATGATATTATGAATAAAATAACAACTGCTATGAATTCGAAAGAAGGATGGCACGTACGATAATTATGCCATTAGGATTTCCATCAGCTTCTCAAGAAGCATTCGAAAATAAGAAAAAGCATTTTGAAGAGAAAGAAGCTGCTCAAAAAGATGTTGATGTGTATCTTAAACTTAAAGAAAATATTGAAAGTGATGCTGCAGATGCACGTACACAATTAGCACTCCACTATCCAGATGTTTTTGAGTTATTGCGACTTAGTGATGAAGAAAACGATCTTGTAGCAGCAAAGGAAATTGGTGGACTTCGAAAAACAAATGAAGAAGCACATCAACTGGTGTTAAAAGCAAATTTAAAAACTCAGTTTGAAGAACTTAAAGATTACATACAAATATATGTTGCTAAAGTACATGAATCAGTGCTTTATAGTGAACGCCATGGTGCTGAAACAACTGATGATTCAAAGGCTAAACAATCACGAATAGAAACTGACAGATCACTTGCCCATAATGCACTTATTGACCAGCTTCAAAGTATCCGAAGAAACCTCAAAAATCTAGCTATTGACATAGGGTACATAGATGTGGTAGGATTTAGGGGGAATCAGTTCTATAGAGCTGATATACAGCGTTGGGCTCAGCACGTTGCTGACTACCTTGTAACGCTATCTCGGACCACTACCTAGCTAACGGAGGAGAGAAAATGACCGTTGGAGAGTTACGTGATCGCTGCAAGAGCATCCCGGATCTTCGTGTGAAATGGGATGCTCTTGTTGACTCCGCACTGCCACTACATGCCCAGGAGGCAAGGAGAGGTGCAAAGCTTCAAAGTACTGGCAATAGTGTCGGTGATGACATTGATGCCACTCGTCTAGCCTATGCTCATGCCTATGCTGCTCTCAATGTGGCAGTAAGACAAGCAGGGTTTGAGATGCCGGAATTTGAGCTCTATCAGATCTGTGAATTGTATCGTTAGTAACCGCTTAATCCATTGGAGGGATTAAGCGGTTTTTTTATTATGATGAGCGTGATATGATATTTCTCGTATGATTACTATTGGAATTACCGGCACGATCGGTGCAGGCAAAGGAACCGTGGTTGAATATTTAAAGACACAAGGCTTTGAGCACTTTTCTGCCCGAGAATTTTTAATCAAGGAAGTAAAAAAAAGAGGATTAGAACTTATTCGACATAACATTACAGATGTTGCTAATGATTTACGAAAGCAATATTTTCCTGGATATATTATTTCTGAACTGTTGAAACAAGCAGAGCAACATAAAGGAAACAGGGTCATAGAATCCATTAGAACGTTAGGAGAAATTGAACTACTTCGTCAAAATGGAAAGAATTTCTATCTTTTTGCTGTAAATGCAGATCTCAATCTTCGATATAAAAGAGTAGTAGAACGACATAGTGTAACTGATAATGTCTCGTACGAAAAATTTGTTGAAGATGAAAAGAGAGAATACGAATCTGTAGAACCATGGAGCCAGAACTTAAAGGGCTGTATTGCTCAGGCTGATTATGTATTTGGTAATAATGGAACTGTTGAGGAGTTATATAAAAAGATTGAAAATACAATCCAAAAAATTGGCTTCAAATAGGCCATGATTTTTGGAGAAATAGGGTTGGTTTTACATGGTTAGTTTGATATAATATGAGGTATAAACACAGTTAGAGTGTCTTTATTATTGCTCAAAAATTATGGCTAAATCAGACGAAACAAAGACAAAAAAAGGTTCGTACGGTGCGGATGATATCCAAGTGCTGGAAGGGTTGGAACCGGTACGAAAGCGCCCTGGAATGTACATTGGTACAACAGGTCCAGATGGACTACACCACCTCATTACCGAAATTTTCGATAACTCACGTGATGAAGCCATGGGAGGACATGCCAATGATATTGAAATCGTGCTTCTTCCTGATCATCATATTCGTGTTACTGACAACGGACGAGGTATACCTGTTGATGTTCATAAACATACTAAAGTTTCTGCACTTGAAACTATTATGACAACACTCCACGCTGGAGGAAAATTTGGTGGTGAAGGGTATAAAGTATCCGGAGGTCTTCACGGGGTAGGAGCATCTGTAGTAAACGCACTTTCAGTATATATGAAGGTTAGAGTTCACAGAGATGGAGGAGAATTTATGCAGGAGTATTCTCAAGGAAAGAAAAAAGCAGCAGTAAAAAGACTTGGCCCCTCAAAGAGCAATGGAACTATTGTTACTTTCCGAGCTGATGAAGAAATTTTCAAGGAAATTTCTTATGATTTTAATCGTGTGGTAACTCATATGCGCCAGCAAGCATATCTCGTAAAGGGCCTTCGTATTAGTGTTATTGATGCACGAAATTATGAAAAGAAAATATTTGATGAAGAAGTAGTATATTTCCGTGAACTTGCACTACAGGTACCATCTATGACCTTCTACTTTGAAGGAGGACTGCTTTCTCTCGTTCGATTTTACAACCAAGTGCTGAAACCAATTCACAAGAATATTTTCTATGTAGAAAAGAAAACCAATGAATACGAATCAGTAGAAGTCAGTCTGCAGTACGTTGACGATATTAGTTCACGTATCATGCCGTTTGCTAACAACATTTATACAGCTGAAGGAGGAACACATGTTACTGGATTCAAAACTGCTTTAACGCGAACGTTGAATGCCTACGGACGAAAGAATAATCTGATCAAAGATAATGATGATAACTTTACAGGTGAAGATGTGCTCGAAGGTCTTACAGCGGTTGTCTCGGTAAAAATTCAGGAAATTCAATTTGAAGGACAGACCAAGGCAAAACTCGGAACGGTAGAAGCACGAGGAATGGTGGAATCAGTCTTTAGTGAAGCATTTGATGCATTTCTTGAAGAGAATCCAGATGATGCTCGAGCAATGTGCCAGAAGGTGATTCTTGCTGTAAAAGCTCGAAAGGCTGCAAAAGCTGCAAAAGATTCGGTACTTCGAAAAGGAGCACTTGAAGGGTTTGGACTTCCTGGAAAACTTGCTGATTGCCAAAGTAAAGATGCAGAAGAATCAGAACTCTTTATTGTAGAGGGAGATTCTGCGGGAGGAACAGCCAAGCAAGGCCGTGATCGACGTACTCAAGCTATCCTTCCTTTGAAAGGAAAAGTACTTAACGTAGAACGAGCGCGACTTGATAAAATCTTGGCTTTTGCAGAAATTCGATATCTTGTTATTGCTCTTGGAACTGCTATTGGGGATACCTTTGATATTACAAAACTCCGCTATCATAAAGTTATTATTGCTACCGATGCTGATGTGGACGGTGCGCACATTCGAACACTTCTACTTACCTTGTTCTTCCGATACTTTAAGCCACTTGTAGAAGGAGGATTTATTTACATTGCGCAGCCACCACTCTTTAAGATCAAACGTGGAAAAGAAATTGCGTATGCATACTCAGTGGAAGAGCGAGATTCTATTATTAAAAATGTTTTCAACTACACAGCACCTGACGTAGAAGAACTTTTGGTGGAAGGTGAAGGTGCGGACGAGGATAGTGAAGATACTGACGAACCAGCCGCCGCAGAAACTGCTAAAGCCGGCAAAACAAAACCAGCTGGAAAGCCAATGGTACAACGATATAAAGGTCTTGGAGAAATGAATGCTGAAGAACTCAAGGAAACAACTATGGATCCTGCAAAGCGAATATTAAAACAAGTGCGCGTTGAAGATGCTCAAGAAGCAGACAAAATCTTTGATATCTTAATGGGTACAGATGTACCTGCACGAAAGAGCTTTATTCAGAGTAATGCTCAGAAAGCGAATATCGATATATAACATATCAAAACAAAACCCTGTACCGAAATGGTACAGGGTTTTGTTTTTGTGTAATGAATAGAATCGATTAGTCTATATCAAGAGTTACAGATTTTTCATTATTTGATTCGTTTAATTCATTTACATCATCGTTAGAATCGATATCAATAATAATTTTATTTCCATAATCTTCTTGAAGATCATATCCGAGAGTAAGAATTGCCTTTGCTCCTGGAGCCAAAGATTTCTGAGTAGGAGATGTATAGAATGAGTATGAACCAGATGTTGGAAGATCTGCAGTGAATTTCCAAACACCAGTTGCAACACTTCCATTGTTTACGACTTCTATCTGAACTGCAGTTTTGTCAGCATAACCAACACTATCAGTTTCGATAAACTTGCCAGAACTTGAGAGAACTCCAGTTCGTAGTGTTTTTATCGTAAGGTCTGCTTTTCCTGATTGAACCGTAGTTCCAGAAATTTGCATTGATAACGTGTTGTTTGAATTATTTGATTCAGTTACGCGATTGTCATAATCAGCAGTGATGGTAACGGTATTGTTTGTTGAATATGCATTTCGATCAAACGTAAGGGTGTAAATAATTCCATCCTGAGGATTGAGACTCTTTTGATTCAATGCGGTGTACACAGGATTTGATTTTGATGGCATAGTTGCCTTCAAGTTCCATGTTCCTGAACTCTTTGTTCCAACGTTTGATACATTGAACTTTACTGTAACTTGATCCTGAGTTGGATAAGTAACGGTTAGAATTGATACCGCAAGATCAGCAATTGCTGGAGCCTGAGGTTGTGATGGAGTAGTGGGGGTAGGCTTTGAAGGAGTCGGTGTAGTTGGCTCTGGAACACGTGGTGTAGAAGTTGCGGGTGTACTTGTAGCTGGAATTGTTGGCTCTGGAACACGTGGTGTAGAAGTTGCTACGGGTGTTGGTGTAGTAGGGATTGATGCATTATTGATAGCAAAAGTTGTATCTCCGACAACTTCGGTTTCATTTGAATTATTAGCAAGGAATCCAAGATTTACTGGGACCGTTGCTGACTGATCGTTTTCTGAAATAATAACAATAGTAATACTATTATCTCGTGGTGAGAAATAATAAGGGGTATCACATGGTACTTTCTGATTTGGAATATTTACTGATGTTTGAACTTCAACACCTGGAGTACAACTATATGTTAGTACGTATGATCCATCTTTTTGAAGTCGTCCATTCCAGGTAAGTGTAAATGGTTCACCTGATTGGATTTCTTTTTTATCTGTTAATAAGGTAACCTTGCTATCAGTGCCAAAAAGGGATGTAAATCCATTCTTGATTGAGGTTACTGCGTTTGGTACCAATTTGATTGGTAAGAGTATACCAACTATAAGAAGAGCAATGAGACCAATAAGCACTATGATTTTAAGCGCTGTATTTGTCTGTTTTCTCTCTTTATTTTCAGTATGATTTGATGTAGGTTGTGTATCCATAAGCCGTAATTAATTAATGAATAGTATAATATCATACTTATAAAATTTGTCAAACATAGTACATTGACAAAACTATGATTAAGTGTATAATACATACATCAATACTACTTAATTTCCTCTATGAATAACCATAAAAAACAACAGAATATGAGCATCTTAGACATTATTTGGCATTTTAAATTCCAATTAATGGCCTATGTCATTGCTATCTCATTTGTAACTTTTTTTGGGTTATATGTTATAGATGGTGTGCCAAATGAACTGAGAATGAGTAATCAGACTGTTAAACAAACAGTAACTACTCCCACTGCAAAAACTCCTATAGATCCCTCAATTGTGCCTGGATCACAAGGCTTTCTTAAGCCTATTCAAGCAGGAACTACCAATAGTACACAAGGAAAAGGGGAATTACCGGTACGAGTACTCATTGAAAAAATTGGAGTAGATACTGTTGTAGTAAACCCATCTTCGACTAATGTAGATGCTCTTAATAATGAGCTCCTTAAAGGTGCAGTACGATATCCTGGTTCTGGGACACTCGGTAATGGAAACATGTTCATCTTTGGACATAGTACAAGTATTAAAATTGTAAATAACAAGGCATTTAAAGCCTTTAACAATGCTAAAGACCTTAATATAGGCGATATTATACGTGTTCGATCTAACTCACATGAATATACCTATAAAGTTACATCTGTATCTCTTGTAGAAAGTGATAAGCAATTTATCGATCTCAAAAGTGACAAAAATATGCTTACTATAGCTACCTGTAACGTATTAGGGGAGAAAGAAGAGCGATTTGTTATAGAAGCCCTTTTTAGTGGTTCTGTTGCTCTCTAATATAAATTACACAATACTCTTGACTTTATGTAAATGAGGTGATATAATGCTCGTATATGATCATTATATTGATCAGACGTTTATTAAACCGTAACGAAATTATTATGTTAAAAAAGATATCAATAATTCTAGGTATTACAGTGATTCTTACAGCTCTTATTGCTGGAGGATACTTTGTGTACAAGAATTCAACACTTGCAGTTGTAGAAGCATCTGGTTGTGTTCAAAATCCTGAAGCAGATCTTACAGGATCAATTGCAGCAGATGGAAAATCAGCTACAGTTACAAATAAGTCATCTACATGTACCTATAAAGTAGGTATGGCTTCTTACAAGAAGTATTCAAATAATATTGAAACTCAGGTACTACTTGATTCAACATTGAAAGATATTGGGCCTAAGACTACAATTTATTTATCTGTAAATGTCCCAAGTTGTTCTGCACAAATTGACCTATTCTATGGTCCTTTGCTTAATGACTTCCATAATGGAAAACTTTATGCAACTCGGCTTCTTAATGCCAAGCATATAAATGGAGATAATTTTTGTAAAAATACCCCACCGCCACCACCCGCTCCAACTCCTAAGGGATGTATTGAAGTGTTCAAGGAAGTGTATGAATCAAATGGTTCAACACGAATTGAAAACTTTACACAGCGATTCTCTTTCAAGTTGAGTAATGGTCAAAAACTTACTATTGATAGTCGAAACCAAGTTACATTTACTAACCTCCCATTCGGAAGTTACACAGTGTCTGAGGTTCTCGTAGACAATGATGGATATACTCTTATGTCACCATCAAATAATGCTACTGTTGTAAATGTACAACGAGCTCATAATGGTCCATCTACGTGTTACCATATTGTCTTCAAAAATAAGAAGACACCACCACCAGCACCACAAACTGGAACATTAAAAATTGTAAAAACTGTTATCAATGATAACGGTGGAACAAAAAACGTTTCAGACTTCGCTCTCTTTATTGAGAACACTCAGGTAACAAGTGGACAAATCCTTACTCTTTCACCTAAAGAATATTCTGTTCGAGAAAATAATCTTGGAGGATATACTGCAGGATCATGGGGAGGAGACTGTTCAGCTTATGGAAAAGTAACTGTTGAAGCTGGAAAGCATAAGACATGTACAATTACTAACAACGACAACCCAGTTGTAGTAACTCCACAGAATGGAACACTTAAAATTATAAAAACAGTTATTAACGATAATGGTGGAACAAAGAACGTTTCTGACTTTGCACTCTTTATCGAAAATACTCAGGTTACAAGTGGTCAAATCTTAACACTTCCTGCAAATACTTATTCAGTTCGAGAAAATAACCTTTCAGGATATACAGCAAGTTCTTGGGGAGGAGATTGTTCTGCAAACGGAACAGTGGTTGTAGAAAATGGAAAGCATAAGACATGTACTATTACAAATAATGACAATCCACCAGTTATTACACATTCTCCACTTGAAGGATACTGTGTAGCAAATCCTTCACTTGTAGAAATTGACGAACAAGTAACATGGACAGCATATCCACAAGGTGGAAAAGGTAACTATACATACACATGGAGTGGATGGGATGACCTTTCAGGAAATAGTCGAGTAATTCACAAGTCATATACTTACGAAGGAAAGAAACCTTCACAAGTAGTAATTAGTGATGGAACAAGTACTATTACTGTAAAATGTACAACTACAGTCGAAAAAGAGGAAGAAGAACACAATGACCTTAAAGTTGTTTGTGAAGCAAACCCAACATCAGCGTATGTAAACGAAGATATTGAATGGAGTGCATCAGCCCGAGGTGGAAACGGATCATACCGATACACATGGACAGGAACAGACAATCTTTCAAGTTCAAAGAAATCATTTGAGAAATCTTACTCAAATTCTGGCGTAAAGTCAGGAACAGTAAAGGTATACTCAGACGGTGAAACAATTACAAAAACATGTAAAGTAACTATCAAAGAAGAACCTACACCAGTAGTTCTTACAACAGAAACTTATACACCACCAGCAAATGGAGGAGTGTACCTTAATCAGGTTCCTTACACTGGAGTAAGTGGAAACATGAAGGTATCAATGTTTATTCTCGGCCTTATCGCTTGGAGTACACTCATTGGATACGTTCTTGTAAAACGAAAAGCACATAAGCTTGGACTCTCAGTAGGACAGTTTATTTCTGAAGGAGGAATGGGAAATACAATGGCATTTGCTGGACCGATGCAGATGCACGTTCCATCAATTGTAGTTGAACCCCTTGTTAAGGCTCCAGAAGTTATTGCAGTAGATGCAACAGACTTTATGGGAAGTCTTGAAGCTCGAGCTCGAGATTCACGAATGATTATTTCAGCAGATGCACTTAGCATGATCGCTGCAGTAACAGGACGTGATACTACTGATGCACATGCAATGGTAGATACTCTTGTAGCAAAGCTTCGAAGCACTGTTACTGACCAGAATGACTGGGTAATAGCAAACGCTCAGAAAGTAAGTTCAATCATCTAAAAAAAGTAACAAATGTATTAGTCTGCCCAATAGAAACATCAGGCAGAAGTGCGACCATTCAAAAAACCATGATGCTCCGAATGGAGTGTCATGGTTTTTTGTTGCATGACAGTTGGTTACCTGTTGATAAGACTTCATAAAATCTTAACAAATAAGATATACTGAGGATACACATGAAATCTTCTAAAAAAGTCAACAGTAGTATTGGATTAATCGTAATTGCAGGTATCAGTTTAATCGCAGCATGGTTTGTAATACAGCAAACACAACTCGCACAAAATGAAATAGAAAAACATACACAACTCGCCGCCGTTGGTGCAACTTCAGCACCATCAGCCCCGACACCTTTGATGGCAGCAAACCTCAGTGCTCCCATACGACAAAATTCAGGAGACTATACTACAGTTCCTGAAATTAAAATTGTCTGGCAAGATAACTCAAACAATGAAAGTGGATTTTCAGTCATGAGATCGGAGAATGGGGCAAATTGGAGTACTATTCAACAAGCTAGTGTTAATACCACCGTGGCAACTGATAGATCTCTTGTTGCAGGAAAGATATACTACTATCGCATTCAAGCCAACAATGCTGGAGGATCAACTTACTCTGATACTATCAGTATCAAAGCAGAACCGATATCACAAACATCTGCACCACTCCAACCCACATCATTAAATGTGGTGAACGTGGGAAGTGCAACGAGTCCACGACTGAAAATTACCTGGCAAGACAACTCATTTAACGAGTCTAGCTTTTGGGTGATGAAATCTGAAACGGGGAATGGACTTGATTGGGTGATCCTCTCTAAAGAACCAGCCAATGACCAAGAGTTATATGACACAGCAGTTACTGCAGGAAAAACATATTACTATCGAGTGAGAGCTAATACAGAGAATTCTGGTTTCAGATGGTCTAATCTTGCGAGTATCCAGCTGGGAGGAACAACACCTACACCGATGCCGACACCAACCCCTCTCCCTAATCCAACACCTACTCCTACACCAGTTCCAACCCCAACCCCAACACCTACTCCAACTCCAGGTACTTATTCTGTTCAAGTCACTACTCTATCTCCCATAGCACCAAGTGGCACTGTGAACATTCAATGGACATCACCAGCAGGTGCAAATATTATTAAGGATTGGATAAGTATAAATGCAATTAATGCAACAAATCAATCATACCAAAATTGGAAA